>JAPKDJ010000017.1 GCA_026421245.1 Akkermansiaceae bacterium | reverse complement strand
GTGAGGGCCGGGAAAGTTGTGGAGTTTGAATTCAGCGCGCAAGTTTCGCATTTTCAGGGAGGCAAAAAGTGCCTATTCCCGCCGGGACCTTTTAAGCGGTTCCTGTCGTTATGACCGGCCAATTTGGTGCTGCTGAAATCAAACGCATTTTCTGTGTTTGAAAAAGGAAAGGGATTCATCAAGGAGAAAAAGACCTATTACTCCGCAAAAAAAGGCTGATTTATCAGGTCATGGAATTGACCAAGATGACGAAAGGCGGGGAGTAAGAGCTACCCACGTGGGTGGAAATTCTTGTGGACTGCTTTCAGGCGTTTTTGATCAACGTGAGTGTAAATCTGTGTCGTCGCGATATCTGCATGACCGAGTAGTTCCTGAATGACACGAAGGTCAGCCCCGTTCTCGAGGAGATGGGTGGCGAAGCAATGCCGCAGAAGGTGGGGATAGATATTTTGCTCAATTCCGGCTTGCTGGGCACGTTCCTTCACGATTTGACGAACGCGGTCGGGTGAGAGGGGCCCCCCACGCACCGAAAGAAAAATGTGAGAGGATGTTTTCTTCGTGATCAGATTTGACCGCTCCCCGGTGAGGTAGTTGTCGAGGGCCTTGAGGGCCCTGCCTCCGACCGGAACGAGCCGGGTTTTGTTGCCCTTGCCAGTGATGCGGAGGAAGTGGTCTTCTTGATCAAAATACTCTAGTCGGGCTCCGCAAATTTCGGAAAGGCGGAGGCCTGAAGCATAAAACAGCTCGAGGAGTGCGAGGTCGCGTTTCCCTAGCTTTTTCTCCGAATCGATTGAGCCAAGGAGATTTTCGACGGTTTGTTGGTTGAGCGTCTCCGGGAGTTTTGCGGAGGTTTTGGGCGAAAGCAGGGGCTCGGCAGGGTCAATTTCGATACCGTGGCGCTTTTGGAGGAAGCGGAAAAAAATCTTCAAGTGGACCACCGCGATCCGGAGTGAGGAAGCATCGAGTTCCGTTTTTCGTAAATCCCCAAGAAAGGCGGAGAGTTCATCAGTCCCCAGATCACGCCATTCTCTGTGGTCGTTTGTGGTAGCCCATTCGAGAAGCTTGTCGAGGGTTTGTCGGACGGAGAGTTGGTAGGCTGTTGAAAGTCCGCGCTCGGTGGCGAGATAGAGGATAAAACTGTCGACCTTAAACTCCATGTCGATCAGGAGGCGAGACAGCCGGGGCAGTTTTGCACCGAGTGGCCGGGGGAAATCTCAGTGAGTTGGGGGGCGTTAGTGGTCATGCAAAGCGATGAGTCACCAAGAGTATTGCGGGGTTGGAAAGAGCAGGCCGAGGGCGGGATGTTGAGATTCGGCGGCAGCCCCGGAATGGTGTAGAGCTTCTCACCCTTTTCGTGCATAGCGGGAATACTTTTCAGAAGCGCTCTTGTATAAGCATGACGCGGTTGGGCGAAGAGGTCTTTGGCCGTGGCCGACTCTACAACGCGGCCGGCATACATCACATTCACTTGGTCGCAAGCCTGTGAGACAACACCAAGGTCGTGGGTGACGAGAATCACGGCAGTTCCAAGAGTTTCTTGTCGGTTTTTGATGAGGTCGAGAACCTGCTTTTGGACGGTTACGTCGAGCGCGGTGGTGGGTTCGTCGGCGATAAGAATCTCGGGGCGGGTGATGAGCGCCATCGCGATCATGACACGCTGGCGCATTCCACCTGAGAACTCGTGAGGATAGGACCTGATGCGCTTTTCGGCCTGGGGAATTCCTACCTCTTCGAGCGCTTCGATGGCGCGGTGGAGAGCTGGCTTTCCTTTCATTCCCTCGTGGAGTTCCAGAGGTTCGGTGAGCTGGGAAGAAATACGCAGAGCCGGATTGAGGCAGGTCATGGGGTCTTGGAAAATCATCGAGATCTTCTTGCCACGGATTTTTCGGAGACTCTTTTCGTTGGCCTGCAAGAGGTCGGTGCCTTCAAAAATGGCCGAGCCGCTGTGGATTCTTCCCGGAGGCTGTGGGATGAGACCGAGAAGTGAATAGCAGGTTACGGATTTCCCTGACCCTGACTCTCCGACGATACCAAGCGTTTCTCCCTTCTCGAGGCTGAAGGAAACATCCTCGACCGCATGGACGATGCCGTTTCGAGTGTGGAAGCGGGTGGTGAGATTTTTGACGTCGAGCAAGGCCATACTGATGGATGAAACATGCCGCCAAAGAGAGGGAAGCGAAAGTAAAAAGCCATCGAGCCACTTACCAAAGATTGAGGGTGCGAAGGTCTCGGTTCCTAAATTCGGGATCTGGTTCGTGGCGGTGGCATCACGATTTCAGGTAAGTGGATCACGGCATCTTGTGATGGAGGGAGCGAAGGATGCCAAGGCGCTCAGAGTGATCAAAGCTCAGGAAGGTTGGTTCTACGGAAATTTTTCTAGGAGGAGGGGACGCTCACAGGTGCTCCGCAAGGATTTTGCGGATCGGAGTCGCGATGGGGAGAGTGAGGAGGTCGCTGATCAGTTGGTATTTCTCACCGGAGATCAGGTGTGCGGGTTTCACTCGATAGAGGGATAGGCTCACCTTGTGGTTGGTAATGACGTAGCGGTGTTTGCTTAAGGGTGAAAGGTGGGAATAGTCTTCAGCAGCTCGAAGGGGGAGTTTCCAAAACCCTTTGCGGCGTGAATCGTGGCCGGGGGAGAGGAGGATTTTATCATCTTGAATCCAGAGCAGGGCGTGTTCCTCGACTGTGATGAATTTTTTCCGGGGCTTTTTGATTGGAAGTCTTTCCGGGGTTTCAGTTTTACAAAAATCCCTGACAGGGCAGATGAGACAGGAGGGGGAGCGTGGGGTGCAAAGAGTTTGGCCGAGCTCCATGAGAGCGGAGTTGAAGAGGCGGGGGTTTCTGTGATCAAGAAGGTCACCGGAATATTTCCAAATAGCTTTTTGTCCATTAGTGGAGTCGATCGGCAGGTGTTGATCGAGGAGTCGGGAAATTACGCGAGCGATGTTGCCATCAACAATGGGTGAGGGTTGGTTGAAGGCGAAGCTGCTCACTGCCCCGGCAGTGTAGCGTCCGATGCCGGGAAGGCTTTCGAGGGTGGAGGCATGCCGGGGGAATTTTCCATTGAACTCATCGAGGATGAATTGAGCGGATTTCTGAAGATTTCGGACACGGTTGTAGTAGCCGAGCCCCTCCCAGGCCCGGAGAATTTTCTCCTCAGAGGCAGCGGCGATGGTCTCGATATCGGGGAATTCTTCGAGGAATTTTTCAAAGCGCTGGTGGGAGATGACTGAGGCGACGGTAGTTTGCTGCAGCATAATCTCCGAGACGAGAATAGCCCATGGATCGGTCGTTTCGCGCCAAGGATAGGATTTGGAATTTTCGGAAAACCACTTGAGTAGGGAGTTTCTAAAAGCGCGAATGTTTTTGAGCGGATGGCGTCGAGCAGAGGGTTTTTCCATAGGGTGGTTTGACCCTAAAAGGGCGTCGGTAGGAGGCGAGGGGAAATTCTTCAGGGATTGCTCCCTTTTAAGAAGCTGAATTTTTGCTACAAGAAAAAGGCCAATGTCGCTCACCAGTTACACCCTATCTCTCACCCCAGCTCAGGTCTCGAAACTCAGGAAGTGTCTTGAACGGGATGGATTCGAGTTTCAGGAAAAACAATACGCCGTTTTCTCGGGGAAGAAGGGGAAGCTGAATGTCACAGTTTACGAAAAGGGGCCGAAGGTTTTGGTTCAGGGGAAGGAAACCGAGGACTTTATTAAGTTTACTCTGGAACCGGAGGTGGTGGGAGAGGCCCGGTTGGGATACGAGGAATATTGGCAGGCTGAGATGTTTGAGCCGCACTTTGGGGTCGATGAGAGTGGAAAGGGGGATTATTTCGGGCCGATTGTGGTTGCGGGAGTTTATACCAATCGAGAAATTGCACGAGCCCTAATAGATGCCGGGATCATGGATAGTAAACGAATAGGATCGGCAAAGAGAATTCGAGAGTTGGCAGCCATCATTCGCAGAGAAGTTGGAACCGGGTTTAAAGTGATTCGGTGGGCTCCGGCACGATACAATGAGCTCTATGAGAAGTATCAAAACATCAATCGCATGCTTGCCCGGGGGCACGCGGCGGTCATTGACGACCTCGCGCGCCGTTTGCCAGGGTGTCCGAGAGTTCTCTGCGATCAATTTTCCAAGGCTCCTCTGATCTCGAGGGAGTTGGAAATGAGAAAAATTGACATCAATTTGGAAGAAAGAACCAAAGCTGAGAGCGATATTGCCGTGGCGGCGGCCTCTATTCTTGCCCGCGAAAGTTTTGTTGATTGGATGGAGTTGGCTTCAGAAAAGCTTGAGATCGATTTGCCTTATGGCGCGGGTGTTGGAATCGTCGAAGCGGCCCGCGATTTTCTGAAAAATCGGGAGCGGGGGCAACTTTCGAACCTTTGCAAGTTACATTTCCGGACAACACAACTTATTTTTGATCAAGATTCATCAGAATAATGTATCAAATTTAGCAAGAGCTTTTGACAGGTAGGGATGAAGCGTTAGCGTATAAAAAATCCTAACATGGCAAATTTTACAAAAAAAGAGATCATCCAAGAAGTGAGCGACAAACTCGGCATTACCCAGACCTTCTCATCCAAGATGCTTCATTTGGTTGTAGACATCGTGACTCGCGAATTAGCCAGTGCCAATAATGTTGTGATTCGTGATTTTGGAACCTTTGAAACAAAGGTCGCGAAAGGGCGTCCCGGACGTAATCCAAAGGACCCTAGTAAGACGATTCCAATTCCAGATCGTGCCGTGGTGAAGTTTCAGGTTGGCAAGGCTCTTAAGGAAAAGGTGGCTCGCACTCTTCCCGAAATCAAAGCTCGCGACGAGAAATAAGATGAAGGCTCTGGCAATACCCGGCCTTTTGTCGCTTGTTATCGCTTCTTTTCTCTCATCCTGCGGGTCCCACGATTACAAAGGATACCAAACTCGGAGTTACACGATCCGGGGTGAACACTATCGGCCGATACCGGTCGATGATGCCCTGTCTTACTCGGAAGAGGGCATTGCTTCGTGGTATAATGAGAGCAAATTCTTTGGCTTGATTCGTGGGAACACTTCGCTCGGAGAGCGGGTGGGGCGTTTTGATATTTCGGGAGCGCACAAAACGCTGCCATTACCATGCTGGGTCAAAGTGACCAATTTGGAAAACGGAAAGACCTTGAAAATGCGTCTCAATGATCGAGGGCCGTTCATTCCTGGACGAATCATTGATGTGACTCCACGAGCGGCATCAAAATTGGGTTTCAGGGAAAAAGGCCTCACCCGGGCACGGGTGGAGGTTTTGAGTGTGGGTGATGGCAAGTATCAGCGGAAAGCTCCGGGGGAAGGTCGTCGATGGTTTTGGCCGTTTTCGTGAAGCGTTACTTGAGGTTCGCGTGGGAAGGTCTCATTCTTCGCAGGCATGCTCCGCTCCCTCATGACGATTTCCGGGTTCACTTTGATGAGCCGGATTCTAGGTGTGGTTCGCGATATCTTGATCGCAAGGTTTGTGGGGACCGGTGTGGTGGCTGATGCGTTCTTTGCGGCTTTCAGATTCCCCAATATGTTTCGCCGGATTTTTGGCGAGGGGGCGTTTAATGCGGCCTTTGTTCCGCTTTTTGGGAAAAGGATGGCAGCTGATGGACGCAATTCAGCGATGGTCTTCGCCAACAATGCGTTTACGATTCTTTTTGGGGTCTTGAGCGTCTTTACGCTTCTCGCGATACCTCTGATGGCGGCAATCATGTTGGTAGTTGTGCCGGGCTTTTTACCGAAGGTGGACGAGACTCTGAGCTCAGAGGTTACGGAGTTTCGAGTGCCTCTGCGAGGGGCCAGGGCTGTCTATGTGGAGGTTGAAAAAGGATCGGTGGACTTTCGATCGCTAAATTTAGTGGAGAGAGGAGACCCGTCCTTTTTCAAGGTTCTTGGAGAGGTTTTTGGCGGAGAGGTGCAAGCGGTGGGCGAGGGGGTGACGCTGGCGTCAGTGATTGATGAAGGGCTGAAACGGAAGGGGGAGGTCGAGATTAAGAAAGGGGATTCCGACGAGGAGAAGGAGAGGCAGTTCCAGGCGGCCAGAGAGCGGATATTTAAGGATAATCACTGGCAGCCGTCAGATTCGGGATTGTTGCGAGTTTCTTTACCGGAGGATCACGATTTTGCAGTTTTTGAGGGGGCGGTGTCGGGTTCGGGAACGATGAAGGTCTACAATAACGACCCGGGGGCATACGACCTCACGGTGAGACTCTCGCAGATCACTTTTGTCTACCTGCTTTGTATGGCACTGGTGGCGCACTTAAGCGGAGTGTTGACCACGCTCAAAAAATTCGCGGCGCCGGCGTTTTCTCCCGTCCTGCTAAATATCGTGTTTTTATGTGGACTGCTCTTTGTAGTGCAGTTTGTGGAGTGGAAGGGGGTTGCTCTGGCCTGGTGTGTTGCGATTGCGGGTTTCTTGCAGTTGGGTGTTTTATGGTGGGTGTGTTTGCGGGCTGGCTTACCGGTGGCGTTGCAGAAGCCGGTCATCGATCCCGGTTTCAAGAGGCTTCTCGTTTTGATGGGTCCGGGGGTTTTGGCGGCGGGAATTCAACAAATCAATCTGCTCATTGGGGGAATTGTGGCTTCGTTCCAACAAGGAGCTATTTCCTTTATTTACTATGCGGACCGCATTTACCAGCTGCCGCTTGGTATGATTGGGATTGCATTTGGTATGGTATTGCTTCCCGAAATCACGAGGTTGTTGAATAGCGACAAGGAGGAAGAGGCAAGAGCAACGATGGTGAACGGTCTTGAATTCGCGATGATCGTGACGGTTCCCGCTGCTATTGCGTTGATGGTGATTCCGTGTGAGATCGTCTCGGTGCTTTTTGAACGAGGCGACTTCACCGCGGCAGACTCCCTGCAAACTGGGCGGGCGCTGGCCGCCTTCGCGGTTGGATTGCCAGGCTACGTGTTGATCAAAGTCCTGCAGCCAGGGTTCTTTGCACGTGAGAATACAAAGTCCCCAATGTGGATGGCGGGTGTCACCGTGCTTGTGAATATTTTCTTTAGCCTGGGGCTCTTTCCGTTTTTTGGACATGTCGGAATTGCGATTGCGACTTCGATTGCGGCTTGGGTCAATGTGATCTTGCTATGGGTGGGATTGAGAGGATTTGTGACTCTGGAGCGGGAGAATTGGCGTCGATTGGGGGGCATGGTGATTGCCAGCGTGGTGATGGCGGTCGCTTTACTTGTGGCGAAATCGCTAATGTCGAGTTGGCTTGAGGCCGAGGGGTTTTTGAGAAAAACGGGGGCAACCGCCATCCTGATTGGGTTCGGCGCAACCGTTTATGGTTTGGGAGTATTTCTGCTGAAAGTAACGAGTCTCTCGGAGCTAAAATCTGCCTTTCGTTGATCGCGGTTTGCAGGACCTTCGAAAGGGGGTAGTTTGATCTCGAAATGAACAAGGGGATTTTGCTTCGGGGAACCATCGTGCTGGGGCTGATCTGGGCGATTGTTTGGAGTGTGATGGGCTGGAGTGGTAGTCAGAAAGCGACTCCGCAAAAGGTAGTGGAATTGATTGTGGATGGGACATTTGAGGATTGGTCGGATGAGAATCCGTCCGGATTTCCAGAGACACGGAAGAAGGAACGATTGAAGAGTCTGGACGAACTGGGAGAGGTGATAAATCGACTTGATCTACGCCAATTTGAACAGGTGGAAGAGAGCGGTGACGTGACATCCCTTTCTCTACTGCTAAGCGCGGAGGAGAAAATGCACTTTGCCGATCTGGTCGTTTTTAAAAGGACTGCGGCTTTTATGAATGCTCTCGACAAGATGGAACCGGATGAACGAAAGGAGACCATTGACCGCGCGGTGAAGGCCTTGACGAGAGGTGATAACATGGAGGCTCTGGACAAGCTGATGACACAGAATCCAGAAGTGATCGATGAGATCGCAAACAAGGGAATGAGAGCGTTTTATCAAGAGGCTTCAGCAGAGACAAAGATGGAGCTGTCACCATTTTTAAATGCTGTTGGTAAAGTGGTGCAGGGGTTTGAACAACCGGGGAGAAAAGGTCTATGAGGAGGGGGTTTGCCATGACGGAGTTGTTGGTGACGGCGGGGATCGTGATTACCCTAGCGGGGATTTCCTTTCCCATTGTGAATGGAATACGTGGAAAGGCTCAACAGGCGTCGTGTCTTAACCAACTGCGTGGATTGGGAGCGGGGCTTGAAGGGTATCTGGGTGACAACGGGAATTTCTTTCCCGATATCAAGATGGGTCGCAAGTCGCATGTGGGCGGCAAGAACGTGCTCGAGGAAATTTTGTTACCCTATGTCGGCGGGTCGGAGGACTTCGAATGTCCGGCGGACCATGAACATTTTGACAAGACGGGGTCGAGTTACTTTTGGAATGATCATGCCAGTAGGAGACGCAAGAGCACAGTAATCATGTTCGGATCGGATTCAACGGAATCTCAGATCCCCTTGATTCATGACAAGGAGGCGTTCCATGGAGATGAGGACGGGACGAATTTTTTATTTATGGATATGTCTGCGGGCAGGGATGTGAACTTCGATGTGGATACCGAGTGATGCTCAGCGTTCGAAATTTGACAAAGAAATTTGGAGGCAATGAGGCCTTGAAAGGCGTCTCTTTCGAGGTTGAACGTGGCGAGATCTACGGGCTTTTAGGGCACAATGGCGCTGGGAAGAGCACGACGCTGGGGATTATTTTAAGCATGGTGGCAGCGGGAAGCGGTGAGGTGATGATTGATGGGGTTTCGGTTCAAAAAAATCCTCGCAAGGCTCTGCGAAAAGTTGGTGCGATTTTTGAGTCACCTGCCTTCTACGACTATATGAGTGGATGGGAGAACCTCCGGGTGCTGGTCGGGTTGAGCGGTCCTTTTGATGCCAAGATCGCAAAGGAAATCGTTGAGCGAGTCGGTTTGTCGAAGCGGATTCATTCCAAAGTGGGGACCTATAGTCATGGGATGCGGCAGAGGTTGGCATTGGCCCAGGCTTTGCTTCCGGAGCCCGAGATTCTTCTGCTCGATGAGCCGACCGATGGGCTGGATCCGGAAGGGATCAAGTGGTTTAGGGATTTTGTCTTGGGATTGCGTGAAGAAAGAGGGATGACGGTGCTTTTTAACTCACACCTTCTTTCCGAAGTTGAGCAGATGTGTGATCGGGTTTCCATCATAAGGGAGGGGGAGTTGGTTTATGAAGGTGCGGTGCATGATCTTCGAGATGATCGGCCGGGTATGCGATTGGGAGCAACGCCGCCCGAGACCCTGGCACATGTCGTGGAACGATTTGGAGGAGAGAAGATGCCGGGCGGGCGATGGGTCTTTCCGAAGGAAACAAGGATTTGCGAGGTGGTGTCTTCGCTTGTGAATGCCGGGGCGGAAGTGAGCGAAGTGACTCCGGTACGGCGGTCGCTTGAAGATGTTTATTTGGAATACAGCAGACTGAGTGAGGCATGATGTTTTTGCACCAACTGAGAGGCGAGCTCCGGAAGCTTTTTGCCCGTAAAAGAACCTATATTGGTTATGTGGTCTTCCTCGTGTTTGAGGCCCTTCTCCTGACCCTTTGGGTTCACGTGGGGCGGGATCAATTCGAAGCGCTTGCAAAACGAAATTTTGTGCCGGTTGAACTCCTCTCTTCATCTCTGACGGCGACATACTGGATCATGGGTTTCAGTATGTTTTTACTTGGGTCGATTTATTTCGCCCTCGTCTCAGGAGACATTGTGGCGAAGGAGACGGAGGACGGAAATATGCGAATGGTGCTATCCCGTCCCGTTTCAAGACTGCGTATTCTTATCCTGAAGTACTGCGCGGTGATTATCTACACGGTGACCTTTGTCATTTTTGTTGGAATTACCGGTTACAGCATGGCGCTTTTGGCAATGGGAGCGGAAGGTGGGCTTTTTATCTGGAACCCGGACATGCAGATTCTCGCGATTTATCCGAATCGTGATGAGGCATTTTGGAGGCTCTTTATGGGAGCGTGCTTTATGGGTTTAAGCATGTGTGTGGTTTCGTCGCTGGGTTTCTTCTTCTCCTGTCTCAAAATCAAGCCAGCGGCAGCTTCGGTGATGGCTCTGAGCGTTTTCTTCATCGACTTTGTACTGCAGAACATTCCTTTTTTGGCTGATTACAAGGATGTCTTTATCACCTATCGGATGGCGAACTGGGTCTATGTCCTGCAGGAGCAAATTCCTTGGGCACGAATCACCGAGAGCTATTCAATATTGATGGGGCTCAATATCACCCTGTTTACGATCGGGTGGATGGTCTTCCAATCGCGGGACTTTAAGACGTAGGTGGGGGAGCGATTCATGGGGCTGAGACTGTGGAAACGATAGCTTCGAGTAATAGTGAGTCATCGCCTTCGAAGATGAAATCTCCATTGACTCCCCGAAATTTTAATTTCTCTTGCTCAGTTTTGATTATGTAGGCAGAGGAGGGGGCATGCTTTTTCAGGATCTTCATGTCTGGCTTGATGAGACTCCACGTTCGGGGGCCGAGAATATGGCGGTTGATGAATGGTTAATGCAATCTGTGGGAGAGGTTCCGTTTTTACGGATATACTCGTGGGACGGAGACTGGGTGAGTTTGGGGTATTTTCAGAGCCTTGTTGATGCTAAGGAGCTCTTTGGGAAAGTGCCTCAACTTGTCCGACGCTGGACTGGTGGAGGGATCGTCGATCACCGGGAAGATTTGACCTACACGCTTGCTATTCCGCGAAGTGAGGAGTTGGCGTCAAGGCGGGGCAACGAGAGTTACGGTGCGATTCACCGAGAGATTTCCCGTTGTTTGGGAGAAGGGGGGATTGGATGCCAATTGACCCAGGAGGATTCGCAAAACGATTCGGCGGCTTGCTTCGAAAGACCGGTTGCATGGGATCTGCTTGGCGATGATGGCACCAAGTTGGCCGGGGCGGGACAACGGCGCACCCGCTGGGGGATTTTACATCAGGGGAGCGTGGTGGCAACCGAAGGGGCTCTCGATGGGCTGGGTAGTTTTCTGAGTGAGACTTGCGAATCACATGAGCCGAACGAAACTATGATTTGGACTCAAATGGCGGTCAAGTATGCTTCGAAGGGCTGGCTGGCAAGAGTCCCCTAAGGAGTTGTCTTTTCTCGTTTTCACGGCGAGACTGCTTTCACCCCGATGACTCACTCGACGTCCCGACGTGACTTTGTTGTAGCCCTGCTGATTGCAGTATGGGCGCACGCGGGGCTGTTTTTTGTCTTTGTCATGCTTTTGGTGTTCGACCTAATTGCGGCTCGAGTCATCGAGGAAGATCCGGAGCCAAAAAAGAAAGATCGGCCCATCAAGATGCAGATAGTCTATGAGGAGGAGACCGGAGATCCGACCGCAGTGGTGGCTCAGCCACTTTCTCTCGAGGAAGAAAAAATTGCGGAGCCCGAGCCTGTGATACCCGACCAGCCGGCCTTTGTTCGAACCAGTGAGAAACAGACTTCCTCTGAAACCCCGGATGAGACCGATCTCATCGGGGAACGAAATACAATAGCCACGAGCGATGAGGGCGCCGTTGTAGGAGATGAAAAGATGACGGCGCTTGCCGGAGAAATGGAGAAGAATGATGTGAAGACTTTCAATTCTGATTTTTCTGACGGAGAGAGAGCAGGGCCCAAGGAAGGGTTGGAAGAAGCTATGGACACGGGAAAGGGAGAGGCTGAAGTGAACGAGGAGGCGCTGGCGGCGACAGATCCACAACCCGAATCCTTTGAAGAGCCACTCCCGGAGATGGAAGAGGACCTCCCAAAACCCAAAAAGGACCCATTGGTTTCGATCGACGCTGCGCTTGCTATTTTGGAGGAGGCTATTGGTGACGAGAAGAAGGAAGATCTTAAGAAGCCATCGGAAAAGATCGAAGAGACGATGCCTGAAAAACCGGCAAAAAATCAGCAAGAGGCTTCGAATCAGGATGGTGGCTTCACTCCCAAGACTCGAAAAACTCGGGTTGCGGGGGTTTTAAGCGCCGACGGTGAAGGGTCACTCAATGTGGCGGACACCCCGGCCGGGCGTTATCAGGCGAATCTTCTAAAGAAACTCGAGATCGAGTGGCAGATGGAAAATATCCGGAATCGGTCGCTCCTAGCACCGGGGAACGTCACGCTTTATTTCACTATTGACCAGAAGGGGAAAGTTTCGCGCCAAAAGCGTGTCGCGATGGTGGGGGCCTCGGGAACCCAGTGGGGGATGATCCTCAGAGCGCTCAATGGAGTGCAAATCCCCCCAATGCCGAAGGCAGTTATCAACGATCTGGATGGGGACGTGCTTGAGTTAATCGTGACTTTCAACTACTAGAACCTCTTCATGAACTTTTCCGAGGCTTTCGAAACTACCTTGAACTTTTTTCGCCAAGGCGGCTTCTTTATGCTGCTTCTTGGACTCTGTTCGATCGTGGCTCTGACTGTGATTTTCATGAAGTCGATTGGCTTGATGCGATCGAAAATTCTCCCCGATCGTCTTGGTTCCGAGGTTGAGCGATTCGAAGATCATCTTGAAGCCGGAACGATTGGGAACTTGCAAACTGAGTTTGCCCTTGAGGAGAATTCGCTTTCCCGTCTCTGTTCGGTGGCACTCCGTAACGCGGGACGCACCCAGGGTGAGGTTCAGGAAGCGGTGCAGTCGTCAGCACGGGAAGAGATTGTCCGTATGAATGCGGGAATGTCGGCGCTTGAGGTCGTTATCACGATTTCGCCTCTTCTTGGTTTGCTCGGAACAGCGAGTGGATTGGTGACGGCATTTTCGGACTTTGATGACAAGGAAAACATCCGGACCGGGATTGCGACGGCTTTGAGTACGACGATCGTTGGAATTGCGATTACGGTTCCTGCTGTGATCGCACAGAGTATTTTTAGCCGTAAAATCGAGCTCCTTTCCGCGCGACTGGAAGTTCTTTTGGGGCGGGTTGTTTCAGCCTGCCATCAACACGTTTTCTTCCGCGATAAATAAGCCCAGCTCTCCGTGGAATTCCACCGTCCCATTCGAAAACCAGTTTCGGTATCAGTCGTTCCCCTGATTGATATCTTGGTGACCTTGCTTTTCTTTTTCATCGTGACGATGAATGACCTCACTGAGAAAACGCCCCGTCCGGAGATTCAGGTGAATCTGCCTTCGGCACACTCGCTCGAGGTCAAGTCCACCGATGTGACGCGCTCTGTATTGTCGCTTGGAAAGGATGGGAGTGCCGAACTTGACGGGCTGAAAGTGACCGAGGGACTCCTCAAAGAGCATTTGATTGCCAATCTTGAAACTCGGCCCGGTCTGAAACTGGCCCTCCGTGTCGATCGCGGCTGTCCGTTCGCAGCGATTCTGTATTCACATAGTGCTGCCCTTGATGCGGGATATTCCGAAAAAGATATTTACTATCTCGTGGAAAAGCCGCAGTCCGGAGGCGAACTCTCTTCCCCATGATTCTGGATATCACCCAATATGGAAATCCCATTCTGCGAAAGAAGTGCCGGAAGGTCACGGAAGTGACCGAGGAATTGGAGAAATTGGGCGAAGATCTTATCGAGACCATGGTGAATGCCCAAGGGGTGGGGTTGGCCGCTCCGCAGGTTGAGCGGGATATTCAGATGGCGGTGGTTGATGTCTCGCATGATCCCGAGTGCCTCACTTACATGAAGGTGGATGGGAAAGAGGTCTCACTTGATGATTGGATGCCGCTTGTTTTTATCAATCCAGTCCTTGAATTAGGACCAACCAAGGAGTCGGCGACTGAAGGTTGCCTGAGCATTGACGGGATCAATGCGGAAGTTCGGCGATCGAGCGAAGTCAAAGCGACTCTTGAATTACTCGATGGTCGTAAGATCGTGGTTGAAGCCGATGGCTTGCTTTCCCGCGCCATTCAGCATGAGGCCGATCACCTGAATGGGATTCTTTTTGTCGATCGGCTATCTACCGCCGCGAAGGTCTCGATTCGACGAAAATTGAAACGGCTTAGTTTTTAGGGCACCTCCGGCAACCTTATTTCTAAAAGTGGAGCGAGATTTTCCCATCTCAGCGTTGTCCACGAACCTTATGAATCCCTTCAAAAGGATACTTGTCCGCCTTGATCTGACGATGGGGCACGGTTGACAGCATTGTTAGCAATCCTCCTGCAAAGATTAATACAGCCTCCGGAGGTTTCGATGCCATTGGAAGAACAAGCCTTCTGACGAGCTCCGACTTGCCCGGATCGAGGGTATCGGATCATACTCCAACCAAGATGGCAGACTGGAAGATCCGTATTGATGTCGGGGGAACGTTTACCGACGGCTGGGCTTTGACTCCGACTGCCGGTCAGATCCGTTGCAAGGTTCTTTCCTCGGGAGTGCTTCGAACCTCGATTCGATCGGTTGAGGACGGGTGGCTTGTTTGCGATCGTCCCCTCTCCACGCACGTGAAAGGGCTGGAGGGATTTCGGATTGGCCAGGCAGTGATCGAGGACTCCATTCCCAATCAGGGTCGTTTGAAGATCATGGGGGATTTTTATCCGGGACAAGTGATTGAACTTACCACCGATGAAGATGCTCCGGTCGTTGCGGCGAGGATTTTGACCGGAACCGCCCCGGGAGAGCTATTTCCTTGTTGTGAATTGAGGGTGGCGACCACTCGGGGGACAAATGCCTTGTTAGAAGGAAAGGGAGCTCCGGTTGATCTTTATACTACGGCAGGATTTGAGTCATTATTGGAGGTCAGAGACCAGAGGAGACCTGATCTTTTTGAACTTTCCCCGCAAATTGCAGTTCCGGTGACCCGAAAGGTTGTTGGCATTTCCGGGCGATTTGATCGGGATGGCACAGAGCTTGAACCTCTGGATGAATCAGTTCTTGAGGGGGAAGTTCCCGGTGATGCCATTGCGATCGCTTTGGTCAATGCAGACTGCGTTCCAACTCATGAGAAACGAGTGGCCGAGATTCTGCGCTCAAAAGGCGCCGAAGATATCAGTGTTTCCAGTGAAGTGGCACCGGTCATTCGTCTTTGGCCCAGGATGGAGACAGCTGTTGCAAACGCTTATCTCACTCCTGTCATGGGGCACTTTGTTTCGGGCCTCCAGGCGTCTTTGCCCGGGATGCCTTTGGCCCTCATGACGAGTGCGGGTCAGCTTAAAACGGCCGCGGATTTCCGACCGATCGATAGTCTTTTAAGCGGGCCGGCCGGCGGAATCGCGGGTGCGGCTGCTCTCGCAAGGGCTGCGAGTTTATCCCCGATTTTGACCTTCGATATGGGAGGAACGAGCACAGATGTCGCACGGATTTCCGGTGAGCCGGGCTATCGCTACGAACAGGAAGTGGGGCCGGTGAAAGTTCTCTCTCCGGCCGTGAAAATTGAAACGGTGGCCGCAGGTGGAGGTTCCATTTGTCAGTGGAGAAACGGTGGACTTGAAGTGGGGCCCGAGAGTGCCGGGAGTCAGCCAGGTCCGGCTTGTTATGGATGTGGTGGCCCGCTGACTGTGACTGATGTGAATCTTCTTTTGGGGCTGATGGATGAAAGTCGCGCTGATATTCCGTTGGATCGCAATGCTGCCGAATCCCGGCTGGGCGATCTTATTTTGGAGATTGGTGGTTTGGTTGATCGAGATGAACTTCTAGGTGGCTTGAGAAAGATTGCCATCGAGCATATGGCAGAGGCGCTTCGGCAGGTCTCGACACGGGAAGGATATGACTGTCGCGAGCATGCCCTGGTGGCCTTTGGCGGGGCGGGTCCGCAACATGCGTGTGCCTTGGCGAGAGAGTTGGGAATGAAAACAGTTCTCATCCCGGAGGATGCCGGACTGCTCAGCGCGTGGGGACTTCATCAGGCGGGAGATCGCGAATTGAGGGTTCGTCAGGTTTTGAAGCCACTCGATGATTCGGTGTCCGCTTTGATTCACGAACTCGCTGGAGGGCGTGCGATTCATCGCTGCCTCTTTGAGCTGCGTTTGCAAGGGCAGGATTCGTGTTTGGAAATCGAGACCGATGGAGAGGCCAATGAATTGGAATTGAGGAATGCTTTTGAAAAGCGATATCGTCATCTGTATGGTGATGCCCGTCCCGAGGATCGGGAAATTGAATGGGTGACCTTGAGGGTGGAATTGGTAGGGCGTTCGGAGAATCTGAAGGAGGAGACTTTTAAAAGAGGGGAATTTGTGGAGGAAGATCGGATAGAGCAGGATGGCTTCTCCACTTTGCTTCTCGAGAAAGGCTGGCGGATTCACCATGGATCAAGGGGATCGGTGAAACTCGATTGGGAGGGAGGAGATCAGGATGGCTTGGTGGCTCCGAGAGTCGTGGAAGCTGAACTTTTCCGTCGGCGTTTTGAAGGGATTGTGGAGGCGATGGGAGAGTTGCTTCGACGAACGGCTCTTTCGACAAACATCAAGGAGCGGCTCGATTTTTCCTGTGCGTTACTCGATGGGAGCGGACGTCTCGTGGTCAATGCTCCACATATTCCCGTTCATTTGGGAGCACTGGGTTTGTGTGTGCGGAAGGTATCTGAGAAGCAGCAGTGGCATGAAGGAGATACCGTGGTGGTGAATCATCCGGCATTTGGCGGGTCGCACCTGCCTGATGTCACCGTCATTAGCCCGGTGTTTTCTGACGGAGAGTTGGTGGCGTTTGTTGCAAATCGGGCCCACCATGCCGAGATCGGTGGAAAGACTCCGGGATCAATGCCTCCCGATGCCCGATGCCTCGCTGAGGAGGGGATCGTGATCCCTCCGACAAAATTTGAAGAGATTGGGGAAGGTTTTTTTGAGGAATCTCGTTCACCTCTCGACAATGTCGCTGATTTGAAAGCGCAAGTGAGCGCCAACCGATTTGGCGTCGATGCGGTTAAATCCCTGGTTGGCCGGTCAACCGCGGCGGTTGTGGAACGTCATATGAGATCACTCTATCAACGTTCTGCTTCCTTCTTAAAGAGTGCTCTTGATGGTTTGAGTGACTGTTCGGCTTCGGATGTATTGGATGATGGGGCGGTGATTCAGGTGAAAATTTCAAGGAGGGAGAAGCTGGTCGTTGATTTTAGGGGGTCGGCCCCGGTTCATCCGGGGAATTTGAATGCGACCCCTGCAATTGTTCGGAGCGCGGTGCTTTATGCTCTGCGCCTTTGGGTGAATACCGACCTTCCACTTAACGAAGGGCTTTTAGATGACGTGGAGATCCTTACTGATGAGGGGATTTTGAATCCACCGCTCACGAGTGACCCGCAAACCTGTCCGGCGGTAGTGGGCGGAAATGTTGAGACGAGCCAGCGGGTGGTCGATGTTCTTCTCGTGGCATTGGGACTGCAGGCGAACGGGCAGGGGACGATGAATAATTTACTCTTTGGTAACGATCGTTTTGGCTTCTATGAGACGATGGGCGGAGGTGCCGGTGCCGG
The DNA here is from genome assembly GCA_026421245.1 of Akkermansiaceae bacterium. GTDB lineage: Bacteria > Verrucomicrobiota > Verrucomicrobiia > Verrucomicrobiales > Akkermansiaceae > SW10. The sequence continues at coordinate 43,837 of JAPKDJ010000017.1, read as the reverse complement.
TCCTGGATGGAATGGGCGCAGTGGTTGTCATGTCCACATGAGCAACACCGCTATTACCGATGTGGAGATTTTGGAAGAAAGGTTCCCTGTCCGGGTTCGGGAGTTTGGGATTCGACATGGTTCCGGGGGAGAAGGAATCTGGAAGGGCGGAGATGGATTGGTTCGGGAAATTGAGTTTCTCGAAACCGTTACGGTTTCACTTCTTACCCAGAGACGAAGCAAGCAACCGTGGCCTAATGGAGCTCCCGGGAGAAATCTGCTTTGGCAAGATGGAGGCTGGCAAGAACTGACAGGAATAGAAACTCTTGAGGTGGGGCCGGGAGATCGGATTCGCGTCGAAACTCCAGGCGGCGGTGGATGGTTGCAAGATGAGCCGACAAGGGTATAGTCAGCGCATGAGCGACCAAAAACCTCAAATCACTGCTTATTTGAAAACTTTCTGCGGCTGGAGCGAAGGCGTCCGGGCCATCATGCGTAAGTATGATCTCGAGTTTGAAGAAAAGGATATCATTAAGAACCCAGCTTTTCGCTGGGAAATGGAGCAAAAGACCGGCCAGCCTCTCAGCCCGTGTGTGGAGGTGAATGGTGAAATGCTCCCCGACGTCAGCGGTGAGGAAGTTGAGGCCTACATACTCGAAAAGGGGCTTGCGGAAACGAGTGAAGTCGCGCCCGATGCTCCCATTGATTCCTCTTGCTCTCCGGAGCAGCATGAAAAACAAGCTCTGGCTGAAGCTGCTGGCAAAGGTGAGCCGGGGAAGATTGTTTTCCTCGACTAGATTTTAACGATGGCAGAGGTGAATACCTTTGATCTCTGACTAAAGTTGCCGGGCTGACGATCTATTGAGGGGCAATTTTGTGACCTTGTTAGAGTTCGGAGACTAGACCAGGCGAGCCTCTAATCCACGAGTGGCAACGATCTGTATTACTCGCTTTGAGTTCAGTGATTGGAATCGCGTGGTCGATTGCTGGGGCTGCTCAGCCCAAACATCAGTGGACGAACAACGAGGTTTCGATTCACTGGTTGGGTGTTTTTGCTCTGCTGAGGTGAAATCACCTTCGATCCGAAGCCCGTCGCTACTAGGACTCCCGCAACGCCACATAGGGAAGTCGGTCAGTGAGAAGGTCCTGCTTGGGATGAAATATTGAGAAGTCTCTTCCAGTGCGATGATGAGTAAGAGGATCACTGTGATTTTGAATACAGCCTTTTTGGAATCTCCCTTCATCCTCGGGGCCAGTGAGACAATGGCGAGGAAGGCAAGAATTCCCATTAGGACGAAATGCCCGACTTTATCGTGGTAGGGGCCCCTCATGAAGGGAGTAAAGAAGCTCTATTCCACCCCGCGATTGACAGCAATGATCACGGCTAGAATGAAAAGGACAAAGCTGATGAAGAGAAGATCTCGGAGTATATGGGGCATCAGAGGAACGTCAATTTGATCAGGCGTTCGACAAAAGCGGGCCCCCATTCAGCCGTTTTTTTCATTTCCGCAGTAATCACGCTTGCTTTTAGGTCTCGGATTCCCTTCATTCGCCTATGGCGGAACCCTCTTTGGCCCTTTCTTTCGATGACGTCCTTTTGACGCCGAATTTGAGCGAATTGCTCCCTTCCGAATCTGATATCAGCACTGAGCTGTGTGCCGGAATCCCTCTGTCGATCCCCGTTGTTTCGGCTGCGATGGATACGGTGTCGGAAACCGAACTGGCAATCGCCCTAGCAAGGGAAGGTGGTATCGCGGTGATTCACCGGGCCTGCCCGATTGACGAGCAGGCCTCAATGGTCGCCAAGGTGAAGCGTTCCGAGAATGCTGTCATTCATCAGCCTCTCACGGTTTCCCGGAAATTTACGGTCGCGGAGGTTCGTGGCATCATGGAGCGGGAGGGGTTTTCTGGTTTTCCAGTGGTTGATGGAAGTGGGCGTCTTGAGGGAATGGTCACTGGGCGGGACTTGCGCCACATTCCGAGTGAAGATGCTCTGGTCGAGGATGTCATGACGCCGATCGACCGACTTCATACTGCTCCAGCTGACATGGATCAACGGCAGGCGCGGGAAATTCTCTACAAAAACCGGATCGAAAAGCTTCCCTTGGTGAACCCCGATGGAACACTCGCAGGACTGATCACCGGGGCTGATATTGAAAAACGAATCACCTTCACCAGTGCGGCGAAGGACCCCAATGGTCAACTCCGCTGCGGCGCGGCGGTTGGTCCAGGGCCAGAATTTCTTGAGCGCGCCAAAGCGCTCATCGCTGCCGGAACTGATGCGCTCTTTATCGACGCTGCCACCGGGCATACTTCACGAGTCATGGAAGTCATTGGAAAGCTCCGTGAACTTGGCGATGTCCCGGTTGTGGCAGGAAATGTGGTCACAGCACAAGGTGCCAGGGATCTGATCAATGCGGGTGCAAGTTGTCTTAAAGTAGGAGTTGGACCCGGCTCAATCTGCACCACCCGTGTCATATCGGGGGTGGGAATGCCTCAGTTCACAGCAGTCCAGACTGTGGCGGATGCAGCTCATGAACAAGGGGTGAGCGTGATCGCCGATGGCGGGATCCGCTACTCGGGCGATATCACGAAGGCCTTGGCCGCCGGCGCTGATCTCGTCATGCTAGGATCACTTCTTGCGGGAACGCGCGAGAGCCCGGGGCAGACCGTTCATTCACAGGGTCGTCGTTTTAAAACGTATCGCGGGATGGGCTCGATTGGAGCCATGCGCAAAGGTGCGGGGGATCGATACGGACAAAATTCCAGTGGCAAACTCGTCGCGGAAGGAGTGGAGGGCCGAGTGCCATACAAGGGGCCTTTGGCCGATGTGGTTTTCCAGTTGATGGGCGGATTACGCTCGGGTATGGGGTATGTCGGTGCTCGCAATCTCAGCGAGCTTCGCGAGAAGGCTGAGTTTGTTCGAATCACTCCAGGCGGTCTTCGCGAGAGTCATGCTCATGATGTCACGATCACGGAGGAACCAACCAATTACCAACCTGCATCCTAGTTTCCCCTTAAAATGCAAGAAATTCAACATGTAGCCGTTTTCGATTTCGGCTCGCAATACACCCAGCTCATCGTCCGTCGCGTCCGCGAATTGGGATTCTTTGCCAAGCTTTACTCACCCGAAGATATTGCCGAGATTGGTGCGCCTGGTGCGATCATTCTGTCCGGCGGACCCAAGAGCACGAGCGAGCCGGGTGCTCCGGATATTGACTTCGAAAAATTAAAGTCCTTTGGGGTGCCGGTTCTTGGTGTCTGTTACGGAATGCAGTTGCTCAACATCAAGTTTGGCGGGACGGTCAAGGCGAGCAACAAGCGCGAGTATGGACCCGCTGCTCTCAACCCCACTTGCCATCAGGACCTCTACGAAGGAATTTCCACTGAATCACAAGTGTGGATGAGTCACTCGGACACGGTGCAGGATTTACACGAAGGAGCAAAAGTGATTGCGACGAATCAGCATGGAACTCCAGTGAGCTTGCGTTGGCCGGGGCAGTTTTACGGAATTCAATTTCACCCTGAAGTGACGCATTCACACGAAGGGCTTCGGATCCTTAATAATTTTCTTCTTCAGGCGGAAGAGCTTCAGCCCTTCCACATTGAGGACTTCAAGCGGGAGATGATTGACGGCATTCGCGATCAGGTCGGGGAAAAGCAGGTTGTTTGCGGGGTAAGTGGCGGGGTCGATAGTACGGTCCTTGCCGTACTCCTCAAGGAGGCCGGGGTTAATGTCCGTGCGATTTTTGTGGATAATGGTTTGCTCCGAAAAGACGAGACGATTGCGGTGCAGAACAACTTCCACCGGATGGGGGTTGAAATTGAAACCATCGATGCCTCGGACGAATTTTTGACGGCTTTGGCTGGTAAAGAAGATCCCGAAGAGAAGCGGAAGATTATTGGAAACCTCTTCATTAAGGTTTTTTGGGACACCGTGGGTGATGCTCAAATATTGGCTCAGGGAACGCTTTATCCTGATGTTATTGAGAGTGCCTCGAATGCGAAGTCGAAAGCCTCGGTGATCAAAACCCACCACAACCGTGTTCCCAAGATTCTTGAATTGCAGGAACAGGGGAAGGTCCTCGAACCGCTGGCAGAGCTTTTTAAAGATGAGGTTCGCGAATTGGGCGCCGCATTGGGAATTGCCCCTGATATTCTTGGGCGTCACCCGTTTCCCGGCCCCGGACTTGCCGTGCGTTGTCCTGGTGCAGTAGATCGTGAGCGTCTCAGTGTGATCCGAGAGTGCGATGCCATCTTTATCGGCAAGCTTAAGGAACACGGTTGGTATGACCGCGTTTGGCAGGCCTATGCCGGATTGATTCCAGTGAAGACCGTGGGTGTGAAAGGGGATGAGCGGAGTTACGAATGGGCGACCAACCTTCGGGCGGTGATCTCGGAGGATGCCATGACTGCAGAATGGGTTGATTTGCCAGCGCAACTGCTTCGCGAGACGAGCCAACAAATCTTAAACGAAGTCAGCGGGATCAATCGTGTTCTTTACGATATTTCGACCAAGCCGCCGGCGAGCATCGAATGGGAATAGGAGTATCCCCGACCTTGATGCGATGGAACCGAGGGCCGACCTTTTTCGTCGGACCGGATTACTTTTGGTATTCCTTGAGCTGCTCAAGTGCCGCAGGTGTCCCGATGGCCTTGAGGGTTGAGATCACCTTCTTGAGGGCCTCTTTTTTCTCCTCGGGGGACTTTGAGTAGAGACTTTCGACAATGACGTAGTGTTTCAGGGCAGCCGCCGGTTTTCCTTGGGCGATGTCGATGTCTCCGGCGAAAGTCCGAAGCTGGTAGTTTAGCTCGCCCTGGGGGCGGAGATCGAGCGCATCGGAAGTGGCCTGGCGGGCATCGTTAAACTGTTTGATTCCGGTGTGAGCTCTTGATTTGTAATAGTAGGCTTCGGCTTTGCGGTAGGCATTTTTCTCAAGAGTGAGGATAGACTCTGCTCCCTTGAGAGCTTCTTCGTTACGATCGGTGGTGAGTGACGATTGGGTGTAGAGTTTCCAGATGAGCGGCGATGCCGGGTTTTCTTTATCTTTCAGTCCTTCATCGAGGAACGGCCAGGCACGGGTGTGGTGGCCGTCTTTTGACAATGTGGCTCCCAGCCAGCGCAAGATTGTGGAAGGGAGTTTTGTTTCGGGAGAATCCTTACGGAGAAGATTGATTTCCTTTTCGAGGAGACTTGTGTTCTCGGCTTGATAGGCGCTACGAACAAGAAGAGGACCAACTTTCGAGGTGAAGGTTTTTGGATCCAGGATGCGAGCCTTACGAAGGAAAGGGGCCGCATGATCGGGTTTCTTGAGTCGGAGCTCGTTCCATCCGAGCCAGAAATTTGCAGAGGCCTGAGTCTTTTGATCAAGACCAAGGAGCATGAGAATCTTCGTCTGCATCGCGGCGAACTTTTCCCAGTCTTTTTTCTCCTGATAGACTGCCGCGAGTCGGAGGAGAATCGCGCGTTTTAGCTTTTGATCACCGGTGGCATCGAGCACGGCCTGGTAGTCATCAAGGGCTTCGGTTTCCCGACCTTTTGACGTGAGGAGCTCCGCGCGATCGAGTCGGAGCTGGGTTGATTGCTTGGCTTCGGGAAATGTTTTAATGAAGGCATCGATTGCGGCGAAAGCTCCTTTTTCATTTTTAAGTGAGAGCTGGGTCTTGGCGACGTGGTATCGGACACCGAGGGCATTCGATTCATCAATGAGAGTGAGGTCGAGCACGCGGTAGTGGTCGATTGCGCGTTGGTAGTCTTTCCGGGCGTAGTAGGACTCGGCAAGCAGGAGGCGTATGGAGTGGATCTTGGGATCCCTTGGATTATCGGCGGCGTAATTCTTGAGGAAGGACTCGGCCGAGGGTGCAAAGTTGTGGTCTTTCCGTTCATGGTCGCGAACAAGAACCCGGTAGGCAGCTTGGTAGCTACTGGCCGATCCGGGGGAGAGTTTGGCGATTTGTTCGTAGAGCTTAAGAACGTCTACTTTTTTGCCGAGGGCATCGTAGGATTTGGCAGCCATGATGAGGCGTTGGAGTTGAGCTTCTTTGGCCAGATTAAAGTTCCCTACTTTAAAGGCAGTGATGACTCCGTCCCATTCTTTATCGGCGTAGTGGAGATTCATCAGGGCCAGCTGGGTCTTCCCACGAATGTCTTTGAGTGCGGTTTCCCGGAGGGCTTTTCCAAACCACTCTTTGGTGAGTTTTTTGTCGCCCAATTCCTGAGCGGTGAGTGCTGCCTGGAGGACGGCTTCAGCGCGAATGTCGTCTTTTTTTGAACTCGCAAGGAGAGTGAATTGCTCATGAGCCTGTTGATGGCTTTGCTCGCTTTGGTGAAACCGGGCTAGGGCAAGGCGGGCGGTTTCGTTGAAGGGAGTGTCTTCGTCTGCGAGAACAGTTTTCAGAGCTAGAAGGGTATTTTCTTTGTCTTCGAGCTTGCTGAAGCAGAGGAAGCGGCGATAGAGCGACTCGTGTTTAATTTTCTCGTTCGTGGTAGTATCGGCGACGATCTTGAACCACTTGGCGGCAGAGAACCACTGTTTGCTCTTGTAGGCGTCAGAGGCGAGATAGAGGGAGGAGGCTTCGACAAACTTTCCGGATTTCCAATTGGTTGCAGCTGCTTCGAAGCAAGTGCGGGAGGCTTTGTCTTCTCCGATTTGGCGGTAGCACATTCCGAGGAAATACCAGGCATCGAGGGCTTTTTCGTTTTCAGGAAAAGCGCGGATGAACTTGTCTAAGGTCTTGGCGGCACTCCGGTAAGCTTGCTCTCGTTTTTCAGGGCCTTTCTCTTCGAGGGCACTGTTGTAATTGAGAGTTGCGAAATCAAAGAGGTCACGCGCGGGGTCGGCTTTGAGTGGCTCCACTTCTTCGATCTTGGGGCGTGCCGGAGGAGGTTCCTGACCCAGTGAAGAAAGAACCGTCCCAAGAATGATCAGGAGAAAAGCCGGAGATTTCATGGCGTGGGTTATTTTTTCTCGGGAGATCGGGTTGCGAAACCAATGTTCCAAATACCGGCTTTTTGAATTTCGTCCAGAACTTCGAGAAGCTGCTGGTTTTTCCCATCCCGGTCGGCCCGAATCCGGACTGGTTGTTGGTCGGCTCCTCCGGCATTTGCCAACTCGGAGGCTTTGACAATTCGCTCCAGCTTTTGGCGGAGTTCGTCCTTGGTGTAAACTTCACCACTGATGGTAATCCTTCCTTCAGAAGTCAGGTTGACCACGATTTCGTTGGCAACGCGTGCTTCCTGTGAGCCCTCGGTGGTGGTTGGGACTGACACTTCTAGGTCTTTTTCCTGTTCGGTGATTTGGTAGGTGACGAGGAAGAAGATCAAGAGGAGGAAAACGATATCAATCATCGGCGCGAGTTGAAAGCTGGCCGGTGGGGGAGAGGTGTCGCGAATGCGCATGGGAATGAAAAGAGGGAGGGGATTCTAGGAATCGCGCAAGGGGTAGTCGTCACGAAGAGGTTGGCTGATTCCTCCGGGACCAAGGCCGTGGGATTGATTGAGCTGAGAGCCCACGAGAGCGAGAATGTGTGTGCTGGCGGCTTCGAGCTCCGCGGTGTGACTTTGCACGCGACCGCGGAAGTAAGAGTAGAACGTCATCGCGAAGATACTGATGACGAGGCCGGCGGCGGTGGTGATGAGAGCCTCCCACACTCCTTGTGCAAGTTCGAGTTGCTTGGCCCCTTCGATGTTGCCGTTGGCGATCTCCATGAAGGACTTGATCATTCCGATGACGGTTCCGAGGAGCCCGACCATGGGGGCAATTCCGCCAATGTCGGCGAGGTAGCTGATCCGCTGGGTCAGGATTCCGGCCTGACGGTTTCCCTCGGCTTCGGCTACTTCGCGAATTTCGGGTTGGCTGGCGTTGGGGTTCTTAGTGAGAAAATCAAGGGTTTTTTGGGTGACGCGCGCCACGAATTCGTTGCGGCGGTGGCAGAAAGCGATGAGGCCAAGATAATCGCGTTTGCGAATCATGGCCTCGGCGGAATTCATGAACTTATTTGTGACCACAGTGCTGCGACGCAGGGTCAGGAAGTAGAGAAGAACAAGGATTAAGGTGAAGATCGAGAGGACCACGAGGGCTCCCATGACCCAGCCGCCTTTTTTAAGGATATCAACCAAGGTGATGTCCTTGGCCAGTTGGGTAACCTCTTGGGCGGAGGCGATGGAAGGAATCAGCGCGAAGATGAGCGCGAGCAAAAAGCAGGTCTTCATGAAATTGTTTTTGAAAGTCTAACGGGAGATTTCCGAGGTGCAAGTGCAGGAAAAACCGCCTAAAATAGTGGGTTGCACCGGTTGACGGGGTGGATTACGACTTTTTGACCTCAATTCTTCCAGTAAATGTCTGATCTACCAGCCCTCCGCGCTCGCCTTGCTCAGGTCTCCCACAAGCCGGGGATCTACCTGCACAAGGACCGTTTGGGGTCGATCATCTATGTGGGAAAGGCCCGGGATCTTCGGAAGCGTTTGAGCTCGTATTTTATGCCATCGGGAAAGAAACGGGCTGATCGTAAGACGAGAGCTCTGATTGACTCGATTTGCGATTTTGAGGTTCACGAGGTTCGAAATGAGCAGGAGGCTCTCCTGTTGGAGGGAAAGCTGATCAAGCAATACCGGCCACGCTACAATGTGAGCTTCCGGGATGATAAGCGGTTTTTGTTGGTGAAAGTAAATTTGGATGACCCGTGGCCGAAGTTTTCGACGACGAGACTGAAGAAAGCGGACGGCGCGCGATATTTTGGGCCGTTTGCCCATTCAGGGGCGGTGCGAGCTACGGTGACCTGGTTGAACAAGGAGTTTGGGCTAAGGAACTGTCGGCCGAGAAATCCCGGGGAACAGGACTACAAGCACTGTAATGCGGATGTGATTCGCAACTGCATGGCCCCCTGTGTGGCGAAGGTTGAACTGAAGAAATACCTGGAACAACTAGAGCAGGCGTGTGAGTTGCTCAGTGGAAAGGGGAAGCGGGAGAGGTTGAAAAGCCTTCGAGTGGCTATGGAACAGGCCGCGATGAAGTTGAACTTTGAAAAGGCGGCTCGCTTGCGCGATGTGATTTTGAATTTGGAAAGGGCACTCAGTCCGACGCGACAGTTCACACGTGGGCGTGGGGTTCCTACCACGGTAAAGCCGACGGAGGACCTGGCAGAATTGGGCGATTGGTTGTCATTAGATGGTCCCCCGACAATCATGGAGTGTTTTGACATTTCTAATATTTCATCGACCCACATCGTAGCTTCGATGGTGCGGTTCAGGAACGGGTTGCCCGATAATCAGAACTATCGTCGATACCGCATCAAGACGGTGGAGGGGCAGGATGATTTTGCGAGTATGGCGGAAGTTGTGAGACGGAGATACGGGCGAATTTTGAAGGAAAATATGGAGGCCAATCCGGAGGTGGCCGAGTCATCGCAAGAAAGCGCGGTAGAGACGCTACGGAGGCTGGCGGCGGAGGGGAAGAGTCCGATCACTTTACCGGATCTGATCATTGTGGATGGAGGCAAGGGGCAGCTCAGTGTTTCAGTGGCGGAGCTGCAGAGATTGGGTTTGGCCGGGTTGCCAATCTGCGGGTTGGCGAAACAAAGGGAGGAGATCTTTTTCCCGGGAGAGAGTGAGCCGGTGACGATCCCGCATGATCGAGGGGCTCTGAAATTGATGCAACGGATTCGGGACGAAGCGCATCGCTTTGCCAATGACTACAATGAGTTGCTTTTACGAAAGCGGGTGAAAGAGAGCCTCCTGGATGATTGTCCGGGGATCTCGCCCGCGAAGAAGAAGACGCTCTTGAAAAAGTTTGGCTCGGTGGCGCGGATCAAGGAAGCGACGGTGGATCAGATTGCTGGACTCTCCGGTTTTTCGGTGAACTCGGCCGAAGTGATCTTGAAGTGGCTGCGCTCCGTGTGAAGTGTGGGGAATCTACTTTTCGAGGCAGTAGAGAAATTCCTGGCGCTTGCCTTGGTCGACTTTGCCGACGCGGAGAAAGAGATTATTGTCGAGGGCAACGGGGGTAGCATAGGTGTCGTCGCCGAGTTTGTTTTCGGCGATTTTCCGGAAAGTTTTTCCAGCTTTAAAGATGACGGTGGTTCCGTTTTTGAGGGTGGCGTAGATGTGGTCGCCGACCGCGAGGGGGGAGGCCATGACTCCGCGTCGGCCAATGCGTTCACTCCATTTTTTTTCACCTGTCTTGGCGTCCCAGCAGTGGGCCCGACCGTCATCGGCGATGGCGTAAATGAGGCCTTTGTGAGAGAGGAGGGATTGCTCATAACAGACGATGACATTTTTCCAGGCGACCTTGCCGGAGCCGTCGGCCATCACGCCGGCGGTTTGTCTCTCGGGGAAACCGCCGCTGGCGAAGATCATGTCGTCATGCCAGACGATGGTGCCGCACGTGGCCTTGGCTCCGGCTTCGGTCTCCCAGTTGAGTTTACCGGTGTCAGGGGCATAGCTTGAGATTTTGTTGATGCCCGAGATGAGGAGTTGTTCCTTGTCGGCGACGGTGGCGATGACGGGAGTGGCCCAATAATCGTGGCCCGCGCGCGGGATGGTCCAATTTTTTTCGCCGTTTTTGGTTTTGAGAGAGGTGATGAGGCCTCCTTTTTCGGTTCCGACGACCACGATGAGAGAATCTTTGTGAAGGACGGGAGTGGAGCCGTAGCCGAATTGATAGGAGGGCTTGTAGGCCCCTGCAGTTTTTGACCAGAGAATGTCACCGGAGGGTGAGACGGCGGTGACTTTGATTTTTTGATCGTTTTCGAAAACGACGAGGATGTTTTTTCCGTCCCATTGGGCGGAGGCGGAGGCTGGGCTGTTTTCCTTGTGGAGGTGTTGGGGGTAGCCGCCTTTGTGGATGACTTTTTGCCAAAGGACTTTTCCAGATTTGCGGTCGATGGAGATGAGAGATTGGGTGCCTTTTTTTTGCTCACCTGTTGTGAGGTAGAGTTTTTCATTAACAACGATGGGGGTGGAATGGCCGCGACCGGGAATGGGAGTTTTCCAGCGGACGTTTTTTTCGGTAGACCATTCGGTGACCGGCTTGGTGTTAGCGGGGGCGTGGTTGTTTTTATCGGGACCGCGCCACTGGGGCCAATCGGTGGCGAGAGCGGAAGTTGCGAATAGGAGAGAGATTAAAAAAAGTTTCATTTATCGGCGAAGATTGTGGGTGGCGGGAATGCAATAGTAGTTTCTACTGTTACTGCACGAAATTTCTACCGAAACCTTGCTCCAGATTTCTTTGGTGGATTTGATGATCGGTTTTTCGCCTGGAAAACTAGTCCAGTTGGGGAGGTTAGTGGAAACTTCAAGAATTCTAGTAGAGATCGGGGAGATTTGCAGGATTGCTCTGGCGAGGGTGCCGAGCGCGATGGAAAAGAGAAGACCAAAGAGAGCAACGATATTGGGGAGCTTGGGGTGGCCGATTTCGCGGGTGATGAAAGTGAGGGTGATTTCAGGGATTAGACCCAAGGTGAAGAACCGATTTGCGAAGAAGGCGTAGATTAAGGAGAAGGGGATTGATGCCTTGGCAAGAGGCCGCGGAAATCTGAAGATCTTGGGGATGACGAGTCGTTTGGTAAATCTCTTTTGGTTGTGGACTTTAATCGGGACGGCTTGGGCGTGGTTTTTTCCGGGGCACTTTACTTGGTTCCTCGGGATGATTCCTGGGACGGAGTTGAAGTGGATTCCACTCGGGCTGGGAGTGATTATGCTGGGGATGGGAATGACACTGACTTTTGCTGATTTCCGGGAGGTTTTGAGAATGCCGAAGTGGGTGGGGCTTGGGGTGGCTGCGCAGTTTTTGATTATGCCGTTGGTGGGGTGGAGTGTGGCGATGATCTTTTCGCTACCGGATCAATTTAAGCTGGGGATTATTTTGGTAAGCTGCTGTCCGGGCGGGACCGCGTCGAATGTTGTGACATATTTGGCGAAGGGGAATCTGGCGCTCAGCGTGATGATGACGATGTTTTCGACGCTGCTGGCGATCGGACTGACACCGTTTTTGACGAAGGTTTATGCGTCGGCAGTTTTTGAAGTGAAGGCGGTGCCAATGGTGGTTTCGATGGTCATGATCGTGCTTCTGCCGATCGTGGTGGGGTTGGTTTTAAATTCAGTGGCGGGGGAAAAGTTGAAGAGGGTGAAGGAGGTTTCTCCCTTGGTGTCAGTGCTGGTGATTGTCTTGATTGTAGCGGCGGTGGTGGGGGCAACGAAGGAGAGCATTTTGGCGCATTGGCAGACCTTACTTCCGGCGGTCTTTGTGGTGCACGCTCTCGGGTTTGGGTTGGGTTATTTTTGGGGGCGTCTTTTCAAGATGCAGGAGAAGGAGTGTCGGACATTCTCCATTGAAGTTGGGATGCAGAATTCGGGACTTGGATCGCAGTTAGCGAAGACACACTTCACCCTTCTGGCGGCGGCTCCGTGTGCGATTTCGGCCTTCTATCACTGTATGATCGGGAGCTTTTTGGCGAGTGTTTGGAGGCGAAGAAGATCTTCAAAAGATCGTTAAGTGGTCATCAAAGGGTCATTTTCCCTGTTGATGTTAACGATGATTTCTTCCTTTGGGTAAACCTCCGTGGAAGGGTTGAGCGCGCGGATTTTTAGTGACGGAGCGGAGTGTCGATCGTTGTGTGTGAAGACGCTTCGGATGAAGGTGGATTCAGAGTGCTCTGCGAGCTTGGCAGCGGGAGATGGGGTGGGTCATCGCTGGGACAGGTGGCGTTAGTTTTTTTTCTCCGGAAACTCGGGGTCTTGGCGGTGAGTGTAGTCGGGGAAGAAGAGTTTGAGTGACTCGGTGGAAGGAGTGTTCTTGGGGGGGCTTGGGAAGGTGTTTTTTTTGTTTTTGAGGCAATCGTCAGAGAAGGCGTGGAGAAAGTTGAGGAGGTCGGTGATTTCGTCGTCGGTGAGGCCGAGGTTTCCGAGGTCATCGTGATTCACTGTTTCGGGATAGTTGGTGACGCCCCATCGTTCGGGTTCGAGGTCGCGCTTGTTATAGAACTCCAGGACTTCGCGGAGAGTAGCGATGCTGCCGTTGTGGAGGTAGGGGGCGGTGAGGGCGACGTTACGAAGGCTGGGTGCGCGAAATTTACCGAGATCTTCGGGATCTTTAGTGACGGCGTTGAGGCCCGGATCTTTTTTGCCAATCGCGGGTGCTCCGAGGTTGTCGTATCCAAAATCAGAGAGGAGAGGTTGCTCCCAGTTTTGCGGTTCGAGGAAGTGGCAGTCGGCGCAACCGGCGGTGGTTTTGTAGATTTTGAGGCCGCGTTTTTGGGAAAGGGAGAGTGCTTTTTTATCCCCGGTTTGGTGGCGGTCATAGGGGGAATCGAAGGGGCGGAAGGAGGGGGATTTTAGGAATTCAACGAGTGCACGGAAAGCCTGATAGGTGAGCTTCTCATCGTCGCCGACGAGGTGCTTTGGGAAGAGTTTGAGGTAGGTTGATTTGCGAAGGCGGGCGGCGAGATCCGCTTTGCCTTTGAGGTTCATTTCGTGTGTCTCGAAAAAGGGCTGGTCGACTTGGTCGAAGAGATCTTTGGCTCGGCCGTCGTGAAAGAGTCCGCCTTCCCAGGCGAAGATTTCGGTGCCGTCGGGGAGGAGGAGGTCTTCGTAGGCGAAAGGTGGAATGAGGGCCGCATACATGAGGGAGGGGGCATTACGGGTGCCCTTGAGAGTGGGGGTTGCACCAGGGGAAACGCGACGTGGATCAGCGAAAGCGTGGTTCGGGTTGTGGCAGGTGAGGCAGGACTGCCCCGGGGGATTGGAGAGAGAGGTATCGGTAAAAATGAAACGCCCGATCGTTGCAGGATCGAGCGTTTGTTCGCCGAAGGCGACCCAGGAGCATAGCAAGAAAGCAAGAAGCCTAGGAAGCACGGCGGAAGATGGGCGTTAAAGTGGAATTACTTCTTGGTGCCGAAGAGGTGTTCGAAATCGTGCAGAAGGTCGTGGAGAGTTTTGACGTTGGCGGCCGCGGCGGACTGCTTGCACTTCATCGCGGTGACGATGACTTTGTGGCAGAGCGTGAGTTTTTTAAGGTAAGAATCCTTGTTGCTCTCGGCTTCGGCGAGTTTGAGACGCTGGGCGAGGAAGTAGTTAGTGACGGTGTCCTGGAGAGCTTGAGCGTGGGTCTCCTTGTTCATGATCCAGCGGGTGAGTTGGTGGGCGTTTTTTGCGGGGTCTTTTGAAAGTTCGATGATTTGTGCAGAGGCCTTTTCGATGGTTTCGAAGTCGGTGTGCATTTTCGCGATGACATTATCGTCGGCATAGATGCCGCAGGGAACCTGGCAGTGGGCCGAGGCGGTGGCGGGAGCGAGGAAGGAGAGTGCGCAGAGGGCGAGGATGAATTTTTTCATATCGCGGGTAGACTAGCTGATGAAGGTGAGGGTGCAAGTGACGAAAAAACCTCCAACTCTGGAAAGTTTGAGATTTTGAATTATTGCGTGGCATGGCGCTTGGAAAGCACTGCCGTGCTAGGCGGAGAGGTCCGTGGTGTCGCCTCCGCAATTTGTACCGACCGAAGCAATGCCGTTGCCAGCCTTGAGGCCGAAGTGGGATTTTCAGGATATTCGCTTTGGGAGAGTTCGATTTGTTTATTTGTCAGGGAAAAGCTTTCCTAAGTTCATGTAAAAAGATGGCGGATGCCGAGGCCACGTTAAGGGAGTCCACCGAGCGCGACATGGGGAGGTGAACAAGGTGGAGGCAGAGCGTTTCGACTTCAGATGAAAGGCCGAAGTCTTCGGGCCCGAGGAGGAGGGCGATGTTTTTTTGGGTTTCGGGGAGTTCAGTAAGTGGAATCGAACCTTCGGAGAGACTGGTTCCAAGAAGTGTGTGAGTTTGGCTGAGCTGATTGAGATCTTTAAGGAGGTCAGGGGAACGTCGCACGGGAAGGCGAAAGAGATTGCCGGCTGAGGCGCGAATGGCCTTGGCGTTGTAGGGAGAAGTGCCGCTTCCGAGGATGACTCCAGCCCCTCCGAGGGCGGCGGTGTTGCGGATGATGGTGCCAAGGTTCCCGGGGTCTGCGATCTCAGGAAGGATGACAAGAGTGCCGTGGCTGAAGGCCGATAGGGGTGGGTTTTCGGGTTTGCGGACGATGGCGAGATGACCACGGTGGAAATGAAAACCGAGAAGGTTCGAGGCCTCCCTACGAGTGAGGTCTTCGCCGATACGAATGACCTTTTCGACCTCGTATTGGGAATCTTGAAGACGTTGAACCGCCAGTTGGCCCTCGACGACGAAGTGGGTGTCGGTTTCGCGTTTGGCGAGGAGATGTTTCCAATCGTCAGTTTTTTCCATGAGGTGGGATTTTGAATAGCGACGGCCCCAAGGCAAAAGACCTAAGGAGTCTCTTTGACATGGCATTGCGCTGCAACTTGAGCCCAGGTGGAGTCCTTGCGGAGCATGTCTGCCAGAAACTGATCCTTAGGGGAAAGCAGGGAAGCGTTTTTGAGACGTTCTGGATGGGTGAGCCGACTAAAGAGGACGTGCTTAATTTTCGATTTGGAGACGGATTTACGACTGTATCCGTTGGGCTGATTAGAGGACCAGAAGTGAATTTGGTCTCCGGCAGATCCGAGGTAGACGACGAGATGTCCTCGTTCTTTTCCTCCGATGGCGTCTGTCCACCACATCTTCATGAAGTCACCGGGTTGCGCATGGGCGTATGAGGTGAAGTTGACCCCGCATTTGAGGTCGCTGAAAAATTTTGCCGTTCCCGGTCCGTTGGCATTCCAGCGCCCGAAGATTTCCTCTCCGTCTTTCACTCCGATATTGGCATAGCGGGCGTGGGTTTTTGTAGGGAGCCTTAGGCTGTTGTTCTTTTGGAGTTGGTTGATCACCCTCAGTAGGACGACATAGGTGGCGCCTGAGCAGAAGGAAGCCTTGGCGGTTTTGAGGTCCTGATGAATCACACCTTCTTTAAAGGTGACGCTGGCGGCGAGTCGGGCGACTGCTTTTTGGCTGGCTTCGTAGCCGCCTCCGGAGGGCATCGATTGCACCGCGGCAAGAACCTGCCGATTCAGGACAGGTGCGTGTGTCGCATCTTGAACCTCGACTTGGGCACACGAGGGGAGGATGGCCGCGAGGGCGATGAGGAATCCAGAGATGTTATTTTGAAACCTTTTCATCGAAGCTGCTGATTTTGATGCGACCGGTGGTGATGGCGAGTCCTTATTCGGTAGAAGGTTTGGAAGCGTCTTTAATAAGGACGACGTTGAATCCAAGTTTTTTAAAAGTGTTGGAGACCAGGGCGGCGTTCGCGCGGGTGTTATGGAGGTTGGCTGTGAGAAAAAGGAACAGGACGAGTCGTAAAGAGGTCCTTCTGATAGAGAAAGATCTAGGAATTTGAGGGAATGATTGCCAGATCAATCGGATCAATAGCCGAGCCAAGGACCAAGCCATTTTTCGAGCTCCTCGACGGACATGCCTTTACGAGCGGCATAGTCCTCGATCTGATCTTTTTGGAGGTCGTTGATTTGGAAGTAGTGGGAGTCTGGGTGGGAGAAGTAGAGGCCGCAAACGGCGGAGCCTGGATGCATCGCGCAGGATTCGGTGAGTTCGACTCCTGTTTCTTCTTCGGCATTGAGGAGGTCAAAGAGGGTGGTTTTCTCGGTGTGGTCGGGTTGGCTGGGGTAGCCGGGGGCGGGGCGAATGCCCTGATATTTTTCGTGGATGAGCTCGGATTGGGTGAACTGTCCGGGGCGCTCGATGCTCCATGAGATTCGGGCTCGGTGGTGGAGGAGTTCGGCGAAGGCTTCGGCGAAGCGATCGGCGAGAGCCTGGACTATGAGAGCTTCGTCGATGTTGTTTTGAGCGCGAAGTTCGGCAGCCCATTCATCAGCTCCATGGATGCCGACAACGAAGCCACCGAGGTGGTCGTCCTTTTCTGCAACGTAGTCATTCAGTGCGAAGTTGGGTTTGGCGGTTTCCTTTTTCGATTGTTGGCGGAGGGTGTGAAAAGTGACGTTTTGTTCGGGGAGGAGGATGTCGTCGCCATCGGATCGAGCGGGGAAGAATCCGTAGATGCCGGAGGCTGTGAAGCGTTTTTCGGCGATGATGCGTTCAAGGAGGGTCTGCGCTTCCTGGTAGAGTTCCTTGGCAACTTTGGCTCCTTCTTCGTTGCGGGTCTTGAGGGTTTCGGTTTCAGGGTCCCAGACGCCGCGGAGTTCCCAGGTATGAAAAAAGGGAGTCCAGTCGATGTAGTTGGCGAGTTCGCGAAGGGACTGGGATTTGATGGTGCGGGTGCCGGTGAATTCGGGGACGGGAGGGGAGTAGTTTTCCCAGTTGATTCGGACTTTGTTGGCGCGGGCGTCGGTGAGGGAGAGGGTGGGCTTTTTGGCTTTGTTGCCGAAGTTGGCTCGATGCTTGGCGTGGGTCTCGTTGTTGGTGGCGATGAATTTTTCGCGGTCTTCCGATAGTAGGGAAGTGGTGACGGGGACGGAGCGTGAGGCGTCGAGAACGTGGACAAGGGGGCCGGAGTAGTGCTCAGCGATTTTGATGGCGGTGTGGGCGGCGCTGGTGGTGGCTCCGCCGATGAGGATGGGGATGCTTCGTTTTCCAAAACCGCGTTTTTCGGCTTCCTTGGCGACGGTGATCATTTCATCGAGAGAGGGGGTGATGAGACCCGAGAGGCCGATGATGTTAGCGTTTTGTTCTTCGACGGCATCGAGGATTTTGGCGCACGGGACCATGACACCCATGTCGACAACGTCGAAGCCATTACAAGTGAGAACGACACCGACGATGTTTTTGCCGATGTCGTGAACGTCACCTTTGACGGTGGCCATAATGACTTTGCCGTTGGAAAAGGTTTTGGCGGCGATTGCGCGGGCCTCTGTTTCCGGGAGATCGGGGTCGTCTGCGCAGAGGATGATCGCTTCTGCTACGATTTTTTCCTCGCGTTCTATTTCCATCAAAGGCTCCAGCCAGGCGACAGATTTTTTCATGACGCGGGCGGATTTGACGACCTGGGGTAGGAACATTTTCCCGGCTCCGAAGAGGTCGCCAACGATGCCCATGCCATCCATGAGCGGGCCTTCGATGACAGTCAGAGGTTTCTGGTACTTGGCGAGGGCTTCCTCGGTGTCCTGGTCGATGAATTTGTCGATCCCCCTGAGGAGAGAGTGTTCGAGGCGTTTCTCGACGGATTGCTCGCGCCAGGTGAGGTCTTCTTTGAGCTTCTTGGCGCCTTGGCCTTTGAATTCTTCGGCGAGATCAAGGAGGCGTTCGGTAGCGCCGTCGTCTTTGTTGAGGAGAACGTCTTCGACAGCAGTGAGGAGATGCTTAGGAATCTTGTCGTAAACCTCGAGCATGCCGGCGTTGACGATGCCCATATCCATGCCCGCTTGAGTAGCGTGGTAGAGAAAGGCTGAGTGCATAGCCTCGCGGACGGCGTTATTTCCGCGGAACGAGAAAGAGATGTTGGAGACGCCACCGGAGACTTTGGCGAAGGGGAGGTTTTCCTTGATCCAGCGGGTGGCGTTGATGAAGTCGAGGGCGTAGTTGTTGTGCTCCTCGATGCCGGTTGCGACGGTGAGGATATTGGGGTCGAAGATGATGTCTTCGGGCGGGAAGCCGACTTCCTCGACAAGGATGTCGTAGGCGCGTTTGCAGATGCGGCATTTGTCCTCGTAGGTGGCGGCCTGACCTTGTTCGTCGAAGGCCATGACGACGGCTGCGGCACCGTAGTTGAGGATGTGGCGGGCGTATTTTTTGAAGGTTTCTTCGCCTTCTTTAAGCGAGATGGAATTGACGATGCCTTTACCCTGGAGGTGTTTGATGCCTTCTTCGATGATTTCCCATTTTGAGGAATCAACCATGATTGGGACGGCTTGGATGTCGGGCTCGGCCTGGATAAGGTCGAGGAATTTGGCCATCATGAATTTGCCGTCGATGAGGCCGTCATCGAAACAAATGTCGATGACGTTGGCTCCGTTGACAACCTGCTGGCGGGCGACTTCAAGTGCATCCTCGAGTTTGTCCTGCTGAATCAGTTTGCGAAAGCGAGGGGAGCCGGCAACGTTGGTGCGCTCGCCGATCATGAGGAAATTTTTATCGGGAGTGTGGTTGTAGGCTTCGGTGCCGGAGAGGCGGAGGAGACGAGGGAGCGTGGGCATGGAGGTGGAGAAATGAAGGAATAAACGAATGCAGAAGGGCCCAATCAGCTTGCTTGAAGTGGGTGGGCTTGAGCGAGGACGGGGATCTGGCGGGGGGCTTTTCCTTCGACGGATTTGGCGATAGCGGCGATGTGTTCGGGAGTGTTGCCGCAGCAACCGCCGGCGAGATTGATGAGGCCGTCGTCGGCGAAGCCGGCGATGTAGTCATGCATGTGCCGGGGTTCGAGGTCAAATCCAGTCGGGGCGAGGGGATTTGGGAGTCCGGCATTGGGGTAGCAGGAAATGTGGGTGGTGGCGGCTTTTCCGAGATCGCGGAGGAAGGGCTCCATAAGATCGGGACCGAGAGAGCAGTTGAGGCCAATGGCGAGAGGATCGATGTGGGCGAAGGTGTTCCAAAGGGCTTCGACCTTTTGGGCGGAGATCATGGTTTCTCCTCCCCGACCGACGGCGGCGGAGATGATGACGGGGGCCTTGGTACCGGATTCCTTGATGGCGACGAGAGCAGCCTTGGCATTGAGGGAGTCGAAGATGGTTTCGACCATGAGGATGTCGCAGTCAGCTTCGAGAAGGGCATCGATCTGATGCCGGTAGGTCTGTTTAACCTGATCGAAGGTGACTGATCGGAAAGAGGTGTCGTTAGGATCGGAGACGTTGGTGAGGGATACGGTGAGGGGGCCGATGGCTCCAGCGACGTAGCGGGGGCGGCCTGTTTCGTTGGCAATGCGGTCGGCTTCCTGTTTGGCGAGTTTGACGGATTGGATATTGAGCTCGTGGACGAGATCCTGAAGTTGGGAGTTGTTGAGGACTTTCTGGTCGAAAAATTCAGGGTCTTTTTTCCCGCCGGATTTGCGGGGATCTTCGACGAAGAATTCTGACTGGGCGAGGACGGTGCCAGAGAAGGTGTTTGTTTCGCAGATGTCGGAACCCGCTTCGTAGAAGCGTTTGTGGATATCGGCGATGACGTCTGGACGAGTTAGGGAGAGGATGTCGCCGTTGTTGAGCAGATCTTCGTGATTTTCTATAAAGCGATCGCCGCGGGCATCGATTTCAGTCAGGCCATATCCTCGAATGGTGGTTCCCATGGCGCCATCGAGGATCATGATGCGCTCGGAGAGGGTCGATTTGAGGTCGCTGAGGAGGTCTTTTATCATGCTCTTGATTTGATTTTTGAAATTTGAAACGATAGCGGGACATTGCAAGGACAAATCTTCATATCGCGATATGTTGATAAGAGTTTTAGTGTGGAAAGAGGTTCGCGCTATTTCTTCGATGAAATCAGCTTTTTTTCCGTTGCTATCACGTTCTTTAAGGAGCATGATTTGGCCAGCGACAGTGTGTCGCATCCATTAATTTATCCCCATTTAGTTATCGCTAGACCAAGAAATTTTCGTAGAGGAGGCGGCGGTGGCCGTCGCCGCGGACGCCGTAGAATCGACAAGAGTGGCAATGCCACCGAAGGTGACGAGCAGAAGTCTGTTGAGATTGAAGGAATAATTTCGGCTGTTTTGGCTGGAACGATGTTCAAGGTCGCTCTTCCAAGTGGGCACGAGGTGCTGGCTCACATTTCCGGGAAGATGAGAAAGCGTTTCATTCGCCTAGTGATTGGCGACAAGGTTAAAATGGAGATGTCTCCATACGACACGACGAAAGCCCGGATCGTTTTTCGACTTGGATAAAGTTGTGGAAACAATCATTTCGTTAAAAATGAGCAGTCTGAATGGGCTGTTTATTTTTTGTTAAGGAGGGTTTGTTTCTTGCGAACCCGCTCACGAAGTCTTAGTTTCTGCATCCGACTCCTCCGGGGGAAGGCGAAAACACACACCACCATTTTGGGACTCGTTGATCAAATCAGACGGTGGAGACTGGTCCAACAAGGCCTGTCTTCGGGAAAGAAGCGTCGAACGAACTCCGCTGGTGGAGTTTTGGGGGCACTGGATCGGAGTTTCGCGGTCAAGGGATGTCTTTATTTGGCGTTTGCATTGGGGATGCTGACTCTGTTCTTTGGGGTTGGGGATGTGACCTCATCGAGCCGAGCGGTGGAGGCTGTGGTTATTTTAATCTGTGGGCTCGCGATCTTTCATTTGAACCATCAGCAATCGGCTCGTCGAAACGGCAGTATCCTATTGGTTTTTGGTGGTATCTTGATTCACCTATGGGTGGTGAAACTGGCCTGCGGTGTGGCCTTGAATTCCGGACTGGGAGTGAATCACGAATTTTTGATCATGCCAATGGCTCTGGCTCCGATGGTTCACTCGGTTTTGTTAGGGCAAAGGGCAGGTGTTTATTCATCGGTTTTTGTGAGCCTCTTTGGTGCTTTGACTGTCCCGAGTGATGATCGCTGGGCCTTTTTTGCGATCAGTCTTTTCTGCGGGCTGACGGCTGTGTTCGCGACGAAGCAGGTGCGAAAGCGGGGCCGGCTTTTGCGAGCTGGCTTCTGGGTCGGATTGATGGCGCTTTTGGTGGATCTGGCTTTTGCCAAGATTTCAATCAGTAGCTTAGGGTTTTCCGATCGGGAAAGTTGGCAGGTCTTCGGGAATGCCTGCTTGATCGCTCTTTCAACGGGCTTGTTGACCGGGTTGTTTGTGGGTGGAATTTTGCCACTTCTGGAAGGAATTTTTGGTCTAACAACGGAGATTTCCTGGCTGGAGCTGAGTGACCTGAACCACCCGCTGCTGCGGAAGATGCAGATTGAGGCTCCCGGAACATTTCATCATAGCCTGATTGTGGCGTCACTCGCCGAGAGTGCGGCGGAAGCGATCGGGGCCAATGCGATCATGAGCCGTGTTTGTGCGTATTTTCATGACATCGGAAAGTTGAACAAGCCGGAGTACTTTATTGAAAACCAGGGAGGTAAGAATCCCCATGATGGTCTCACTCCGACCATGAGTGCTCTGATTATTGTAGCGCACGTGAAGGACGGTGTGGATCTTGCGATCAAGAATAAGCTGAACCCGAGGATTCTTGAGGTGATTAAAGAGCACCACGGTGACTCATTAGTCTATTATTTTTACCGAAAGGCTCAGGAGCGTTTTCAGAAGGTCGAAGCCGAGCGAGGGAAGGGGGCAACCAACAGCGATGATTTGCCGGAGGTTGATGAAAAGAGTTTTCGCTATCCCGGGCCGATTCCGCAGTCACGCGAAAGCGGAATCATTTCGCTGGCTGACGCGATTGAGAGTGCTTCGCGGACGATCTCGAAACCTTCGCCCAGCCGAATCCGTGCCCTTGTCGACGAGATCGTCTTTAAACGGGTTCGCGACGGGCAACTCGACGCTTGTGGTCTCACGATGAGTGAATTAACAACGGTGCGAAAAGTGTTCTCATCAACTCTTCGGAGTATGCTCCATGCGAGAATCGAATATCCCAAGGAGCAGGTTGAAGATGCTCCATCTGATCTATCGAGAAAGAGCGGGAAGGTTGTTCCAGTCGAGGAGATCGAGCGAGTGCGTCGTCGCCGGCAACAGGGGGAGTAGCAAATGGTTGAGATTTATTCGGCCTGTAAATCAAGGGGGATTTCGGATGAATTCCTGAAACAGTTGCAGAGCGGCTGGACTGCTGCGTTTTTTTTGCTTCGAAGAATCGGAGTGGGGCAAATCACCAAATTGGACGGGATCGAAATCACATTACTTGATGATGATGAGATGGCTCGGCTTCACGGAGAGTTTCTTAATGATGCCAGAGCGACTGATGTGATCACTTTCGATCATGGCGAATTATTAATTGGAGTGGAGGTGGCCGCGAGGCAGGCAGATGAGTTTCAGAGCCTTGTAGAGAGAGAAATCGCGCTCTATGGAATTCATGGGATGCTGCATCTATCGGGCTTTGATGACAAATCATCAGTAGAAGCAAAGAAAATGTCGAACCGACAGGAGGAAGTTTTGAGGGTGTGTTTTCCCCATTGGGATTAGGGAGATAGATTTTTTTTTCATCATTCGGTTTCGACTGGTTGACACCTCACGTTCGTTTCAGCAGTCTCCCCCCCTAGGAGCTGGGCGAGAGAATTTCCTCTCACCTTGACTTCCACACACCTTAGAAACGCACACCGAACTTTTAGACCGTGTATTCAAACGAAGACTACCTGATCCAACTCCTGGTCGAAGCCGGCCATCTCACAGCCGAGCATGTCGACGACATTCGTTCCAAGTTGGGAGATGAACATTTGATCCAACACTTCCTCGAGCATGGGGAAATCACCGAGACCGCGATTGCTGAGGTATCCGCGGCCAACGTGGGGAGTCATGTCATCGATCTTGCCAGTGGCTTTATCGATCCATCGTTCAAGACCTTCCTGTCACTTGCGGACTGCCGCCGTTTTAACGCGGTGCCGTTTTCCGATGATGGATCTTATTTGAGCATCGCCCTTGCTGATGTCCTCGACTTTGAAGCCCAGGACGCCATTCCTCACATCGTCAATCGTGAGTGTCAATTTTTCGCGGCGCCTCCGAAAGGAATTCAAAATGCCTGGGAACAGATCTTTGGTGAGGAAGTCGGCAAGGCTGACGCCGACGAACTTCAGGTGATGGGGGGCATTGGTACCGATGATTCCGATGCACCTGTCATTAAGCTGGTCTCCGGCATTCTTGTCGATGCCTTCAAAATGCGCGCGAGTGATATTCATATCGAGCCGCTTGAGACCTCCCTGAGAATTCGAAACCGACTGGACGGGAAACTCATCGAAGCGGCAAGCCATCCCAAGAAGCTCCTTCCTGCTGTCATTGCCCGTCTCAAGGTGATGAGTAGTACAATGAGTATTGCGGAGAAGCGACTCCCGCAGGATGGCCGAATTCAGGTCAAAATGGGAGGAAAAGACGTCGATCTTCGTGTCTCCTCCGTCCCGAGTAACCATGGAGAGAGTATCGTCATGCGTATTCTTGATAAGTCGGCCCTCAGCCTTGGTTTGCCACAGCTTGGTTTCCTTTCTGATGATCAGGCGATCTTCGCGAAACTCCTTCGTCTTCCCGATGGAATCATTCTGGTGACCGGTCCGACCGGATCAGGTAAAACCACCACGCTATACGCTTGTCTCAATGAGATCAACAAGCCGGACAAGAAGATCATTACCGTTGAGGATCCCGTTGAGTATGAACTTGCCGGAATTAACCAGGTGATGGTGCGTGCTGACATTGGCATGACCTTTTCCGCGGCTCTTCGTTCCATGCTTCGACAAGCTCCCAACATCATCATGGTGGGTGAGATTCGAGATGGTGAGACTGCGAACATTGCCATCAACGCATCGCTGACCGGCCACCTGGTGTTCTCAACACTTCACACCAACGATGCTCCCAGTTCTGTGGCTCGTCTCGCTGACATGGGAATCAAAAAATTCCTCATCGCCTCGGCGGTCCGCGCGATTCTGGCCCAACGACTTGTTCGCAAGCTCTGCGACAAGTGCAAGGCACCGGCCGCTCTCACCGAGAAGGAACTTCGGATGTTGAATGTCGATTCCGCTCAGCTGGCAGGATCAAACATCATGGGACCCGTCGGTTGCGAAAACTGCCGTGATACTGGATACCGGGGACGAATTGGCATCTTCGAAATCTTCCTTGTTGATGATGAAGTCCGCCACCTCATTAACCAAGATCTTAGCACGCCCCAGTTACGGAAGCGGGCACGGGAGCTGGGAATGCGCACTCTTCGCGAAGACGGAATTCGTAAGGTCCTTGTCGGAATGACCTCCGCATCTGAGGTCATCGGAGTGACCATGTCCGATGCCGACTGATCCCCTCACACGCAAACACTTACACTTTTATTACGATGGATAATAACCAACTCCTCGACATTTTTGTCAGCCGCGGAATGATCGACGGTGCCCTTAAGGCCGACATTCTCTCCGAAATCGAAAACAGCGGAAAAGAAGCCGCGGAAATCCTCGCCGATTACCAGGTTATCAGTTCCCGGGACGATATCTGGCCGATCATCGCCCAAGAATTGGGGGCGCAATACGTTGACCTCAGCGAGTTTGAACCACCCGAGGCTCTCCTTTCCCTTATTCCAGTGGGTATCGCCCGACTTCACGGAGCTCTCCCTGTTTCCTTGGACGATGGCGGCATTTCTGTTGCTCTGACAGATCCCCTCAACCCTCAAATCCTGGAGGATCTGCGTTTTGCGGTTGGTAAGGAACTTACTTTGATCGTCGCGGCTGATCACCTCGTTGAAGAGAAGATCAACGAACTCTACGGAGGCGAAGAGAAGGCCATGGATGACATCCTGAGCCAGCTTGACGGGGGATTAACCTTTAAAGGAGGCGAAGCCGAAATGGAAGACGAGGCTAACTCGGCTCCCATCATGCGCTACGTTGATTTGGTTCTTTATCAGGCGATTAAAGAAAAAGCGTCCGACATTCACTTCGAGCCTTTCGAGAATGAGTTTAAGATCCGCTACCGTGTGGACGGGTCCCTCTACGAAATGAGCCCGCCCCCGGTTCATCTTGCTCTGCCGATCATTTCCCGCGTCAAGGTGATGGCGAATATGAACATCGCCGAGCGCCGGATTCCGCAGGACGGTCGGATTGTGAAGCAGGTTGGTGATCAATCGGTGGATATGCGTGTTTCCTCCCTCCCTACCCAGTATGGTGAGAGTGTGGTGCTTCGTGTTCTTGACCGGAACTCGGTCAATTTGAATCTCGATAACCTTGGGCTTCCGCCTCACATTCACGAATATATTCATGATACCATTCGGATGCCCAACGGCATTTTTATTGTGACCGGACCGACTGGTGCGGGTAAGACCACAACTCTTTACGCGGCACTCCGGGAGATCAACACGATTGACACCAAAATCCTCACCGCGGAGGACCCTGTCGAGTATGATGTTGACGGTATTATTCAGGTGCCGATTAATGATGCCATTGGCATGACCTTTGAAAGAGTTCTTCGTGCCTTCCTCCGTCAGGATCCCGATAAAATTTTGGTGGGGGAGATGCGAGATCTGGACACCGCCAAGATAGCGATTCAGGCCTCGCTCACCGGTCACCTTGTGCTCTCCACCCTTCACACCAACGATGCCGCCGGTGCGGTGACCCGATTGGTTGATATGGGAACCCAACCCTTCCTTGTGGCGGCTTCTCTTGAGGGAATTCTCGCGCAACGACTTCTGCGGACGATTTGTTCTGATTGTAATTCACCGTATGAGCCTAGTGAGGCCATCTTGACCCAGCTTGGCGTCGCGCCCCACGAACTCGGAGACAAGAATTTCTTCACTGGTAAAGGTTGTAAGACTTGTGGCGAGTCAGGTTACAAGGGCCGGGCAGGTCTCTATGAACTCCTCAATGTCACCGATCCAATCCGCGAACTGATTATTGATCGGGCTCCGTCTGTGGTGGTCAAACAGAAGGCGGTTGAACTTGGTATGATGACCCTTCGTGAAGACGGGCTGCGTTGTATCTACGAAGGTCGAACCACCATTGAAGAGGTCTTGAAATACACCTAAATTTTCAGATTTCAGAATTTCAAGCTTTCCCATCCTTTCACTTCATCTTTAGAATTATTCACACACACAAACTCTAATGGCAAATTTCCAATACATTGCGCTCGACGCCAAGGGTGAGCAGACCACTGGGGTGGTTCAGGCCAACTCTGATGCAGAAGCCGTTCAAGCTCTCCGCGGTCAGGGACTCTATCCCACTCAAGTTGTTCAAGAAGGCAAGGGTTCCCTCGCCAAGACCCCTGGTAAGAAAGGGAAGAAAAAGGCCAAATCCAAAGGGAAGGGCAAAGGGAAACTTGGAGGGAAGGTGAAACCAAAGATCCTCATGATCTTCACCCGCCAGCTGGCAACCCTGATCGATTCCGGGCTGCCGTTACTCCGAGGTCTCAATATTCTCAGCAAGCAGGAGCCTAATCCGGTTTTGAAGGACACAATCACCAATATTGCCGAATCGGTGCAAGGTGGTTCAACCTTTTCCGAAAGCCTCGGCCAGCATCCCAAGATGTTCAACAAGCTTTTTGTCAATATGGTTAAGGCCGGTGAGCTTGGTGGTGTGCTTGAAGTCGTTCTCACCCGTCTTGCAGAGTATCAGGAGAAGGCCCATAAGTTGAAGGGCAAGATCGTTTCAGCCATGGTCTACCCTTTAATCGTGATGTTCATTGCGGTCGCGATCATGAGTTTCCTCATGCTATTCATTGTTCCCAAGTTCCGCGCGATGTTCGAGGATATGGGAGACAGCCAGCTTCCATTGATTTCGCGAGTCGTGTTCGGCTTCTCTGATTGGATGTTGGCCCGTCCGTTGATCCTGCCAAATTCAGTGTGGCTTCTCTTTATCGCAGTTGGTACGTGGATGATCTTTGGCGCTTGGACCCGAACGTCCAAGGGGCGGGATGTCGTCGATTCGATGAAATTAAAAATCCCAATTTTTGGCGACATTCAGCGTAAAAGTGCGGTTGCACGATTTACCCGGACCCTCGGAACTCTCGTGACTTCCGGTGTGCCCATCCTCCAGGCTCTCAATATTACTCGAGATACAGCGGGTAATGTCGTGGTTGCAAAAGCGATCGATAAAGTTCACGACGCCGTTAAGGAAGGTGAATCCATTGTGTCGCCGATGACGGGCTCGGGAATTTTCCCCAACCTCGTGGTTTCTATGGTGGATGTGGGTGAGGAGACCGGTCAGCTACCGGAGATGCTCCTGAAAATCGCCGATGTTTACGATGATGAGGTGGATGGTGCGGTGACCGCACTGACCTCGATCTTGGAGCCGATTATGATTGTGATTCTTGCCGTAGTGGTGGGCGGCATCGTGTTTGCCTTGTTCCTGCCACTGATCAAAGTGATTCAGGAAATGCAAGGTGGCTAGGTCACCTGAGACAGCCCTTATTGCCCCAAACTCAAAAACCTGTTACATTAGCAGCATGAAAAGAAATTTCCCATTCTCTGGCGCTCGCCGTCACCGCTCCGGATTCTCGATGATCGAGTTGCTGGTGGTAATGACAATTATTATGATCCTATCCGGGATTGTGATCGGAGCTCTCATAAAGGTGAACAAGCAACGAGATATCAAGCAGACTCGTGTGACCTTGAGGAACCTTGCACTGAAACTGGAAGAATATGCCAGTGAACACAACGGAATCTATCCTGTCGGAGAAGAGGCCAGTAGTTCGATTTTGTTTAATGCCCTTTCCGGTGATTATACCGGCCAAGGACAGGCTCCTACGGGACCTATTTACTGGAAAGAACTCAACGACCAAAAGAATGCCGCCCTTGTGGGGACCCTGCAGGGGAAGAAGATCATTCTTGATAGTTTTGGTCAGTCATTCCGCTACCGTGCGGCGCTCGACAAGAACGGAGATTTGGTTGAAGAAGTCAAAAATGATGGGGATTTTGACCTTTGGTCCGTCGGGCCTGATAATGAACCCACTGACCTAAACATCAGCGGGCACCTCGAGAACGAACAAACCAAGGATGATATCTGGCGCTAAACCGCGTTCAGAAATCACCTAATTAAAACAATCATTGGCAGGCGGAAGAGTTTTATCTTCCGCCTGTTCTACTCAAAAAATACATGTCCGAAGAGACACCACCAGCCAAGAATACGGCACGGAAATCCGTGCGAAAAAAAGGCGCGGCCAAGCGCGCACCTCGTAAGAATGCTAAAAAAGAAACCTCAACCTCCGAAGAGCAGTTACCACTTTCTGATTCCGCTACTCCGGCGGATGCCGGTAATTCGGCGATGGAGACATCTCCACGAGCTGAAAGCGAAGAGAACCCGCCTCCTAGAAAGGACCGTGAACCCAAGTCAAGGGTTCGTGACGCCCGGAGAGAGACGGCTGACGAGCCAATTGCAGATGAGGTGAGTGAGAAGCTGGTTCCAGATGAAGGACCTGGCGAAGAGCCCCAGAGAAGAGAGAAAGCCAAAGAGCCCCAAAGAGATCAGAATCGTCCCGATCAGAACGATCGCCGTGGTCGTGGCCGTGGGCGGGACAGGGACCGTGAGCAGCGCACTGAAAAGCGCGAGCCAAAGATCAGAGTTTCCGTCAATTCGAAGGATCTCGCCAAGAAGGCTTGGCAGATATTTGAATCTGAAGTGACCGAGGAAGGTTTGGCTCTTCTTGATGACAACGGGCTTCGAGACTATGCTCGGAGTAGCTTCAATGCTGCCCGGCTTTTTCTTGAAGAAAAGTCCCGTGTTGTGGGTCGACAGGACCAGGGGAAAAAGGCGAAGAAAAACGACGATTAATCCTCAAGCTGGATTGAACCGAGTCATTTGATTCGAAATCGAAGTTTGGATGATTCTCAAATTCTCCGACGGTGAGACCTATCCCGTCGGAGTTTCGCTGGATCTCTGCTGACTTAGTCCTCAAGGCATCGATTCGCGATCTACACGCAGCGGCGAATGGCATCTGCCAAAGCCTCTTTGTGGTTGTCCCAGGTTGGGACGAATTCTTGGGCAAGGAACCCATCGTAGCCTGTCTTTCGGATCGTCTCAATGATCGCGGGATAGTAGAGTTCCTGAGTTTCGTCGAGTTCATTGCGGCCGGGGCATCCGGCAGTGTGATAGTGTCCGATGTATTGAGCTGCCCGACGAATGGTGGCCATGACGTTACCTTCCATGACTTGCATGTGGTAGATGTCATAGAGAAGTTTGAAGCGGGGAGAACCGAGCTTCTGGCATAGGGCGATCCCCCAGTCAGTGTGGTCGCATTGGTAGCCGGGATGATCGACTTTCGAATTGAGAAGCTCCATGATCAAGGTGATGTTGTGCTTTTCGGCTAGGGCGAGAAGAGGATCCAATCCCGCTGCGCAATTCTCAATGCCCTCAGCGTCACTCAAACCTTCACGATTTCCAGAGAACGTGATGACATTGAGGATTCCCGCTTCAGCGGCTTTCGGGATGAGCTCTTTGTAGATTTCCCAAAGAGCTGGGTGGTGCGCCGGATTGTTAAAGGCGCGCTCGATACAGCCGAGACCACTTTCGTGTTCCGGTGCCGCGGTGATCGGGCAGGTCAGGCCAAAATCTGTGATTTCTGAAACTTCGTGAGGGTGCAAGAGATCGATGGCTTGGATTCCCAGTTCCTGACACCACTCCGCGAGAACGGGTAGGGGGGTTTCATCAAAACACCACCGGCAGACAGAATGCTTTAAGCTCATGTTCAAAAACTGACTTAGGATGGTTCCGCGGTAAAGGCCCGCGTCTCGAAGCGCATGAGCGCAGGAATAAAGGTTAGGGGCACGTTTCCGGTTGGGCCGTTTCGGTTCTTCGCGAGAACAAGTTCGGCCTCACCATCATCTTCATCGCGTTCCTCCTGATTATCGACGTAGTAGACCTTCCGATACAAGAGCCCGACCATATCGGCATCTTGCTCGATCGAACCGGATTCACGAAGGTCGGACATACGCGGCACTCCGAGTGAGGAGCCGGTTCGACTTTCCGGACCCCGGTTAAGTTGGGCGAGGACAATGACGGGAACATTGAGTTCTTTGGCGAGTGCCTTTAGCCCACCGGAAATTTCTGCGATTTCACGTTCCCGGGAGTTCGAGGCCTGCTTTGAGGTCGATCTCATTAACTGAAGATAATCGACCGCGATGCAGCTAATGCCTTCGTCACGATGTTTTCGACGGGCCTTTGCGCGCAGATCGTTGATGGAAATCCCGGCGGTGTCGTCAATGAAGAGTTTTGAGGCTGAGACTTCGGCCGAAGCTTGTTTGATTCGCTCAAGGTCTCCCTTATTGGGTTGGTAGCCCTTGGTTAGTTTTTGGAATTCAAAACGAGCCCGTGAGAAAACAAGCCGTTGGACGATTTGGACCGTGGACATCTCGCAGGAAAAGACCATGGCGGGTTTGGCCGAGGTTACCGCGATGTGTTCAACAACGTTCATCATGAAAGAGGTTTTTCCCATGGAGGGGCGGGCTGCGATGACGAACATATCGGGGGCCTTGAGTCCGTTGATCATTTTATCGAGTTCAGAGTAGCCGGTGGTCATTCCGGTAATGCCACGATCTCCGGCGAGAAACTCCTGAAGGTATACCATGACTTCGGCGACCGCGGTTTTGACGTCCATTTCGACGGTTGTCTCACTGGCTTCGCGGATTTCGAGAACCTTCTGTTCAACACTGTCTAAGAATTCCTGAACATCTTCGGGGTCATCGTAAGCGGTGGTGATCGATTCAGTACACGATTTGATGATGTTCCGGAGAATGTACTTCTCCTTCACGATCGCGAGGTGCGAGCCAAAGTGGGCCGCAGTCGGTGCGTAAGTGTAAATTTCCCCGACTGCCGAGGGCCCTCCAATTGTGTCGAGGAGGTCACGATCCATCAGGTATTGGGTGAGTGCGACCAGTTCGACAGTTTTTCCGGTTTCAAAGTGCTCAACTAGGACATGAAAGAGCTTTCCATGTGAGGGGACATAGAAATGGGCCGGAGTGAGTTGGCCTTCGATAGCTCGTCCGATGTACTCCTCTGGATCCTGTAGCATGGAACTCAGAACACTTTTTTCCGGGCCAACTGCGTGGGGGGGAGGAGTTAATTCATCGCGTTCATCCTTTTTACCGTCCTGCAATTTGGGCCCGTTTTTCTTCTCGAAAGGAGGTTTGTCGTCCGCGTTCGCCATGTTGGGGAGCATGCGCCCGTAATGAGGGCGTTGGCAATCTTAGCAACCTGTGAATTTCTTTTTAGACCGGACTTATTGGACAGTTGGACGAATTTCTTCTTTGGCCAAAAGTGCTTTTGCTTCTCCCAGGAGAAAGAGTGAGCCGGTCAGTAAAGCCGGGCGGTCATTGGTCGCCGTGAGAGCGGAGGCGAGATCGGGATGAATGGTCGAGGGAAGCTCCACTTGATGTCTATCGGGGGCGAGCCCGCGGGGGGAATTGAGTGGAACAAAATGAAACTCCTCCGCGATTTGTGAGAGTATTGCCAAAACATCTGATGTGGCCTTGTCCTCGACCGCTCCATAGATAACGGCAGGTTTGGTTTTGGGAAATTCCACCTTCCAGGTTGCTACGAGAGCCTCTGCGGCATGGGGATTGTGGGCCGCATCAAGGATGAGGTCGTTTTCTACGCGTTCAAAACGCCCAGGCCAGCGGAGATGCTGGAGTGAGTGCTGGACGATATCAAAGGTGAGGTGGTAGCCTGCAGCGACCAAAGCTTCGCAGGCTAAGGCGGCGTTCTCTTGTTGGTGGACGCCCGCAAGCGAAAGAGAGTAGCCGCGAAGGGGATCATTGACGAATTGAAGCGGAGCCTGGGTTTGATTGGTGATTTGCCGGACGGCTTTTTCGGCTTCCGGTTGCTGGGGAGCCGAGAGGAAGGGTTTCCCCCGAACGGCGATGGCGGATTTTTCACGAGCGATTTCATCGAGGGTTGATCCTAGCCATTCTGTATGATCAAGAGAGACGGGGGTGAGGACGCACACGTCTGCGGGGACCGCAGTGGTGGCATCAAGACGACCTCCCATCCCGGTTTCGAGGACAATTAGATCACAATCACAATCACGAAAATATCTCAGCGCAAGTGCGAGAGTGAGTTCAAAGAAAGTGGGATGGTTTTCCCAATCCGTAACGAGTTCGCGAAGCTCAGTCAAAAGTGTGGCCGTTTTTTCTTCGCTAATCTCCAGCCCATTGACCCGGACTCGTTCGCGGTAGTCGATGAGATGTGGCGAGGTGAAAAGCCCTGATCGAAGGGCCAGACCTTGGCCGAGAGCATCGATCATGGCGCAAGTGGAACCCTTACCGTTCGTCCCGGCGACATGAATCACTTTGGTCCGATGAGATGGGAAGGCAAGGAACTCACGAAGAAGATGAGTAGGCCCCTCCAGTCCCAACTTGATTCCGAAGAGTTGGGTGGAGAAGAGCCAATCGAGAGCTTCACGATAGTTCACGGCAGGACTATGAAGGTCAGACCTGATCCTGCCAAGGGCCTGTGATAGCCAAAGTTAGCCCATCTCCCTGCATGTTCACAAAGAGAACCGAGCCATCGGGAGAAAAACACGAACCGGCAAACTCGGTGGCACTTTTGGCATTCTTCGCGAGCGTGTAGATCTGCCCCTCCGGAGTGATTCCGCGCAGATGGGGTGTCTTACTTTTGTGTTCGGTAACAAGGTCCTCACAAATGACAAGGTCTCCCCAAGGAGAGGCGCAGAGGTTGTCACCATTGGTGAGAAGGTCGTTTGATTTTGGCTGAAGGAAGAGATCGAGCTTATCTGACCTGCCTGGAGTAAGACGATAGATTTGTCCCTGGCTTTCGGGTCCTCCATCGGTGCAACAGATGTAGAAGGCACCGTCCATGAATTGAATTCCCTCTCCACGGGCAAAGCGGGCCGCTCCTTTCTGGAATCCTTGGTAGCGGAGGTCATTGGCCGGAGCTTCATAGTCGTTCATATCGATCCACTCGACATCCATTTCGATGCCTTCCTTGATGACATCACTGCTGCCGCGGTAATTCCGGAGATCGGCAGAAGGTTTGCCTTTAACCACAAGAGCTTGAAGCTGGCCTTCGTGAAGGTTGCCTTTTTCAGTCGGAATAAAGCGATACAGGAGCCCGTCGTTGATATCTTCAGTAAGGTAGAGGATACCGGTGTTGGGATCGAGAGCGACAGCTTCGTGGCGGAAGCGACCCAGCTTTTTAAGGGCGACAGCTTTTTGAAGTTTTCCATCATCGGTGGCCTTAACCTCAAAGCAGTATCCATGAAGTTTTCCTCTCTCGCTCGTCATATCGCCGGGTTCTTCGCAGGTGACCCAAGACCCCCAGGGCATAGCGCCTCCCGCACAGTTTCGATCTGTGCCCACAAGAGAGAGGAATTCGCCCACCACTTGCTGTGTTTTCATGTCATAGACCAAGTTGGTGGTGCCTCCAACGTAAGGTGCCTCTCCTCGCTCCCCATGATCGTAGGAATAGCTTGTATTGAAGTGGTCTGGCACCCGTTGCCCGGGAAAGGGGCTTTGGTTTGGGACTCCGATACCAAGCTCGTGATTACGAACGAGAATCAGTTCGTTGCCCTTGCCTTGAAAGCAAGCCATGCCGTCGGGCATCCCGGGAACCTCGAGACCATCGCTCATTGTGTCGCCGCGTCTTGAGATGATTTTATACTGAAAGCCTTTGGGCAGGTCCAAAAGACCGTTTGGATCTGAAAGAAGGGAGCCGTAGGGAGCAATCACCCGTGAGTTTTCGGCCGCGGTCAAATATTTTTGGAGACCAAAGAAGCCGAGGGTTGCGCCAGAAGTGGTGAGGAAAGATCGTCTCTGCATGGGATTTATATTTCCCCCCAAATACGGAGTTCGCAAGAGATCTCTCCCTCTGATTGGTAAGTTGGCTCCGGGGGGGGCAGCGCCTTGTTCATATTTTCGTTAGCCTTATCGGAATAAGTGATCTTTCTTTAAAAAGAGCCAATTCTGATTCCTCGTCCTCACTTGTGTTAGGATATTTGGAGAATGTGAATCTCTCTCGAAGAGAAAAACAATTCTCCACTTACTACTTTTTAGCAGCATCGGTTAATTCCGCTGTCTTTTATGCAATCATCGACATCGGTGTGAATAGGATCTCTGGCAATCCAGATGGAAACCCACTCCCCAAGATTGTCCAAGGTTTGGGGCCGGGATTTGATGCAGCAGAACCGCATATTTAAACCGGGGGCTGGCATACCCGCGATTCATTTTCTATCCTCGGACGAGGGTGAGAATGGCAACTTTGGAAGCCTGGCCTTCATGCTTAAGAATGCGGGTGCATTCGTGGGCTGTTGCTCCAGTGGTGAAGACGTCGTCAACCAAGATGACCTGGGCTCCTCGGATTCGGTCAAGGTGCCCTCTCTTGAGTCGAAATGCTCCCCGGAGGTTCGAGAGTCGTTGCTTTCGACTAAGCTTGGTTTGAGTGCGGGTGGAGCGAACACGCTTCAAGGCATTCGACAACGGGAGTCCCGTCAGTTTTGAGAGTTGCCGCGAAAGTTCGTAGGCTTGGTTTCCTTGTCGCCACTGCTGTCGTCGCCAATGAAGGGGGACCGGGACCAGAATTGCCTCCCGTCCCATTTCCCGGAACCGACTGTCTTCTTCCAAAGTTTTCTCCATTAGTTCGGCGAGATTTTGAGCCAGGAAAAATCGTCTCCGGTACTTTAAGCTGTGGACCAAATGAAACGGCATCGAGGTCCCCTTGAGCGAAGCTCGGGCAAAGTGGAAGGCGTGGGTGAGCCCAAGGCAGTTTTGACAACGGAACTCATCTTCAAGGTTGCCGTCGAATGATTCCCCACAGTTTTGGCAGAATGGTTCTGAGATACGCGGGAGGAGATCGGCACATGATGAACAGATCGAATCTCCGCATTCAAGAGGCTTCTGGCAAAGTTCGCAGATGGGCGGGTAGAGAAAGTCCAGAAAGCGGGCAATCATTCCGACAACTCTTGGGGTGTTTTAGGAAGAAGGATCCGGAGGTAGACGACGACAATGATCGCCGTCATCACGAGCACTCCGATTGGGATCAAGCCCTCCGTCATGTTTTTCCCCATGTAGAGATTAAATTCGTCTGGGAAGTCGGGGCGACGCTCAGCCATTCGTCCAAATATTTTCATCGAGAAGACCCAGCCAGCATGTAGTCCGATGGGGAGCCAAAGTGAGGCTGTGGAATAGCGGGCGATTCCCAAAATCACCCCTACCAGAAGGAGCGCAATGAAGCTGTGAATGATGGTATCCGGTTGAAGGAATTTTTGACCGATCAATGCCAGCATTTCAAATCCCGCCATTGTTGAACTGGGGGAGGTGATGAAGGTGTCGGGAGGAGGAGTGAGAAAATGTGTGGATGCAAAAATTACGGAAAGAAAAACGATGGCCAGCCCTGGGCGAAATGCCCTCAGGAAAATTCCAAGCAAGGCACCGCGGAAGAAAACCTCTTCCAGGAACGACACCCCGAGGGACGGGCCGATTGCCTTTCCTATTGATTCCAACAAGTGGGCCCGGTTGGGAACGCAGTCCCATTCAAACCAATTCAGTTTGAAAAGAAACCACGACATCATGAAAAAGAAGCCAGTGGTTATGCAGAAACCCGCCAATGTATGGAGGATTCCCCAGCGCGTTTTCCGCAAAGGTTGGCCCAATTCTGTCTGAGCCGTATTTGGCGGGAGGCCCACCGACCAAGGATTGCCCCGTCTCTTTCGGGGGTGTCTGCGCAAATCCAGTGAATAAAAGAAGGGGACTAGGCAAACGAGAGCTGAGATGAGAAGCGAGCGTTTGAAATAGGTATCGAACTCCGCTTTTTCAGCCTTTTCTGCGAGCCAATTCACTTCATCGGCGGTGTCCTTGCTGAGGGTCACATGGGCGAAGCCCTTTCCGAGCTCATAGAGATAGGGGCTGATGACCGCCGCGAGTGCAAATGAGGCAACCACATACAGGATCACCTTAAGAACATCGGCTAGGGCTGCAATTCGCACAAGGGGACCATAGCCCAAATCTTTTGCCTTTTGGAAACTCCGAATCCGGAAATTCAAAGTTGGACTTTCCCGGCATCAGGAAAAGAATCCACCCATGACCAGGCACCAATGGCGTGAGCAGGACGGCGATGAGACCCGCTTCTGGAGGGCCAACTATCACGGTGGGCGCTTTGAGCTCTACACCAGATCCAAAGAAGAAGACCAATGGGAAAAGCTAGATCCGCCAAAAACAGAGGATTGGGAAGCCCTCCGCGAAATCCTTTGGCGCAAATATCAGCGCAAGAGGTGCCCATGGAATCTCCTTACGAAGGTCGATAAAATCCTCGCAAAAGAGAATGACGGCTCAGGACGATAAGTGGGTATCGGCTGATCTTGCCCACTCCTGGCATCCGTTCACTGATCAGGAGCTTTGGGAAGGAGAAGAGCCGGTGGTGATCCAACGAGGGAAAGGTGCTTGGCTTTTTGATACCAAGGGTCGGCGATATCTCGATGCCAATTCCAGTATTTGGACGAACATTCACGGGCATAGCCATCCAACCATTGTGAGTGCGATCCAGAAACAAGCGGCCGCTCTTTGCCATTCTTCCTATCTTGGACTCGCCAATGACAAGGCCAGCGAGTTGGCGCAGAAGCTGTGTGGTTTTTTTCCTGGCATACTGACGCGCTGTTTCTTTTCCGACGACGGTTCCACTGCGCTTGAAGTGGCATTTAAAATGTCTCTCCAGTGGCGGCAGCAGAATGGGCACCCCGAAAGGACTGGAATCATTGCTTTCGAAAATGCCTATCATGGAGATACGCTCGGAGCTGCTTCTGTTGGCGGGGTTTCGCGATTCATCAAAGGGTATGGTGAATCCGGTTTACAGGTTTATCGCGTTGGAACTTTGGCGGATCTCCAGTCCTTACCTGAAGTAGTAATTGAAACGGCTTCCGCCATCGTAATTGAACCTATCGTCCAAGGGGTGAATCAAATGCGTCTTTGGCCCATCGGTATGCTTGCGGAGCTCAGAACGTGGTCATCCCAAAATGACATCCACTTAATTCTTGATGAAGTCATGACCGGATTCGGTCGCACTGGCACGATGTTTGCCTGTCAAAAGGAAGATGTTACGCCCGACTTTCTTTGTCTCGCCAAAGGATTGACTGGAGGGACAATGCCTCTCGCCGCGACACTCACAACAGGGGGGATTTACGAAGGCTTCAAAGGGCCGGGGCGGACCTTTTACTATGGCCATAGTTACACTGGAAACGCACTTGGTTGCGCTGCGGCACTTGCAAGTTTGTCTCTTTTTGAAACCGAAAACACTTTGGCAGAAGTCGAAAGGAAGGGGCACTTCCTTGAAGCATCTCTCGGGAACCTCCCCGGTATTTTGGAGATTCGGCGTGTCGGACTCGTTCTTGGTTTTGATATCGAGGGCTGCGGTCAGACCTTCTGCAGAGACCTTCGAGAAAAAGGAGTTTTGACCAGGCCCATCCTCAATACTGTTGTGCTCATGCCTCCTCTCAGCATCAATGACGAGGAGCTGGGCTTTCTGATCAATGCCGTGACATCGATCTTAAAGCGTTAGGAGATGCGATTAAGCGAGGAGGTTTTCCGTGTGATGGGGGAATCCAAAGTAGTTCAGGGCATTGTGGTAGCAAATGTTACCGACCATATTACTAATAAGTGGTTCGTCGTTCGGCAGTTTTCCGTCTTCGACATCCTGTCCGATAATATTGCAGAGGAGGCGTCGGAAATACTCGTGACGCGGAAAGGAAAGAAAGGACCGCGAATCGGTGAGCATTCCGACGAAGTTGGATAACAGGCCAATCGATGAGAGGGTGTTGATCTGGTTTTCCATTCCTTGAAGAGTATCGTTGAACCACCATCCGGAACCAAACTGGATTTTACCACGCATGGGAGCTTCCTGGAAGGAACCACAGGCCGCGGCAAGAACAGCATTGTCCCGCGGGTTCAGATTATAGATGATAGTTTTTGGTAGTCTGTTGAGCTCGGAGAGGGAATCGAGAAACGAGAGAACGGGCTCTCCTTGGGGCCAGTCACCAATCGTGTCGAAGCCTGAGTCGGGTCCCAGTTGCTCGAAGAGGCGGGTATTGGGGTTGCGCCGTGGTCCCAGGTGAAGTTGCATCGTCCAATTCTTTTTAGCGACCCACTGACCCACATGATACATGATGAGGGCTCCGAATGAGTCGGTTTCTTCGGCGTTGGCAGCTTGTCCATCACGAGCATTGGATAGAATCCGGTCGGCTTCACTTTCGTGGCAGGGATTGGCTAGAGCGTATCGCATCCCATGATCGGTCATCCGGCAGCCTTTTTCATGAAAGTAGTCCTGACGTTTTTTGAGGGCCGATAGTAGATCGGCGAAGGTTACGATTTTTTCTCCGAGCTGATCGAGCCAAGGGTTGAGGAGGGTGGGGCGATCGACGAAGAAGGACTTGTCGGGCCGGAAGGTGGGGTAGATTTTGGTCGGGCAGTCCGAGTCATTGGCAGCCTCGTGATGATAGAGGTTATCGGTCGGATCATCGGTGGTGCCGACCGCATCAACCCGGAATTTGCGAAGAAGTCCCTGTGCAGAGAAATCGGGTTCGGAAAGTCGCTCATTGCACCGTTCCCAGATTTCATCCGCTGTCTCGGGACTGAGAAGAGTATCGATTCCGAAGCATCGGCGGAGCTCAAGATGGGTCCAATCGTAGAGGGGATTGCGGAGAGCGTTTGGAATGGTCTCGGCGTAGGCTTTAAATTTCTCTTTGGGTGCTGCATCACCGGTGATGTGCGATTCCGGGATTCCGTTGGCTCGCATGGCCCGCCACTTGTAGTGATCGTGCCCAAGCCAGAGTTCGGTGATGTTCTCCCACCGCTTGTCATTGGCCACCTCATCGGGCGGGAGATGAGTGTGGTAATCGATAATTGGCAGGTTCTTCGCCGTGTTGTGGAAAAGATTTTTGGCTGTCTCGGAGAAGAGAAGGAAGTCGTCGTCAAGGTATGTTCTAGCCACGTGGCAAAGCTAGGGCAGGAGCAGGTAGGACGCAAAGGAGAATTGCATCGCCGCCGTGATTGAAATTGGGAATTTAAAGGCCGAGTCTTGCGCCAAGCGCGGAGTCTCCAGCGCCTCCTTTTCGAAGGTAGTCGGTATAGTATTTCTTGGCCTCTTCTTGCTGTTCTTTGCCAAGGTAAATGAGCGAGAGGTTGTAGTAGGGTTCTTTGATGCCGGGGTCCTGTGCGATGGCTTCTTTCAGATGAAATTCCGCATCGTTCAGGTTATTGGTTTTGGCGGCGATGTTACCGAGGAGGACATGGGCCTTGGGGTTTTCAGAATCGAGGGAGAGGGATCTTCTGATCTCATCGGCGGCATCGGCATAGAGTCCCTGACGATAGAGAGCATCCCCAAGCATGAAGTGGGCAAAGGGGACTTGTCGATCTCCGGCAACCAAGATGGATTGCCTGAATTGCTGTGACGCGGAAATTTGATCCTGAAGGCGGAGTTGGACAATGCCCAGATTGATCATTGCTTCCCAGGCTCCAGGGTCCTCGTCGACAATCAATTGGAGGTTCCCGCGGGCGGCCTGGAAGTCACCCTTTGCGAAGAGGCGTCGCGACAGTTGATTAAGATCCTGTTTGAACTCACGAAGACGAGTTTGTCCTTCGATGTATTCCTCGCGGGTCGGGCGGATGTTACTTGTGATATTGGGGTTTACGATTGTGCGTTCCAGGAGCTCCATCTCAGGGATGGTGAGTTCCATTTTTTCATCTCCGTTGATTCGGGCCATGGCGGCCTTCCATGTGGCGTCTTTTTCACCCATGCGCTCGCCTTGATCCAAAAGCAGTTTGGCAGCACCTTGCTGGGCGGCAACTTTGGCCTTTAGCTTATCAATGACCCCGCGAAGCATGAAGACCTCTTCCTGGCCTCGTCGATTAAGTTGCCCTCCATTGAGTTGAGCGAGAAGATCTTCCTCGGCCTGTTCAAGGCGTTTTTCGAGGCGCTCCATGCGAAGGTTTGCCTGGGTATTGGCTTTCTGAAGATTCTGGATTTTGGCCTTGGCTACGACGAGAGCTTGCTTCGCATAGAGGATTTTCTCCTTGGAGGAGGTGGCGTCTTTTTGAACCAAATCGAGGTTGGCTTTGGCTTCGTTTAGCTCCTTGCTTAGGGTGACGTTTTGCGTGATCAATTTCTGTATGCGATCTCCTTCGTTCATCTTAAGAAGGGATTTCATTTGATCGCGTTCTTCAATGAGGCCATCCCGTTCCTGGCGCAACTCGGTGACCATTGATTCAGATTGATCAAGTTGAGTGCGGAGATCTTTGACGGTCTTGTTAGACTCGGTGATCAGGGCGTCTTTTTCTTTAATAATGACCTTTAGCGCATCGATTTGCTCTTGCTGCCCTTCGACGACGCGTCCGTTAATTCTGGTTTGTTTTTCAATGACGGCGAGAAGGCGTTGTTCTTCAACCTTCGCGGCGGCAAGCGCTGATTGATTGGCTTCGAGTCGTCGGAGAGTTCGTGCTTGTTTGGCCACTGCTGCGTCACGGGCGAGGGACATGGCATCACGCTCACGTCGAAGTTGTTCGATTTGCTGATTTAGTTCACGAACTTGGTCCCGAAGGGGGATCGCTGCGGTGCGGGACAGCTCACTCTCAAGGTCCCTGATTTGCCGCCGGAGTCGCGCGCTGTTTGAGTCACGTTGATTGGGATATCTTGCAAGTTCGGACTTCAGGCGGGTGATGGCTTGTTGCAGATCCTGGATCTTTTGCGAGCTTGCTCCGCTGGGGTCGATTTCACCAGGGACAACCAAGCGGGGTTTGGTCTCGCCCGGAATTTCAAGGAGGGGAGTAGAATTTTTATCCTGCCGTTTCTTCTGCTGGGCTAAGGCTTTTTCATGGATGGTTTCCATGGCCTTGGTTGTCGACTCGCTTCTGAATTTCAGGCTCTCTTTTCGGAAGTCCGGGCTCGCTACTTTGATGATGTCAAAAAAGGCCCGAGCCTTGCGATACTTGGTGAAGGATCCAACGAAATCTTCTTTTTTCTCCAGTTCTTCGCCTTCTTTAACAAGGCTCCAAGCTTGGAAGTAGAGTTCGGCTGGGTCGAGCCGGGCCAGTTCCTCTGGAGTTTGTGCCCAAGAGGTGACTGTGAGCAGGGCTGCCAAAACAAGCCCGGTGAGATGACGTAGGTGTGTCATAGGACCGGGAAGCTATCAAAGG
Source organism: Akkermansiaceae bacterium (assembly GCA_026421245.1). GTDB lineage: Bacteria > Verrucomicrobiota > Verrucomicrobiia > Verrucomicrobiales > Akkermansiaceae > SW10. Next base: position 2,251 of record JAPKDJ010000017.1, on the reverse strand, counting down.
GCATGAACCGGGAAAAGGGCAGAATTGGCGCCACATGGGAGGGGAATCTGGGGAATCGGTCATCATGGTATTGACACCCGACTGTGGGGGGATTACGAATCCGGCCGAGGGCGGAGTAGCCAAGTGGTAAGGCGCGGGTTTGCAAAACCTGTATTCGCGAGTTCGATTCTCGCCTCCGCCTCCAAGTTTTACGAAGACCGTGTTGAGAGAAAGCTCACGCGGTTTTTTCGTGAAATGGCGCTTCGTGAAAAAAAGTGAATTTTGGGCCAAAATTTCCTTGATGAAGAGAGTTTGAGCAGACAGATTTCGCCCGCACCGAAAGGAGCATCCGGCGTAGCTCAGCGGTAGAGCGGGTGACTGTTAATCACTAGGTCCTTGGTTCGATCCCAAGCGCCGGAGCCAATGAAAGCCCTGATCCATAACGGATTAGGGCTTTCTCCTTTTTCGGAGGAAGTCAGACTGAACACTGAAACTGAACACTTTTGAGTGTTCCCCGAATCCTTCACGCCTGATCCCTGAAACTTGAGGAAGTGGGACTTTTCGCGGTTCAAGAAGTAGGAAACGGGGATCAGGGTGCGGGTTACAGGGGACACGCCACCGGTGGGGGTGCGGTTTTTTTGGTGGGTTGGTCTGTATATAATAGGGTGAGGAGAAAAAAATTGAACGGTCTCATCTGCGGATGCACGGTCGGACAACATTCGGATGCAATCGATTCAGAATTGGGCATTCAATGATTGTTAGTGCTCATCATTCAATGACGCATCAAAATTATGAGTTCTGCTGTTACAGCTTCTAGATCACGGATTAACCAACTTGATATCCTACGGGGAGCTTCCTTGCTCGGAATCCTAGTTATGAACATAATTTCCTTTGGTTTGCCGGCGGCTCACTATTTCAATCCGTTAGCGGAGGGGGCGCTTTCACCGGCTAATCGATGGGCGTTTCTCTTTTCGGAGATTTTTGCTAACGAACGGTTTATGGGGCTTTTTTCGGTCTTGTTTGGAGCGGGCATTGTGTTGTTCACCGGTAGAATTTCAGAGCGTGGCCACTCAGAAGCGAAATGGCATTTTCGGCGAAATTTCTGGTTACTTCTTATCGGGATGGCTCACGCCTACCTCCTGTGGAGTGGCGATATCCTTGTAACTTACGCCGTGTGTTCCGTGTGGCTTTTCTTTTGTCGAAATCTTAGGGTTCGGAGCCTGCTTGTTCTGTCTGGCGTGTCCTTGGGGGTTCACCTTTTGGGTTACGTGTTCATGTCTTTGTCTTTACCCTATTGGTCGGCGAAAGAGGCGGCGGAACTGATTTCATTCTGGAAGCCTTCAGCCGTTTCCGTTGCCGATGAGGTTTCGACGATGCGCTCAGGATGGTTTGACCAGATGCCCCGCCGCTTCGAAGGGGCCTTGGCTATCCAAACCGTCTTGCTACCTTTTATCGTTTTTCGGGCGACTGGGATGATGTTACTCGGCATGGCTCTGTTCAAGGCCGGTGTCCTTTCGGGACGTCGATCTAGACCTTGGTATGCACGGCTTGCGTTCATCGGCCTTGGGATGGGTCTTTTGATCGCGGTTTTGGGTATTCGACACGGCGACCAAAACAATTGGTCGGCGGAGCAATGCTTCTTTCAAAATGGAGTTTTCCACATCTTGGCGAGTACACCCATGGTCCTTGGTTACATAGGTGTCTTGCTGTGGCTTTGCAAAACTTCGATCGGCACTACATTAGAAGGCTGGTTGGCTCCGGTCGGAAGGATGGCCATGACGAATTATCTGACCCAGACGTTACTTGCGACGATGGTAATGTACGGTCATGGGCTCGGTTGGTTTGGTGAAATGGGGCGTGCTGAAATGTGGGGGATCGTTGTGCCCATCTGGGTATTCCAGATTCTGTGGTCCAAGTGGTGGCTGGGTCGATACCGGTTCGGACCTGCTGAATGGCTTTGGCGCTCCCTAACATACTGGCGTCTCCAATCCATGAGATTAGGTTCGGCTGATTCCCCCTAAGCAGGATCCTTGAATCCCAATTCCCCCTAAGCACGATCCCTGAATCCGGAAAGGGGAGGGGGAATCGGATGGGGGAGACATCGAATCCCTGTATCCCGTATCCCTCTCACCGTATCCACGAATCGTGGTCCAGTGTAAGGGATTCGGGGATCACTCGATCCTGAAGCGGAAGAAGAAGTTCTCAGCATCTGATGGAGGGAATTCCATGCAGATCTTGCCGTCGACCACGGATAGAGAATCAGGGATCACGG
>JAPKDJ010000142.1 GCA_026421245.1 Akkermansiaceae bacterium | reverse complement strand
CTTGCAGGACAAGTTCCCCGATTTTTCGGAGCAGTCTCGATATGAAATTAGCGGGATCGTGCTTAATCTTGGGGAAGAAGACACGGACGCCGGGACTTACGCCAAGTATCTCGAAAGATTGATCAAGGACCTCCGGGCGGAGTTTCACAATGACCGTGACGACGCCCGAGCTGCGTCCCGTCATCCTTCCATTGAACGCTGGTTCGACAATGCGGGCAGCTTCTATCTCATGGGACAGGCGAGTGGAGAGGCAATGCTAAAGCTCCTCAAGTGATTTGCATTCACTGGGGGCGCTGCTGATTTCCCTTGTGGTTTGGAGGCTATGCTCAATTATCTTAACAAATGTTAAGGATAATAGTGATCTTTTCTCTTCTGATCGGCCCCGGATTTGGGCAGCGATATGCGCCGTCTGCGGAGCGGGCGCCCATGATTCCAAGGGAGTTTCGTGGGGCCTGGGTGGCGTGTGTTTACAATATTGATTGGCCATCGCGGAAGGGCTTGGGGTCAAACACCCAAAAAGCGGAGCTCCGGGCCATTCTGGATCGGATGTCAGCGATGAAGATGAACGCCCTCATTTTTCAGGTTCGGCCCAATGCCGACGCTGTTTATCAATCCCGTCTGGAGCCATGGAGTCACTGGATCAGCGGGACCCAGGGACGTTCGCCGGGTTATGATCCTCTGGCGTATTGCATTCAGCAGGCGAGGGCCCGGGGAATTGAGGTCCATGCCTGGTTCAATCCGTTTCGAGCCCTTCCGAACAAGGATATCCCGACTGCTCGTAATCATGTGGTAAGGACCCATCCCTCGGTGATCCGAAACTTTAAATCTTATAAGTGGATGGACCCTTCAAGTTCCTTTACGCAGCAGCGTGCGCTGTCCGTGATTATGGATGTCGTCAAGCGGTATGACATCGATGGCGTCCATATCGATGATTACTTTTACCCCTATCCGGATGTCGATTCCCAAGGCCGGGCGAAGCAAGTGTTTCCAGATGGGAAATCTCCAGCTTCCCGTCGCGTGGCCGTCGATGGTTTTATGAAGGCGATGTATTCCTCAATTAAGAAGAAGAAGCCATGGGTGAGGGTTGGAATTAGTCCTTTTGGGATCTGGCGTCCGGGGGTGCCACAAGGGACGACGGCGACGATTGATGCCTATCATCATCTCTCTGCCGATTCGCGGAAGTGGCTCCAACAAGGTTGGTGTGATTATATGTCGCCCCAGCTCTACTGGAGAATCAACAGCCCCCAGAGTTTTAGCCGCTTGATTACGTGGTGGCGTTCACAAGGAACCCGACCGATTTGGCCCGGGATCGCCTCGGCACGTATCGATTCAAGTGAAGACCCCGGGCGGCCCGTCAGTGAGATTGTGAATCAGGTTTCATTGACTCGCAGCGTGGGCAAGAACTACGTGGGGCATACGTTTTGGAGCATGAAGTCGCTCATGAATAACCGGGGTGGGGTGAGCAATGCTCTGGTGAAGAATTTTTATCAGGAACCTGCTTTGGTTCCACCGATGCCATGGGTGAACAAGACACCACCGGCAACTCCTTCCGTAAATGCGGCAATATCCGGTGGCAATGTCAACGTTGCCTGGAGTCCGGTTGCCGGATGTGCCAAATATGCGGTGCAAGTCCGGGTTGGTCGGACATGGATGTTTCGCGCGGTGCTCAGCGGAACAAAGGCGACCTTAAAGGGGGCACCTGATGCCATTGCGGTGAGCGCGGTGGATCGCTATGGAAATACCAGTTCGCCCAGGGTGCTTGCGAAATAAGCCGATTATTTCTGAGGCATTGTGTAGCTCAGATAGGATGTGATTTTACGCTGGAGATCTCTTCTTTGCACGATGGCATCGATCAATCCGTGTTCGAACATGAACTCGGCGGTTTGGAAGCCGGGGGGGAGATCCTGGTGAGTCGTTTCCTTGACAACGCGAGGGCCGGCGAAGCCGATCATGCACTTGGGTTCGGCGATATTGATATCACCGATGGTGGCAAAGGATGCGGTCACGCCACCGGTCGTGGGATGGGTGAAGACGGAGATATAAGGAAGCTTGGCTTCGGAATGCAAAGCGAGAGCACCGCAGGTTTTGGCCATCTGCATGAGGGAGAGCATACCCTCCTGCATGCGGGCCCCTGAAGATGATGAGAAGATGATGATGGCACGCTTTTCAGCGGTGGCTTGTTCGATGGCGCGGGTAATTTTTTCGCCGACGACTGAACCCATGGAACCGGCAAAGAATTTGAAGTCCATCACTGCGACCATGGTGGGGTATTCTCCAATCTCCATTTTCCCGGTGACAACGGCATCTTTCAGACCGGTTTTGCTGCGGAGGAGTTCTGTTTTCTCGGCGTAGTTTGCGAAGCCGAGGGGATTGGCCGAAATGAGATCGGCTTCCGTTTCTTCAAAGGTTCCTGCGTCGGCAATAAGCTTGAAGCGGTCAAAGGCTCCCATAAGGAAGTGGTGTGAGCAGTTGGTGCAGACCAGATTGTTTTGCTTAAGATCGAGGGTGTGGATCATTTCCCCGCAATCGGGACACTTTGTCCAAAGATCGTCGGGAACGCTGTCGCCGGCCTTGGTGGAGCGCTTGAGCCGTGGTTTGTCGAAAATGCCCATCGGGGTTGATCTTAAAGTGAAAATGGTCGGGGCGAAAGAGCAATTTACGTTTCTAAAACAAAGTGCCTTAAGTTGTTCCTATCGTCCTTCCGGCATGATGGGGAGGAGGCTGAGGAGCATTTGGTAGCGATCTTCGGCGAAAGAACGATCATCGGCCATCATGGCTTCGATTTCATCAGCGAGGCAAAAGGCGAGCATCGCTTTGGCTTCGTCATCCTCGATGTCAGGCTCTTCGAGAATACGCTCGAAAGCCTCGCGAACGTAAGGTGTCTCCGTGGAGACGAGTTGTTCCTCGATGGCGGGGAGGAGTTTTTCGACAGCTTCGTCCATGGAGATTGAAGTAGACGAAAAAGGCGGCTCCGTGAAGAGCCGCCTTTTGAAAATGAAAGGATTTGAGTTCCTCCGTTTAGCCGCGAGTGGGCTTCTTGGCACGGGGCACGGTGCCAAAACGCTTCTGGAACTTGTCGATGCGTCCCTCGGTGTCCACGAAGGTGCTTTGACCTGTGAAGAAGGGGTGTGAATCGGCGGTGAGACCCATTGAGATCACGAAATACTCAACTCCGTCGATCTCCTCGGTCTTGTCAGACTTGGCGGTGGAACGGGTGATGTAGCGGTGACCGGAGGTCATGTCTTGGAAGATTACCGGATGGTAATCGGGATGGATGTCTTTTTTCATGGGATGCCCTTAAAGTTCGGGGTGCGACGTTTCCGACGCCGCGCGGCGGGTTGTTGTCGGAAAAGCCCTCGCTGTCAACCCGATTCAAGCTTATTCACCGCTCCGACATGAATCTCACTACCTTTGCATCAATGGATCCGCATCTTCTAGTGGGCTTGGTGAATACGGAGCTGCGGAATAATGCAAGCTCGCTGGATGATCTTTGCAAGACGCATGGAGTGGAGAAAAGTGCCTTGATTGAACGACTTGCGGAAGCTGACTACCATTTTTCTGAGGAAGCAGGGCAGTTTCGCTAGAGCCCTGTCGTGAAATCACTGATTTTTAGCTGGTCTGGCGGGCATCGGTGCCTTTGGATTGCTTGATGATGAAATTACGTTTTGGAGCCATATTGTTGGGATGGGGAGTCTTGCTGTCGGGATGCGGGGATAAGAAGGACGATGAGAAGAAGTCCTTTGCGTTGGTGACGACCGGGGCGGTGGGATTTTGGGAGATTTGTAAAAAGGGCGGCGAAGATGCCGGGGCCGAGTTGGGAGTGCAGGTGGAGGTCTTGATGCCAACAGGAAGTACGGAGCAGCGCAAGGCGCTGGAGGACCTGCTATCGAAGGGTGTAGATGGGATGGCGGTGGCCGCGATCGACCCCGCGAACCAGGCGGACATTTTTAACGAAGTGGCAGAAAACACACTCCTGATCACGATGGATACCGATGCGCCTTCCTCGAAGCGAAAGGTGTATATCGGGATGGACAACTACGATGCCGGCTGGATGTGCGGGGAGTTGGTAAAGGAGGCGATACCCGATGGTGGTGAGGTGATCTTGTTTATCGGACGCCTAGAGCAGGACAATGCGAAGCGTCGTCGACAGGGTGTGATCGATTGTCTAATGGACCGTGAGAAGGATTCGAGCCGCTACGATTCGCCGGGTGAGATAGTGAAGGGTGAAAAGTATACTGTGTTAGCCACGCGCACCGACCTTTTTGATTTCAGCAAGGCGAAGGAACATGTTGAAGATGAGTTGACCAAGAATCCCGACGTGGATGCCATGGTGGGTTTGTTTGCTTACAATCCGCCGATCATCCTCGATGTGTTGAAAGAACGTGGAGATCTCGGAAAGGTGAAGGTGATCGGATTTGACGAGGATGAGCGTACGCTGCAGGCGATCAAGGATGGTGAGATTTACGGTACGGTGGTCCAGGATCCCTACGAGTACGGCAACCGGTCGATCAAGGTTCTGCACGCTTTGGCGACAGGCGATGATTCGGTCATTCCAGAGAACAAGCTCATCGACATTCCGGCCCGCCAGATCCGCAAGGATAATGTGGAGGCCTTTTGGAAAGACTTGAACGAGAAGCTCGGAAAGTGATGGGTGAGTATCTCCTGGAGGTCAGGGGGGTGACGAAGCGCTTTCCGGGTGTGGTGGCGCTGTCGGGCGTGGACTTGCAAGTTCACGAGGCGGAAGTAGTCGCTCTCATTGGGGAGAACGGCGCGGGGAAAAGCACCCTGATGAAGATCTTGGCCGGGGTGCAACCGG
>JAPKDJ010000141.1 GCA_026421245.1 Akkermansiaceae bacterium | reverse complement strand
CTTGATAGCCAGAGCATGGTCGGTGGGGAAGTCAAGATGCGGCCCGTAGTCGGCAACCCGAACCTGTACAAATACACCTTTGAGACCGTTCGTCGGAGTTTCTCCTTCCGCATCTACGTGGGCAGCACCTATACCCACAATGTGCAGGTCACCGTGACTCCCGCCGCCAAGATCATAGAATCGGTCGTCACCATTACGCCACCGGCCTATGTGGCCATGCCGGCACGGACGCAAAGCGGGCCGCCGACCCCGGTCAAATGCCTGCCCGCCGCCACGTTGGACCTGCGCATCAAAGTGGATCAAGCCATTGAATCGCTGCGCTGGGAATGGCCGGCCGGTCCGATTGTTTTTCAGGATGCGGGCCAGCAGGTCTGGAAGGCCAGCGTCGACGTCGGCGAGTCTGGCGGTAACTATGACTTGGTCGCCGTGGTCAAGAATATGCCCGAGGACATCACCTTGAGCAGCGGCAGCGTACTGCTGATAACAGACCGCAAGCCTGAAGTGCGCTACGTGGACACCGAAATGAGTCATGTCGTTGCGCCTGGCGCCACGCTGCCCTTGAAATTTGAAGCCAAGGATGACTATGGAATGAAGGATATGAAGCTGACCTTTCGCCGCGCCCAGGCCGGTAGTCAGCCTGAGGTCCTTAAGGACTGGGCCTTCTCGTCGCCCGGGGAAGGGGGGCTGGTTGAAAAGAGCGTTCGCTTGAAAATCGATGCCAGCCAGTTTGAGCCGGGCAATAAGTACTTTCTCGAAGTGTACGGCAATGACTTCTGTCCCGGCACGGACGCCGGAATGTCGGATCCGCTACTGCTTACGGTGAAGACGCTGGATGCCAACCTTGCCCACGGCAGCGAGTCAAATCTGAAGGATCTCTACGCCGTGCTGGAGCGGGCCATCCAACTCCAGAAGCAGGCGCTCGATGGGACCGAGGGTCTGCTGGCCAACAGTGATGGTGTCTGGCTTGACTTGAATCGTAAACGGCGCGACGACAAGGCGATCCAGGGGGATCTCGATAAATACCACCAGCGAATTCTCGCTCAGCAGAAGGGGGTGCAGAAAACGCTTCTCGACGGTCTTAAGACGGTGCCGGACAAGGGGGTAGCCATGGCCGCTCGCATGAAGAGCATCGCCGATGTTGAAGCGGTGGAAGCCAATACTCGCGCATTTGCGGCCGGCCGAGTTCGCCTTGATGCTGGCGCACTAAAGCGCGCCAACGGCTATGGCCCGGGGTCCTCATTCAAACGCACCGACACTCAGGTTATCCGATTCAAAGAGACGCCGGCACGCTATGTTGGGCTGGTTGTCTATTCGACTCATAACTGGTCGGGCAAGGCATGGCTCGATGCTTTGGCCTTCGTGGGTGAGAAAAATGCCTACCTTGACAGTTCGAGTTGGAAGCTTGTGTCATCAAGCGTCAAGGATGCCCAAAAGGCCCTGGTTGTGCCTAAGGGACAGCCAGCGACTGGCGGGGTATTGCTGCCTTCTTTGCCCGCAACTTTTGTCTTCGATATGGGAACCGAGCAGGCGGTATCCGGGGTAGCTTGTTTCGGTAAAGGTCGTGGGAATGAGGCGGCGCCTAAGGGTGTTTCCGTTTACCTGAGCACTGCAAAGGCGCCTGCGATCGGGCCGATGCCGCTTGAACAGGCACGTGTCGACGGCGAGTTCAATCACCTGCGAACCGTGCAGCAGATCATCTATAACGAGCTGCTGGCCTTGAAAGGTGCTGAATTTGAAGCCTTGGCGAAGGAGTCCGAGCTTGAGCTTGCGGACTTGCTTGGCGAGGAGGCCTCCGCTTCGGTCGATGCGGCTTTGGATGACACCGAGGAAAAATTCAAAACCTGGCTGGAAGAGAATGAGGAAAACGAGAAGCTGCGGAATATCATCGCCGTTAAAGCGCCGGAAGATTTGACCGAAGACGATGAGAAGAAATTGGCGGATCTGGATCTGAAGAAGGAAGAGTTGAGGCGTGAACTTATGGACATGGCGGCGGACCACGCCGAATATGGCTGGGACTTTGCGGATAAGACCGACATCGAGACCTTCGAGGAGACGATGCACAATATCCAGGAGGCGAAGGAAGAACTCGAACTCGGAGCGATGGCCGCGAAGGATCGTGACAAGGAGCGGGGCGACATGTCGCGCAATATGGACAACAGCAAAGAGCAGGATGGGGCGATGGAACTGGAGTCGGGACAGATGTTCTCGCAGTCCGGTGCCATGAAAGAGCCCGGGCATATGGAGAACCCGGAAGATGAAGGCATGGTTCCAGACCTGGGCGAGCTGCCGGCGCAACTTCCGATTCAGATCTCTGAGCTGACCAAGGGACTTGACGAACTGGGGGAACCGATACCCGAGTCCGGTAGCGAGATCATGGATATGAAAGATCCGGCAGGATCGCCGGTTTCGGATAACCTTGACTCTGCGTCCGCGGCCGGGCAGATGACCGACGAAACGCCGAACCCGATGGCCAAAGCGAAGGGGCGTGGGAACGTCGGGCGCGCCGGACAAGCGGATGGCCAGATGGTGGCCGACAAGGCACCCGCCATTCCAGATAACGAGGTGGCGATGCCGTCTCGCGTGTCTGACAGTCAGGCGGAAGATGGCCAGATTCAGGATGAAGACACTGCATCAGCAACCTCTGTGGGCGTGGGTAAGGGAACCGGCAAAACGACAGACTTTGAGAAAAGCGGCAAGCTCCCGCCGGATGCATTGAACAAGCTCAAGGAATTGATGGGTGCTGCGAAGGACGACAGCCAGGAGAACAACCATGGGCTGTTATTGGCGCTCAATCGTCACCACTTGCCCACAACCGACCTTAAGAAAGCCCTCAATCAGCTCGAACAGGTGCTCCGACGTGATAAGCAGGGCGTCGACGTCAGGCAGGCACTGGCCAATGCCAAGAGAAATCTGAGCGCCGCCCAAACATCTCTGGCCGGCGCTATCGAGCGGCGGGCACTGAAACAAGCCAATGACAACAACAAGGCCTTTGATGCCGACACCGCCAGCGGGACCGTTCCTGCCGGCTACGAAACAATTGTAAGCAGCTATTTCAAAGCTGTTGCTGAAGAATCAAACAAGGAGTAAAAAGAAATGAAACCAACAAAAATATCAATCCCCGAAACCGCCACTGATGCCGAAGCCATCGCCGCGCTTGCCAAGGCAGGTGACGCGATCCGCGCCGAAGTCGCCAAGATCATCGTCGGCCAGGTCGACGTCATCAACGAAGTTCTGACCGCGTTTTTCGCCAAGGGTCATTGCGTAATCGAGGGCGTGCCGGGTCTTGCCAAAACGCTGATGATCAGCAGCCTGACAGAGACCATGTCGCTGGATTTCACCCGCGTGCAGTTCACCCCGGACCTGATGCCGACGGACATCACCGGCACGACACTCTTGAACGAGGACGAACACGGCAAGCGGCACTTCGCTTTTTCTAAGGGACCCGTTTTTACCAACATTCTCTTGGCCGACGAAATCAATCGTACCCCACCTAAAACGCAGGCCGCGTTACTCGAAGCGATGGCGGAGCGCAATGTGAGTGTCGGCGGCGAGACCTACAAACTGCCCGAGCCCTTCCTCGTGCTGGCGACGCAGAATCCCATCGAGCAGGAAGGCACGTATAACCTACCCGAAGCGCAATTGGACCGCTTCCTTTTCCTGGTGCGGATCGATTATCCGTCGCTCAGCGAAGAAGAACAGATTCTCTTGTCGACCACGCTGGATGGGCTGCCGAAGCTCGATCAGATTATTGACGGGCCAACCATCGTCCGCATGCAGAACGCCGTGCGCCGCGTCGCCGTGAGTCGTGAGGTGGCCAACTATGCCGCCCGCCTCGCTCGCGCAACCCGACCCGGCCTCGACGAAGCGCCGGACTTTGTTAATCAGTGGGTTCGTTGGGGCTGTGGCCCCAGAGCCGGACAGTCCCTGCTGCTGGCAGCCAAGTCACATGCCGGACTAACCGGGCGCAATGAAGCCACCTTCGACGACGTGCGAAGATTCGTGCACCCCGTGCTCCGACATCGCATGGGCTTGAACTTTGCAGCTGTCAGCGAAGGCCAGAGCACCGATGATGTGGTCGATATGCTGGTGAAGCACGTCCCTGAAAAGGCATCTGCCGCAGCCCCACAAAAGGTGGCATAAGGCGCCAAATGAATCGATACCCGTCAATCTGGCTGGTGGTGGCGGCTCTATGTGGGGCCTTCCCCGCCCAGGCCGGCGTCATAGGCTTGGTCAAGAACGTCGTGCCGTCGACGATCTGGGTTAGCCCCAACGGCGATCACGTGATCTGCGTGACCGTTGACCCGCAGACAAAGAAGCGCCGAGTTAACCTTGATGGGCAGCTCTTGCCGGGGGCCTATGACGCGATCGCCAAAGATACGCCCTTTTTTAGTGCGGATGGAAAGCACCATGCGTTCGTCGCCACACGAGGCGGCAAATGCATGGTGGTGGTGGACGGGGTGGAACAGCCCACCTATGACATCATTAAAGGTCGCTGGCCCATTACGGGCTTAATGTTCGGGGTGGACGGCGGCAAGACTCACGTGGCGTACCAGGTGTCAGATAAGGATAAGCATGCTGTGGTGGTGAATGGAAAAAAACTGGGTGCTTACGATAGTATCAAAGGCGGACTGCCCGGGATCTGGGATTTCTATTTCGAGGGAAGCTATTTCGCCTATCGCGCCAAAGTCGGCGACAAGATGGTGGCCTGCCGAGGGCACGTCGACGGTGATCAGGTGCGTCTCGTCCAGAGCAAGCCATACCTTTCCATCGGATCCGGATCGCCCGTGTGGATGGGGGGCGCATCTGATGAAAAGAGCGG
>JAPKDJ010000067.1 GCA_026421245.1 Akkermansiaceae bacterium | reverse complement strand
TCATCCAATCGACCAATCTAAACACCTACACACCCTTCACCGTGATCCCTGATTCATTGTCCGTGGTCGACGGAAAGATCTGCATGGAATTCCCTCCATCAGATGCTGAGAACTTCTTCTTCCGCTTCAGGATAGAGTGATCCCCGCATCCCTTACCCTGACCTCGAACCACCTTTCCGGTTTTAAATCACTTCCTAGGAATTTTGGAATCAAGGACCGTGAGTAACTTGCCCAGTCCTTTGAGGGCAAACTTCACTTTAAGGTTTCTGGTTTTCAAGGACGCGGCATTGACGGCCACCGCGGCCGATCCGAGACCGTTGGTGCGGGCCTGCTCGAGGATTTTTTCGCGGACATCGGGCGGAATTTGGTCGAGGAGTTTTTTTGAGACTCCTTTCATGCCGACTCCCACGCCCGCGAACCATTCCTCCGTAGTTTGTTCCTGATGTTCCGGTCCGCGTTTTACATCGCTCGAAGAATCAGCTTTCGCCGAAAGGAGGGGGTCCTCTCCGTTACGTTTTTTCTCGGGCATATTAGCGTTGTTCTTTGGGTTGAAGCCGGATGATTTGGTAGCGCGTTCAATCGGAAGCTATCCTACGGGAGTATCGTGGCGAAAACGAGGATAGAGAAGAGAGAAGGGTCGGAAGTAAATTCTATCGCTTCGCTCTTCAGGCAATCCAACTGCAACCCAAACCCGCTTTGCATCTACGCAGGCGGGTTTTTCTTTGTTCCCGCATCACTGTTCCCGCATCCTCGACCCCTTATCATTGTTTCGGGTCTGCCTTTTCGGGGTTCAGTTTGAGGTGCGGCGGCTGTTTCCGCAGTTCGGCGGTCCCTCTGTGTGGTGTGTCTATATAAACTCTAAAAGAACTAAGAAAACAGCCCCCGCAGAAGAGGCCGATCAATTTTTTTCTAAGGGCCTTACTAAGCCCCACTTTCTCAAGCTTCAGGGATCAGGCGTGAAGGATTCGGGGAACACTCAAAAGTGTTCAGTCTGACTTCCTCCGAAAAAGGAAAAATCCCTAATCCGTTATGGATCAGGGCCTTCAATGGCTCCGGCGCTTGGGTTCGAACCAAGGACCTACTGCTTTCGAAGATAGTCCAAGAGAAGCCGCACCCCAACACCCGTGCCTTTCGGCCCGCCCTGGTAGTCGCGATCGCTTGCTCCCCAGGCCGTCCCGGCAATGTCGAGATGGGCCCAAGATGTTTCCCCTACAAAGTTGGAAAGGAAAGCTCCCGCCGTCGATGACCCGGCACCCGTTCCGGGGCTGCTGATGTTCCTTAAATCTCCAACCGCTCCCTTCATGTCCTTCTTGTGAAAATCGATGATCGGCAGTGGCCATACCGCTTCTCCGGTGGCTTCACCCGAACTCACCAGCGAATTGATCAAAGCCTGATCATTCCCCATTACCCCACTCAATTCGTGACCAAGCGCGACCACGACCGCGCCAGTGAGCGTGGCAAGGTCGATCATCGCATCCGGCTTGATCGCCTCGTCGGCATAAGCCAAAGCATCCGCTAAAATTAAACGTCCCTCGGCATCGGTATTGAGCACTTCAATCGTGAGGCCATTGCAAGCCGTCACAACATCCCCGGGTTTGTTCGCCATGCCATCGGGCATGTTTTCCGAAGTTGGAACCAGCCCGTGAACTTCAACATCAGGATTCAAACCAGCCAGAGCGTGGAATGCTCCCAAAACGGCCGCTCCACCCGACATGTCGTATTTCATTTCGTCCATCCTCGCGGACGGTTTGATGCTGATGCCACCGGAATCAAAAGTCAGCCCCTTCCCCACAAGGCAAATCCGGCGTTTTGCCTTTTGGGTTGGTTTGTATATGAGATGAATCAAATACGCGGGCTCCGATGACCCTCGCGATACGGAAAGCAAGGATCCCATCTTGAGCTTCTCCATCCCCTTCTCGTCGATCGCCTTGACACTGATCCGGGGAGAGAGTCGCGCAATCTTGCGCGACTCTGTCACCATATCCCTCGGGCGCATTTTATTCGCCGGAGTATCCTGTAATCGGCGAGCCAAGGCATTTCCACCACCAATCATTTCCCCGCTCTTTGCGCCCCGATTGAAATCCGCTTGGGCTTGAATCGTGACCTTTTTGAGCGAAGGACTCTTTGGCGTGCTTTGAAAGTCGGTTAACCGGTAGGCCCCCATTACAATCCCCTCTCCCAAGGCTTGACCTATCGCAGTCGCCCGTTTTCCAAGCGCAAGATCGACCCAAAAAGTTACGGAAGAAGCATCCGTTTTCTCGGCCTTTTGAACCGCAATTGCGGCCGCCCGCCGCGCGATATCCGGATCAAATTCATTTCCCTTCCCCAGTCCAATGAAAAGAACCCGGGACGCTGGACCTCCCACCGCATCAGTGAAGCGCGTTTCGCGGGATTCACCTCCAAATGACTTGAGTGCATTCGGTGGCACCGAAACACCCGAAGGGATCTTGGGAGTCTTCCCTTCAGCAGAAATTACAATCAGGAGGTCAGTTTTCGTCAATCTTCCGGAGAGAGGTTTAAAAGCAATTTTCACCCCGCATTCATGGCCATGTGAAACATCCAACTCCAGCGCAATCGTATGTGATCACAAATATCGGGGCAGCCATGTCTCTCCAAACAATTTTTTGGTCATTGCCTTCAGAGAGAGACCAACGAATTCTTACGATTCTGATCTCATCCCATCTAAATTAATGCGCTATCACTTCGCCCTGCTTTCCTCATCAATTCTGCTGAGTTTAAATTCCATTTCGCAAGCCGCGAAAGTGGCCCTGCTTGAAATTATTCCAGATCTAACCAAATCAATCGATTTTGAACGAAAAGGAGAATTCCATCTCGGCCCAACAGGATTGAAAGGATGGATTAATACCGGCAAAAACTTCATGACGACTAACGCGCGGCAGATTCTGGTCACAAAGATCTCCCCAGGTTCGCCGGCGGAAGAGAACCTGAAGGTCGGAGATGTCATAATCGGAACGGGAGAGAAACCTTTTGATCGGGATGCCCGGCGGGCTTTGGGAGATGCCATCAACACAGCCGAACGCGAGAAGAATGACGGCAAACTGAAAATCATATATTGGCGCCCCAAGATGGATACGACGGTCAGAACAGGCTCAATCTCAACAACTGAACTCAACCTGCCGGTGATGGGCTCCTATAGCGAAACGTCTCCATGGAATTGCCCGAAGTCGGAACGCATCCTCACAAGCTCCCTCAATAATCTCCTGGAACGGAATGATTTCGGACGCTTTGGTGCCTCGGCTCTCGCCCTCCTCGCTACCGGAGAACAGAAGTATATCGATATTGTCCGCGACTACATTCATAAACAAAAGTGGGCCAAACCGGACATCAAAATCAGCGTCGAACAGGGAGGACTAGTCTCATGGTCATGCGGCTATCAAAACCTCCTGCTCACAGAATACCACCTTCTTACCGGAGACAATTACGTCCTGCCTGCCATTCGCGAATACGCTGTGAAAACTGCCATGGGCCAGAGTCATGGTGGCACCTGGGGACACGGATTTGCCTGGAAAACAATCAACGATGGAAAACTCCACGGCCGGCTCTCTGGTTACGGCGCACTCAATCAATCCGGACTCCCCTGCTACCTCTCGCTTCTTCTCGCCAAAAAGTGCGGCATTGAGCACCCCGAAATCGATGCTGCAATCTCCCGGGCCAGTCGCTTTTTCTCTGAATTCATCGACAACGGGTCCATCGGTTACGGCTACCACCGCCCCAGCCTTGAGGTCTATTCCAGCGGGAAAAATGGCCTGTCCGGAAACGGGAAAAATGGGATCGCGGCGGTCGCCTTCCAAGTCGAAGGTCACAATCAAGGTCAGCAATTTTTCTCCAAACTTACGGCCTCTCTCTACAATACGTGCGAATACGGACACAGTGGAAACTCCTACAGCTACTTCTGGGATCCGCTCGGAGCAAACTGCGGCGGGCCCAAACTCGTATCCTCCTTTCTCAAAGAACTTCAATGGCACTATGCCCTCACCCGGCTACCGGACGGTCGCTTTGCCAACCAACCACTGGGTGGTCACTATGGAGGAGAATTCCTCGACCCAACCGCTGCCCAAATCATGATCGCCACCCTTCCACGCAGAGCCATCCACCTCACCGGAAAAGGGCAAAACGAAAGCATCTTCATTGGTGCCAAAGAAGTGAAAGAGACTATCAGATCCGGTCGTTGGCGGCTGACAAACACCGATGAAATGACTCCGGATGAAATCATTGCCGATCTCGACGATTGGTCTCCCGCGGCACGTGAATGGGCCGCCAAAGCTCTCGCGGAAAAAAAGGGCGACTTCACGTCGAAATTGCTTGAGCTCCTCCAAAACGGAAACCCCGAGGCAAGAGCAGGAGCCTGCACCGCACTCGGACATTGCGGAGAACGTTCAACCAGAGCTATTCCGGAAATTTCCAAGGCTCTCAACGACCGGGAGGATCGTGTTGCCATCGCAGCAGGCTATGCCCTTGCCCGTCTTGGCAAGACCGCCGAAAAAGCACTCCCTGACCTCATGCGCGCCCTCATTCTCTGTTCCGAAAATGGCAGCCTGCATCCCAGGCAACAGGCTCTTGGATATGCCTTCGGTCATGTTCGGGCAAGAACGGCACCGCTCTACTTCAACGGCCTTCTCGCCCAAACAGCGGATGACGGCAATCCCCTTGATGGCCTCGACCGCCCCCTCCTCTATTCTGCTGTCTCGAAGTTGCTCCTCGATCCCTCGGGGCGCGTCCGGGGTTGTGGAGCCTTTGCCTTCCAATACTTCAACCGTGAAGACGCCTCCAACATGGCTCAGGAAATCTACGATGCCATTAAGGTCCCTTCGATGAGCTACATGATGTTCGAGGATTCCCCGAGGGTCTATGCCCTCGATCTCATGGCACGTTTCCATTTAAAGGAAGGCATTCCGTTGGCTCTCGAAACCTTCGGCCTAAAACGCTGGGGTGCCTACGCCCGCTTTCCGGCACGTTTCAAAACCCTGCAAGCCTACGCCGGCTCTGCCCAGCCATACCTTCCCCAACTCTACGAGATGCGCCAGAACTGGAAATCCGGCGAACACCGGGAGAACCTCGAGAAAACCATCAAGATCATCGAAACGGATAAAGAACCAATCACCCTCATCAGCCTTCACAACCTCGTGGATGAACGTCTGATCCGGGACCTCGCAAATCACCAGAAGGACGAAAACCAGATCGATCTCTGTCGCGCTTTCATGAAAAAGCATCCGCGCGATTTCTACTATCAAGCCGCATGCTTGCGGTATCTCTCTACTCAGCTGGGTGAGGATGCTTCCACCGAAGTTCAACAAGCTCTCGCAAGCCCAAATGAGATCCTTCGAAAAACAGCGATCTCCCTAGAGGCAAACCTTTCGAAAAGAAATAAAAAATGAGGACAACCAATACCATCACAACGTCCCTGCTTCTCGCTGCAGGAGTTTCTCTCTCTCTCTCCACCCAGCCCCTCTTTGGCCAGGCGTCAAAACCGCGCGTGAATAATGAGAAGCCCGAGAAGGAGAAAGGGCAGGTCAAAAGAATTCACCCCCATGCCCTCAAGCTCATCCTGCAGGGTAAGAAAGGCGAAGCAATTTCCTACCTCGAAGCATCCGCCGCCGCAAAGATTAACCCCGGACACACCAAACTCCTCATGGACCTTGCCCAAGGGAAGGCCGGCGCCTGGAAATTTGACGCAGCAACCTGGCCGTGGAAGAGAACGCTGCCCGACACCTCACTCAAAAAGGATGCTCCGAGCGACCAGTTCACCATCGCCTTTGGTGGAGGGGCCGGATACGTCCCGGAGCATGAGAGGATGTGGGATACCATCGGGGCCATCGAGCCCAGAGCACTTCTCCTTCTCGGTGACAACGTTTACATCGACGACCCCGAGACACCGGAGATGCAGCAGTTTCACTACTTCCGCCGACAAAGCCAACCCGAGTGGTCAAAACTTGCCAAGGAGGTTCCCATCTACGCCATCTGGGACGACCACGACTTCACCACCAACGATGGCTGGGGTGGTCCGGATATCGAAAAACCCGCCTGGAAGCGCGAGGTGCGGCAAGTTTTCAAAGAAAACTGGGACAACCCCTACTACGGTGGAGGCGACAAGAACCCCGGGTGCTGGTTCGATTTTCAAATTGGCGATGTCCACTTCATTATGCTGGACGGCCGCTATTACCGGGAGTCACCGAAGACCGATGCCCCATCAATGCTCGGACCTGTTCAGATGGAGTGGCTCAAAAAGACCCTCACAAATAAAATCTCAAAGTTTACCATCATTTGCTCCAACGTCCCCATGGCACCCAAGGTGAAACCCGGCTCCAAAGACACCTGGGATGGCTATAAACAAGAACGCCAGAAAATCTACGACTTCATTGCCGACCAAAAAATCCCCGGTGTCGTCATCTTCTCCGCCGACCGACACCGCTCGGATGCCTACAAGATCGACACCAAAATCAAGGGCATGTATCCCCTCTACGAATTCAGCTCCTCACGACTCACCAACCAGCACGTTCACCCGCTCATCAAGTCATCCCTATTTGGTTACAATAAGAAGCAATCCTTCGGGCGTGTTGATTTCGATCTCAAGAAGGAAGACCCAACCGTAAAATACACCATCATAAGTATCGACGGAAAAGAGATTCACAATCTCGAGGTAAAGCTCAGCGAACTTCAATTCCAGTAGGCCACCCCACTCAACAAAAATGAAAACGTCATTCATCTTCTTCGCATTTCTCTTCCTCTTTTCGAACGCAAGTGCCGAACTTAAGCTTCCGAATATTTTCGGAAGCCAGATGGTTCTGCAACGCGACAAACCGGTCCGCATCTGGGGATGGGCCGAAAAAGAGAAGGCCGTCACCGTTTCCTTCGGCGGTCAGGAAAAAACCATCACCTCCGGAAAGGAGAGCAGGTGGTTGATCACTCTTGACCCAATGGAAGCCAACGCCACCGGACAAACTTTGAAGGTGAAATCCGGTGACGTTTCCATCACTTACGAAGGCATCCTTGTCGGTGATGTCTGGATCTGCGGCGGACAAAGCAACATGGAATGGCGTCTTCGTAGTTCACGGGATGCCGATGTCGAAATTCCGAGCGCCCGCTATCCCGCCATTCGTTTCATCCGTATCGAACCCGAAGGAACCCCCGAACCTAGGGAAGATTTTCCCGCCGAAAACGGAGCCGGCACCTGGCAGACGTGTTCTCCCGAAACGATCGGTGATTGTTCCGGCGTGGCCTACTTTTTTGGGCAAAGGCTCCACCGTCGTCTTGATGTCCCCATTGGCTTGGTGAACGCAGCCTGGGGAGGCACAATGGCCCAGCACTGGGTCACCCGCGAAACTCTCGAGACTCTTCCAACGGCCAAACCTTACCTCGACGACTATGAAGCCAAGTGTCAGGCATGGATTGATGGCGGCCGTGCAGACGGGGCCGCCAAACGCCTCGCCTCCGATCTTGAAAAATGGGAAACGCTTGCAAAAAATTCCAAGGCAAAGGGGAAAAAGAATCCCGGAGGAAAACCAAATCCCAGAAGTTATCAAAACCCGGCGCAGGGCCGCATTCCATCAGGAGCCCTCAATGCCATGATCATGCCTCTCTCGGGATTGTCGGTTCGCGGAGCCCTCTTCTACCAGGGCGAAAACAATTCCTTCGGCGACACCTGGATCCCCTTCCGCGAAACCTTCCCGGCTGTCATTTCCGATTGGAGAAAAATCTTCCAGGACAAAAACCTGCCATTTGGCATCATCCAGATTGCAGGATGGAGCACCCGTCGCTCGATGACCTATGACATGAATCATCACACCAACGTGATTCGGGAACAGCAGCACCTCACTTGGCGCGCCACTTCCAACACCGGGCTCATCGTCAGCTTCGATGCCAATAGTAATGATTCCATTCATCCCGGGCGCAAATACCCGGTGGGCGACCGCTCGGCTCGTTGGGCACTCTCAACGGTTCATGGCATCATCGATGCCACCCGCCCACAGCAGCCCCTTCAATGGCATGGCCCCATCTACAAATCGATGGAGAAGAAAGATGAAAAGATCGTCATTCAGTTTGAAAAAACTGGATCCGAGGGCCTTCGTTTCGACCAGACGGATGCACGCGGATTCTACATCGCAGGCGCGGATCAAGTCTTCCATCACGCCTTGGCCCGGGTGGCTGGCGGGCGGGGAAAAACTCCCGAGGTCGAAGTCTGGAACGATGCGGTCACTGACCCCGTTGCAGTGCGCTACGCTTGGTCAAATCTTCCGCTTGGCACCTTGATGAATGGAAAGGAACTCCCGGCGTTCCCCTTCCGCACCGACACCTGGCCTCTCAAACCCCACTACGGAGAAGCCCGCTATCATGTCGTCCCTCCAAAGGCTTCCGACAAATAAAACTCTCGATCTTCGAAAAACATGATCCTCTCGCACCCCCTATCGCTGGCAACCGTCTTGCTCCTGATTTCTCCTGCAAGCGGAGCCGAGCCCAACGGCAAGATGACCCTGCCCGACTTCACCAAGGGCGACCCAATCCCGGAAGGAGCCAACCACGACTGGAACCTCGGAGCCACGGGAGCACGAGGTTGGATCTTCAGCAACAAGATGGTCACAAGTGATGCCCGTCAAATTCGTGTCGTCGAGGTTGCCAAAGGCTCCCCTGCCGAGGGCACTCTTGAAAAAGGTGATGTCATTCTCGGGGTGGGGAAAACTCCTTTCTCGTATGATCCTCGTACTGAAATGGGAAGAGCTCTGGGCGTCGCGGAAAGCGAAAAAGGGAAAGGGCTGCTCTCACTGCTGCGCTGGCGGGACGGAAAGAAGGAAAGCGTAGCCATCACCCTCCCCGTATTCGGCAGCTACAGCAAGACCGCACCCTATGACTGCGCCAAATCCAAACTCATCCTCAAACAAGGATGTGACGCACTCGCGGAGCGAATTCAGGATCCCGACTACCGGCAAAATCCCATCACCCGTTCCCTCAATGCTCTCGCCCTGCTCGCCAGTGGCAATCCGAAATACTTCCAGATTATTCGCAAGGAAGTTGATTGGGCCGCAGCTTACAAAGGAGACAGTTTCCAAACCTGGCATTACGGATATGTCATCATGCTCCTCTCCGAATATGTCATGGCCACCGGAGACACGGCCGTTTTACCAGACCTGAAGCGACTCGCTCTCGAAGCAGCCAAGGGCCAAAGCATTGTGGGTTCCTGGGGACACCGTTTTGCCAATCCTGACGGACGACTCGGCGGCTATGGTATGATGAATGCTCCCGGACTTCCGCTGACAACTTCGCTCATCATGGCGCGCGCCGCCGGAGTCAATGACCCGGAAGTTTCAGAGGCCATCGAAAAAAGCGCGCGGCTTCTCCGTTTCTATATTGGTAAAGGCGCGATCCCCTATGGAGATCATGCCCCGTGGATTGAAACCCACGAAGACAACGGAAAATGCGGGATGGCTGCGGTTCTCTTCAGTTTTCTCGATGAATCGAAGGGAGCCGAGTTCTTTTCACGAATGAGTGTCGCATCCCATGGCCCGGAACGGGACACCGGACACACCGGCAACTTTTGCAACCTCCTCTGGGCCATGCCGGGAGTCGCCCAATCGGGACCTCATGCCACCGGCGCGTGGATGAAGGAGTTCGGCGGTTGGTATTTTGATCTCGCCCGACGGTGGGACGGCACTTTCCTGCATCAGGGCCCACCGCAAATGCGCAAGGATAGCTACCCCGGATGGGATTGCACCGGTGCCTACCTTCTCGCTTATGCCCTGCCACTGAAGAAAATATGGCTCACCGGTAAGCGTGCTCCAATTGCCCCTCAACTCGCTGCCAAAACCGCGCGGAAACTTATTCTTGATGGCCGAGGTTGGACCAACAAGGACCGGAATTCCGCCTACGATCAACTCAATGGCGATGCTCTTCTTGAGCTCCTTTCCAGTTGGTCCCCCATCATTCGTGAACGGGCTGCCATGGCTTTGGCCCGTCGCAAGGGAAATTCTCCGATCAAGTTCCTCACCGAAATGCTCGGATCCCCCGACCTTGAATCCCGCCTCGGAGCAAGTCAGGCCATCATTGCCCTCCGGGGACGGGGAGCTCCAGCAATCGACGTCCTTCTAAAAAACCTGAATTCTGAAGACCTTTGGCTTCGAATAAAAACGGCAGAAGCCCTCTCCGCCATTGGAACGCCTGCCATGAAAGCCGTCCCCGAACTCCTAGAACTTTTGACGCAGATCGATCGGGAGAAGGATCCGCGCGGAATGCAGCAACGGTATTTTTCCTTCGCCCTGTTCAATCAACGAGGAGGGATGCTCAGCCGTTCCCTGGAAGGAGTAAACCGGGAAGTTCTTTATCAAGCCGTGAAGGCGGGTCTCAAGAATGAGGACGGACGTGCCAGAGGCAGTATCGGCTCAGTTTACCGAAATCTCTCGAAGGAAGAAATCAAACCCTTACTTCCTGCCATTCTTGAAGCGGTCGTTAGGCCTGCCCCCAGCGGTGTCATGTTCGCCGCTGGAATCCGTGTCGAAGGCCTCCGCATCCTCGCAACGCACCATGTTGAAGAAGGCATCAAAGCCTGCGTGGACTACACCCGGGATCAAAATCCCTGGGCCAGTGAAAAACGCACTCCGGAATTGATGAAAATTCTCCTCATCTATGGAGCAAGAGCAACCGTAGTCATTCCCGAGCTTGAAAAAATCGCCGCTGATTTTCGGGACGGGGAAAAGAATTTCCCCAAACGTCTCAGCATTCAAAAAGCAGACGAACTGAAAATCACGATCGAAAAAATCAAAACTTCGAACGAACTCCCCAATCTCATTCGCATCCGATAAATTACCTGTATTCTAAAAACACAACTCCCGAACAACATGTTTCCAAAAATCCGCCTGGCATTTTTCTTTGCCTCCATTCTCGCCCTTTGCACGCCCTCCTACTCCCACCCCGTTCCGGACAGCCCAAAATGGCTGACCTATGCGGGTGGCGATGGTCCGGGAAAAGGAAAGCACATCGTCTTAATCGCTGCTGATCAGGAATACCGAAGTGAGCAGGCCATGCCCATGATGGCCGGAATCCTCAGCAAACATCACGGCTTTGATTGCACCGTCCTTTTCTGCGTCAACGAGAAGGGAGAAGTCGATCCCACCATGCCGGTTTATCCCAAAAAAGGGGCGGAGGCGGATTTCAAAGAACACCGTATCCCGGGACTCGAGAATCTGGCCTCTGCCGATCTCGTCGTCTTCTTTAACCGCCTTCTGACCTTACCGAAGGAACAACTCGATCTCATCGTCGCTTATCTTGATTCAGGAAAACCAATGATCGCTCTCCGGACCGCGAACCATGGATTCCGGGGAGCCATCCCCTACAAGATCGACGGAAAGAACGTTAATTTTGGCCGAGATATCCTCGGGGGGGCTTTCATGGGCCACCATGGCCGATGGCATGCTGACTCAACCCGTGGCACCATTGTCGAAGAGCTCAAAGACCACCCCATCTCCCGCGGTGTGACCGACATTTGGGGACCATCGGACGTCTATCGCACCTACAAGGAAGGCACCGGGCTACCCGAAGGTTGCACAGCCTTGGTCTGGGGACAGCCCTTGATGGGCCGAAACCACGGCGATAAAACGAACCCGGACAAAGAGGCACTCCCCGTCGCTTGGTTTAAAAACTGGAAAACCAGCAAAGGACAGAACGCGCGGGTGTTCCAATCCACCATGGGAAGTGCCAAAGATCTCCAAAGT
Organism: Akkermansiaceae bacterium; assembly: GCA_026421245.1. Lineage (GTDB taxonomy): Bacteria > Verrucomicrobiota > Verrucomicrobiia > Verrucomicrobiales > Akkermansiaceae > SW10. The sequence continues at coordinate 9,761 of JAPKDJ010000067.1, read as the reverse complement.
GCCGGTCTCCGCAGGCTGATCATCAACGCTGCATACTGGGGAATGGAATTGGAATCGAAAATTACCGGTGACAGGAGCGTAGAATACATCGCTCCATACTCACCACTTGCGAGTGGGTTTAACTACGAGAAGCTCGGAGTGACGCCAAAACTCCCCAAAGCATATCAACAATAATAGGGCGGAAGATTTGGAATCCCTGCAAATTAAAAAAAAAACCTAATTTCTCGGAAACTGTCGTCACCCGTTTCCCCAACCTGAAACAGGATGCATGAACAGTGGTCTCAGCCTCTTTTTGAGCGGCCGGGGCGGTCGTGAATTCGATCCAGTGTGGCCGGAGAAAAGCGGACTCATTGTCTCTGGCCATGCAAAAGGGCTCATCTCCGCTGGCCGGATGGCTCCAAGACCCAACACTCAGTGCCCTCATCGATAAAAGCGAAATCAAACAACCGTAAGTTGCCTTTTTTCGTTGATCTTTTTCATTACCACCACGATCCACTCTCGTTACACTTCCGCCCCCTTCCCGTCTGCCCTGCCATGAAAGCCCTCCACCCCACCCCTTTGTCGTTTCGTCTCAAAATCCTTCAAGCGATACTCGTGATTGCGTTTGGGTGCCCTCACGCCGCATCCGCGGATCTCGTCATTCCGAGTGCCATCAAAGCCTTTCATCAAGGCGACAGCCTCACCGGAAATGGCGCGGCATTACAGGTCATCAACGGAAGTGGCATGTCAAAACCCGACCCTAATGATCCATCGACTTGGACCGTCAACTCCACTGCATGGGCTGACGATTGGCAGGGGTTTTCAACTCCATCGGGTAACAACACCACATGGGCCATTCTTGATCTCGGTTCACCAACTTCCAATCTTGATCAAATCTACCTTTGGAATGTCCAAGAAAATAATGCTCTCGATCGGGGAACCAATCGCTTCAACATTTTCCACGCCACCTCCCCAACGATTAATCCTCCCGCAACTAGCGGCACTGTTACCGCCTACAATTTTGCAAGCGGCGGGTGGTCCAAAATCAACGGGACCTTTACGCTTGCCCAGGGAACTGGAAATGGCGATGGCGGACAATCATTTGACGTTTCGGCGGCGGGTGGCGCCCGCTACATCGGCCTCCAACTTGTCAGCAACCACGGTGGCTTTCGCGTGGGATTCGGCGAGGTCGCCTTTACCACGAGGATTCCTACTGGAGCTCCTTCCGTCGTTACGCTCACTCCAAACACAATCACTTCCTCAAGTGCGACCATTCGGGGAAACCTCATTGAAGTGGGAACAAGTTTACCCACCATGAGTCTTTATTGGGGACCATCCGACGGAGGAAGCAGCCCCGCAGCGTGGGCCAATACCAAGAATCTTGGAAGCCAAGCCGATCCCGGGGACTTCTCCTCGAGTCTAAAAGGCCTACAGCCTAACACCACCTACTTTTACCGCGCTTATGGCGCGAACGCCCAAGGCGAGGATTGGGCTTCTTCCAGCGAAACCTTCACCACGGCCTCCGCGCCACCCACCGTAGAAAACGTCGCCGCAAGCGACATCATGGGAACTAGCGCCACTATCGGGGCCACCGTCAACTCGACCGGCGGGGAAATTCCCACCTTGGTTATTCATTACGGAGATAATAATGCCGGCACAGGCAATTGGGATTCTCAACTCGACCTCGGCTTACAGACCAGCTCCGACAGCGGAAACATTTCAGGCCTCACTCCAGGAACAACCTACTTTTTCCGCGTAGCCGCTACCAATTCAGCAGGGACCTCATGGGCCCCTTCAACCGCTACCTTTTCCACAACGGAAGTCAATCCACCAACGATCACCAACTCACCCGCAAGCCGGATCAACGGCACCTTCGCCACCCTAAACGGAGAAGTGAGTGATGCCGGCGGAGATCCCCCAACCGTCACCATTTACTATGGAACGATTGACGGGGAATCTACTCCGGAAAATTGGCAACTTTCCGTTCCTGGCGGTAACCGGACCGGTTCATTTTCCCGCCTTATTTCGAACCTCCAACCCACGACGAAATACTACTTCCGCGCCTTTGCGCAAAACGCCGCAGGCAGCAATTGGGCCTCAACCTCCCAGACCTTCACGACGCCGGCTTTCACGCCGCCTTCAGTCGTCATTAACGAAATACATTACGACGAAGATAACAAAACTGTTCGATCCGAGTTCATCGAACTATTCAACCCCAGTAACGATCCTGTTGATCTCTCTGGCTATTATTTTTCCAGCGGAATTGATTTCGAATTCCCCGCTGGGACCATCCTTGCTGCGGGAGGATACTCGATCGTCTCGGAAAATCCAGCTACCATGCTATCCCGTTTTGGATACTCGGGAGCACTGGGACCTTTCGCGAACGGATCCTCTCTCAAGAATTCAGGGGAACGGATCACTCTTCGCAATCCCGCCGGAACCACCATCGATGAAGTTGATTATCAACTTGGCTTTCCCTGGCCTACCGTAGGGGATGACATCGGAACCCCACCGGTCAGCCCTTCTATCGAATTGACAAATCCTCTCCTCGATAACGATCTTGGAGGAAGCTGGCGAGCGTCCGGATTTCCTGCCGCCACCTCAAACAGCGGAGGAGGAGGAGGCCCCGTTAACTACATCGCCAATACCGCGACCTGGAGATATCTCGACGACGGTAGCAACCAAGGAACCTCATGGCGCGCCACCGGATTTGATGACTCGAGTTGGAGCAGTGGCCCCGCTGAGCTTGGCTACGGAGATTTTGACGAGGTTACAACCGTGAATTCTGGACCCGCGAGAGGCCGCTACGCCACCACCTACTTCCGAGGTTCAACTAATATTCCTGATCCTTCGACATTCGTGAACTTCACTATCTCGGTCACCTACGACGATGCCTACGCCATTTACGTAAATGGCACGGAAGTTGCCCGTCACGCCGGCCTCACCAACAATGCTCCCTTCGACGAATACGCGAACAATACCGTCGGTAATAATGCCAACGATACTCTGACTATCCCCGCAAGTGCGTTTGTCGCAGGGACCAATATTATCGCCGTTGAAATTCACCAATCCAGCAGTGGCAGCAGTGACATCAGCTTCGCCCTTTCCCTCACCGGAGAAATCTCAGGCGGAACTCAAGGCGGCAGTTTTGCTCCCACCCCTGGCGTAGCCAACCGATCTTACGCGACAGCCGTGCCACCTCAGATTCGCCAAGTCAATCATCTCCCCAAGGAGCCAACCTCAGGCCAACCCGTCGTGGTAACGGCAAAGGTCTCCGACCCCGATGGCGTCGGCTCCGTGACCTTACAATATCAAGTAGTGAATCCCGGCGACTACTTCTCCCGCTATCTCAAGTTCAACAGCAACGGAACCTCTAATGAAGACCCGCGCTATGAAGACCCCAACGAATGGACCGCCGTCATCATGACCGACGATGGAACGGGTGGGGACGCCCTCGCTTTCGACTCCATCTTCACGGTCACATTGCCCGGCACGCTGCAAACAAATCGTCGCCTGATTCGTTATCGAATCCTGGCCAGCAACACTCCCGGCGCCGAAATCACAGTGCCCTATAAGGATGACCCCCAACCTAATTTTGCCTACTTTATTTACGATGGGACTCCCGACTGGAGCGGATCCATTCGTGGAGGGGACACGCCCGTGAACTACCCAGGTTCATTGATGTCGAGTATTGCGACCTACTTCCTCCTTAGCAAAAACACTTGGGTCGATGACTCCCAGTTTGGGGGATACGGAGGGTCGGAATACCTTTGGCCCGGCACCATGGTCTATGATGGCAAGGTCTACGATCATATCCAATACCGCCCTCGTGGTGGCGTTCACCGTTTCCAGTATGGGAAGAACTTCTGGAAATTTGACTTCGGACGGGGCCAGAGATTCGAAGCCCGCAATCGAAACGGCGAGAAATATTCCCAGCCTTGGAACAAACTCAATTTCTCATCCATCGTCCAGCAGGTCAACTTCAACCATCGCGGCGAACAGGGGTTGTTCGAGGGCGTGGGCTTCAAGTTGTTTCAGCTCTCCGGAGTCGAAGCGTGCAATACCCACTACGCTCAATTCTACGTCATCGACAATGCCAGTCCGAGTGGCGCTAACCAGTACGAGGGAGATTACTACGGCCTCTATCTTGCAATCGAGCAACTGGACGGGCAATACCTCGACGAACACGATTTGCCGGATGGCAACCTTTACAAGATCGAAGGCCACAACGGCAGATCAAACAATCAGGGACCCACACAAGTGGACAACCGCTCCGATGTCAGCTCCTTCATCAATGCCTATCGGAATGGCACTCCCACCGCCCAGTGGTGGGAAGACAATCTCGATATCGATAAGTATCTCAGCTACCGCACCGTCGTCGAAGGCATCCACCATTACGACATCGCCTACGGCAAAAACTACTTCTACTACCACAACCCTCAGACCTCAAAATTTGAAGTCCATCCATGGGATCTTGATCTTGCTTGGGCCAACAACATGTATGGTAATGGCAATCACGACTTCAAAGCGGATGTCGCGAGAAATCCCGCTTTCAACACCCGCTACCAAAACCGGGTCCGTGAAATCATGGACCTCCTCTACAACTCGGACGAGGGCAACAAACTGATCGACGAAATGGTCCGCGATGTTTGGACGCCCGGATCCCCTTCCCTCGTCAGTGCCGACCGCCGCATGTGGGACAACAATCCTCGAATCAATCATCCCGATCGCTACTACGACGTGGCCGGGAACAAAAACTTCGGAGGAATGATCCAGGTTCTCAAAAACTACATTGTATCCCGTGGCAACTGGATGCAGACGCGCTTGCTCACCCAGGACAGCAGTATCCCGGATACTCCGACAATCACGTATACCGGTAGCGCCGGCTATCCGAGCAACGGGCTCCAATTCTCCTCCAGCACTTATAGCTCCGGTAGCGCGTTCGCTGCGATGGCGTGGCGAATCTCAGAGATCGCAGACCCCACAACCTCTAACTATATTGCAGGCGCCCCCTACCTCTACGAAATCGAGAACCCGACGGAATCCGGCGAATTGACAACGTTCAACGCCAATTATCTCTACCCGACCCTTTCTACCAGTCCTGGAAAAACCTACCGGGCACGTGTTCGTCATCAGGACACCACAGGTCGCTGGAGCCACTGGTCCGAACCCGCCGAGTTTCTGGTCTCAGCTCCTGATGTCACCCCATACGTTAACGCCTTGCGCATTACCGAAGTGAACTATCATCCAAATCCGGCAACTACCACTGAGCAGTCAATGGGATGGACTGAATCCGACTTTGAATTCATTGAACTTCAAAACATTGGTAATGTCGCCATCGATCTCACCGATGTCCGCTTCACCAAGGGAATCGACTACAATTTTCCCGTCGGCACCTTGATACAGCCCGGAGTATTTCTCCTCGTGGTGAAAAATAAACCAGCCTTCGAGTCACGCTATGGCATGGGATTACCCATCGTTGGTGAGTGGGAATCCGACGATAAACTCAGCAACGGAGGCGAAAACTTAAAACTCTCTCTCGGTTCCGGGACCGTCATCATCGAATTTACCTACGACGACAATTCCCCGTGGCCCACCTCGCCCGACGGTGGAGGCTACAGTCTCACCTTGATCAATCCCGATCAAACGCAGCCCTCCGCTCACTCCGACCCATTCGCGTGGAGGGTGAGCCAACAACAAGGAGGCACTCCAGGCGATACGGATGAGCTGAGTTTTGACACTTGGGCTCTGAACAACGGGCTGGGAGCGGGAGCTTCGATGAACGCAGATCCCGACAACGACGGGCTGAACAATCTGATGGAGTATGCCCTGGCATCCAACCCAAACGTTGATTCCCTCTTTGACTTGCCTGTCGGAGGGACCGCTCTCATCGAGGTGGACGGTAATACCGCTCCCTACCTGACAATTTCCTTCCGCCGTCAACTGGCAGCCTCTGCCCTAACCTACACCGTAGAGATCTCTGGAAACCTGGAAGCCTGGGACCCGGACACGGCCGTCCTGATCTCCTCTTCGGAAAACGGCGACGGCACAGCCAACGAAGTCTGGCGCGCTCCCACCTCACTCAATACAGATCCCCATCAGTTCGCCCGCTTACGCGTGGGATACTAGGCCTTAAATTTCATGTCATCTTGCGCGAGGACGAAGTCGCGTTGTTTGAGCAGGCTGGCAATGGTGGGGTGACTTTGCTTTTGTCACGGGGGGCTGCGAGACAAACGACTGCGCTGCCGTAGAGATCCACTTCGTCATGGAAGCAGTCGATGCCCACGACCTGAGCTCCGTCAGGATCACCCCCCGTGTAAACCGGCAGTAGATCATTTGCGGCGCTGCGAGAACAACCACTCGTGGAGGGACTTGTCTGCTAGCACCTTGCCCACAATACCGTGGTCGCCCTCGGGATACTCGGTATACTTCACTTCTGCGAGCTCGCCTTTGAGAGCCTCGACCATCTTCTGACTCTGGGAAACGGGCACGACATTGTCCTTGGCCCCATGAAAGACCCAAAGCGGGACCTTCTTAAAACTCGAAGCCGTCCTCGGTTGTCCCCCACCCGCTATGGGGACTCCGGCCGCAAACAACTTAGGCTTCCGGGCGAGGATGTGGAATGTTCCGTAGCCTCCCATCGAATAGCCCGCGAGATACACGCGATTCGGGTCAATGGGGAGGTTCTTGAGAAGTTCTTCTACGATTTCCACAACCCCATCGGCCTTCTTCCCAATCCAGCCCAATTGGTCCGGATTCTGTGGTGCAATGATGAAGCAGGGTCGCTTGCGGAAATTTTCGTCCTGCGAGAAAGAACTGGCCGACCAAGGAGAAGCGGGCGTCATGACATCGCCGCCCCTGCCGTGAAGCCAGACGACGAGGGGATATCCACCCTCCTTCGAGCGCTTCATCTTCCGTTCACCAAACAGGCGATACTTCAGGCCCTGGCCCTCTGCTCTCTCCCACTCTCCCGTCAACAGCTTGGCAAAGTTATCAGCGGCCTCCATCTTCTCCCCATCTCCCGTGGCTTCTGAAGCAAGCTGCTCCTTTACCCACTCCTGGTCGACCTGCGAGAGAGTGGCGAGCTTAATGGTGAAAAGCCGACGGTCACTCGCCCGACGAATTGTTACTTTGCTGCCCTCGGATCGCACAAACTCAGCCTTTAAAGTCTTTCCGCCTTCGGCGGTCGTCCATTCACGCTCTTCGGCACCAACAAGGCCAAATGCGAAACACATCATCAAAAGAATTCTCATCTGTGAATCATGCCGCTAGCCCTCTCCCAATCGCAATCAAAAAGGAAATCCCAATTGATAGTCAATTGGGGGGCTTTCCTCCGATCTCAGGTTTGAATCTTTCAACTTGATCTAGGCATTTTAGATTTGTTTAACTTTGGACAGTTCGGTTGGGCTATCCTACTCAGTTTTTCTGCAAAGCATCGCGACAGCAGAGAGGAGTGGAAGATCCCCGTTTCCACCCACCCACCCACCCACCCACCTCATCCTACATCTCTCAATGAACGCCCGTCCTTCTTTTCCGCGTCGCTTTTTCTCTTCGATCCTCTTTTGCGTCGTCCTCGCCCCCTTATTATTCACGGCTGCGGTCCGGGCACAGGCTCCTTCATTCAACTTGAGTCTATCACCCGCGACGGTTGGGGTTGGAAGCTGTAGTGAGCTCACTTTTGAAGTGCAAAACAACAGCGCAGTTGCCGTGAACGATCTCGCGTTTATTTTGAACCTGCCAGATGGCGTTTATTTGAGTAATCCTGCCAATGCAACCAGTGACTGTGGAGGAATCTTTCTCGTTTCGAATGGCGGAAATACCATTACTTTGAGCGGCGGATCGCTTGGCGCCAATGCCACGTGTTCCGCCAAAGTAGGGATTACCTTGTTGGCCGAAGGACCGTTTGATCTTACCACGGGTGATTTGACTTCAGATGCCGGGAACAGCGGAAGCGCAACCGCCTCAATCGGTATTCCTTTGACCGGCCCATCGCTGGGCTTCTCCAAATCATTTACCGCGAATCCCGTTCAGCTTGGGGGTCAGACAACTCTCACCTACACCATTCAAAACCAATCCGGAGAGGATGCCCAAGGGATTTCTTTTAGCGATAACCTCTCTCCAGGGATTGTCGTTGCGCCCCAAGCAAACATTTCCAACAACTGCGTGGGTTCCACTCTGACGGCGATCGCGGGTTCCCAGCAAATTGACTTCAGTGGAGCAACCCTTCCAGCGGGACAAACCTGTGTCATCTCTTTTGATGTGGTGGGACTATCGACCGGAGCAAACGTCAGTGTCTCCGGTGAGATCATATCCCGCTTCCCGGGCGGCAATCCGATTTCCTCCGGCCGGGCGTGTGGGGTTCTTGAAGTGATTCCCCCTGAAGATCTCGCGAACATCTCATTCTCAAAATCATTTTTGGAAGATTCCATCGATCCGGGTGGGAGGGGCTCACTGGAGTTTACCATCACAAACAATAGTCAAACGGAGACCTTCTCGGGGATTACCTTTTCGGATGATCTGGATGCCATGCTTCCCGGGGCTGTTGCGGTGGATCTGCCATTGGCGGGAGGGTTCCTGGTCGATGCGAACTTTGATGGCGGAGGTTCCTCGATCCTGGGACGGACGTGGGACTATCTTGATGAGCTTCAGAATGAAAATGGGAGAAACGATGGCTATCCCGTGGACGCAAGCGGGAATGCCTGGAATGGTTCTGCTTTTGATCCGTCAACTTCGGCGATCGGACCATGGAAAACCGGCAATACTCCCTTTCAAGCAGGTGTCGTCGATGCGTTCCCTCCCGGAACGCCCTCTGTCTTAGGTGGAATTGACGCCGCTGGCAATGGGCAGAACCTTGTCACCACTTACCTCTTTCGACAGGAATTCAACCTCGATGCGGACCAGGTCAAACTTGGCGATTGGTTGCTTAATTATGTTTTCGACGATGGTGCAATCATCTATCTCAACGGGACCGAGGTCTTTCGTAGTCCGGGAATACCGCTGGGACAAGCGACGACAACCCTCTCGGAACTCGGAAATGAAACCGGCCAAACCTCCAGCCCGATCAATCTCTCGGGAGTTCTCGTCGAAGGGAAAAACACGATTGCGGTTGAGCTGCATCAAACCACTTTGGATAGTAGCGATGCCGGTTTTTCGTTGGAGTTGATGCCTGCTTCAGAGTCACCAACTACCGGTTTTAGTTATTCTGATGACACTTTTGAGGGGACCAACGATGCGGGAACTTCAAATGGAACCCTCGACCAAACCGGTGGTTTTTCAGGTGGGGGAATCACCGTAATCGCCGGAGGCAAAAATTTCATCACCGGATTCATCAATCCCGCCAGTTCCGGCGGGTGGTCAAGGACGTTTACCGTGGATACAGCCGGTTCCATTCCGATGACTCTGCGCTATCGTCTTCTTTTTGATGGCTCTTATGATGATGGTGATTCTGGACAAGCATTGTTTGAGTTGAATGGCGTTCGCTATGGAAATGGTCCCAATAACTCACTTGCTGAGTTCAATGGTGGCGGCGGAGGTGATCAGGATTCAGGTTGGCGGGTTTTTAACACCGACATTTTTCTTTCAGCGGGCGAGCACACCATTTTGCTGGGAGCCTTTAACAACAGATCGAATGCAGGCTCCGAGGTCATGCAGGTCTTTTTCGATGATATTCGGATTGGATTTCCCGAGAGGCCTGCCGTGGTTTGCGGGCCAAACTCGCAGATCATGGGCAGTGATGTCTTATCGTTTACCGGAGGTCAGCTCGCCCCCGGACAATCTTGTTC
>JAPKDJ010000016.1 GCA_026421245.1 Akkermansiaceae bacterium | reverse complement strand
CGCTGGGCGGTGGGAACGCAAAATCTTATACTCAGCTCGCGCGTTCATTGCTGGCTCTCGGCGATAAAAAAGCGGCTTCAGAAGCGTTGCTGACGGCCTTGAAAATTGACCCGGAATTCTCGGAGGCAAAACAGGTCATGAAAGAAGGCGGACTTCTTCGCGAATAGTTTTCTGGGGAATCAGCTTGACGGAACGGTCATGAATGTTGGAGAGTTCTTGAATCCGATTTTGACGGATATTTTAATCCATCGATGTCTGGAGAGATTTTGCTGATTTTGGCGTTAAATGCTCTCAACTAATACCTGATAAATATATGAATATACGAAGAATCTTACAACTTGATTTAGCAATCGCGCTCTTTTTTGGAGCCGGAGCGCAAGCCAACAATATCGAAGAGGGCAAAGAATTCTACACGGCGGTAAAGGCCAAAAACCCAATCGTTCTTGATGGCGATCTCTCCGAGTGGTCTGGAGCCAACGTGATCGCAGATCCGAGGTTCTGGTCACCGAAAGCGAGCGCGAGGGAAGATCAGGAACTCATCAACTTTGAGCTCTGGGGCGGAGGCAACTGGACCGGTCCCGACGATCACACCTCTGCGGTAAGGGTCGTCTACGACGATGAGAACGTCTATTTCGGATTTGTGGTGACAGACGAGTACCACGAGAACTCGGCCAACAGCGCGTGGAACGGCGACTCGGTCCAGCTCATGATCGCCAACGATACCCGCGACGCCCAGATCGCACTCTACAACTATGCGCTCGGAGGTGTCGAAGACGCCCTGGGTGAGATCGTCATCCTGCACGAGTCGGGACCAGGGGGGACCGAGGCAGTTGTGACGCGGAATACGGAAACGAAACGCACCGTTTACGAAATCAAGCTTCCAAAGTCGGCGCTCGAGCTAGACGAGCTCACCAGTGGAGTGCAGTTCGGACTCGGAATGGCGATCAACGACGGCGACGAGACAACGCCGGGACAAAAAGGATGGGGCGGCTTGGGCGCTCACTCCATTGTCCATGGGAAATCTCCAGAGCAAACTGCCCTGATCACACTCTTTGAACCTCCAGTCTTTCCGGAGGGCAATAACATCGAAGAAGGAAAAGAACACTACACCGCCATTAAAGCAGCGAACCCGATTGTCCTCGACGGTAAACTCGACGAGTGGAGCGGAGCCCAGGTGGTCGCGGATCCGAGATTCTGGGAACCGAAAGCGAGCGCGAGAGAGGATCAGGAACTCGTCAACTTTGAGCTCTGGGGGGGCGGCAACTGGACCGGTCCCGATGATCAGACCTCTACGGTAAGGGTCGTCTACGACGATGAGAACGTCTATTTCGGATTTGTGGTGACAGACGAGTACCACGAGAACTCGGCCAACAGCGCGTGGAACGGCGACTCGGTCCAGCTCATGATCGCCAACGATACCCGCGACGCCCAGATCGCACTCTACAACTATGCGCTCGGAGGTGTCGAAGACGCCCTGGGTGAGATCGTCATCCTGCACGAGTCGGGACCAGGGGGGACCGAGGCAGTTGTGACGCGGAATACGGAAACGAAACGCACCGTTTACGAAATCAAGCTGCCAAAGTCGGCGCTCGATATCGATGAATTGACTGGCGGAGTACAATTTGGCCTCGGAATGGCAATCAACGACGGTGACAAGGATACGCCAGGTCAAAAGGGATGGGGTGGCCTGGGGGCGCACTCCATCGTCCATGGCAAGTCGCCTGAGGAGACCGCACTTGTTACCTTGGCCGCCGCCAATAACATCGAATCGGGTAAAGAGTTCTATTTCGCCAGTCCGGTGACATCACCGATCGCCTTGGACGGCGAACTCAACGATTGGGGCGGCATTGGAATTCTATCCGACCCGAGGTTCTGGTCACCGAAAGCGAGCGCGAGGGAAGATCAGGAACTCATCAACTTTGAGCTCTGGGGGGGCGGCAACTGGACGGGGCCCGACGATCAGACCTCGGCGGTGCAGATCGCTTTCGATCTAGACAATATCTATTTTGCCATCGTGGTGACGGACGAGTATCATGAAAACTCTGCCAACAGCGCGTGGAACGGCGATTCCGTTCAACTCATGATCGCCAATGACAAGCAAGACACGCAGATTGCTCTCTACAACTACGCGCTCGGTGGGGTCGAAGGGGCCCTAGGTGACGTCGTCACCATGCACGAGTCGGGACCAGGGGGGACCGAGGCAGTTGTGACGCGCGACTCCGAAGCGAAGCGGACGACCTACGAGATCAAGCTGCCCAAGGAGTCCTTGGGTATCGAAAGCTTGGAACTCGGAACGCAGTTTGGCCTCGGCATGGCGATCAATGACGGTGATGAGACCACGCCAGGCCAGAAGGGATGGGGCGGCCTCGGTGCACACTCTATCGTCCACGGGAAATCCCCGGAGCAAACCGCACTGGTCACCTTGGGCATCGGAGGCGGTAGCGGCTGCTTTCTTTCGGCGATCAACTCACCGACGATTGTCTCGCTGGACCAATTTAAGTTTCGCGCCAACGACTTCGAGGGCTGCAAATTTGATCTGGAGCGCACCACTCTTCTCATCGATGGGCAATCCGTCGAATTGGTCGCCAGCGAAAGGAAACAGGGGGCGGTCGATTTCACCCATACCCTAGCGGCACCCTTTGCTACCGGATCCGAGCACACATTCGTGATCGAGTTGCGGGATAGCAACGGAAATGTTGTTGCTGCAGATGCGGGCGACTTTGTTTCCCCTAGGTTCGGAATCCTGACGGCAGATATGCAGGTCACTTCGGCGGGCAATCCAGGATTTATGTGGAGAGTCTTTCTGAGCGAATTCCCTCCCGGAGGCGAGGACTTACTCGAAGAAACGGAACTCGCGTTGGGTGGCGAACTAGGCAACGCAGCCGACAACTTCGCCGACCCGGAACTTTTTGGCCCGGCGATAGGAGAAGGCATCGGTGTTGGTTCGCTTCTCGAGTTTGAGATCCCGACGGTGATCAACCTGAGCTTGTTTGAAGGAGATGCAAAAGGCAACTTCGAGCTGGATGACCAAATGCCGGGCGTCCCGGGAGTAAACGGTATCAGCGACGGCGCCAGCGCGGAAATTACCATGTTCATCGAGTTTCCGACGGCTGGACTCGTCACTCTCGGCGTGAACAGTGACGATGGCTTCCGGATGGAAGGCGGTCCACATGATCAACCCGGACTGCGCAAGACTTTGGGTCAGGAAGCCAACGCCCGTGGAGCGGCGGACTCCATCTTCGCTGTCCAGGTCGATGAACCGGGTATTTACCCGATTCGAGTCATTTGGTGGAACGGTGGAGGGGATGCGAGTATCGAACTCTTCACTGTGAAAGAGGATGGGACGAAAGTCCTCCTGAATGATGTCGCAAACGGAGGCCTCCTAACATACAGTTCTGCATTGCGTGCTCCATTTGAAATCACCAGCATCACGCGGGATGCCGCCGGAGAGGTGACCTTGGTGTGGAATTCTTCGCCTGGGCGCGACTATGCCCTGGATTACGCCACCTCATTGGATTCAGAGTGGCTAGAATTGGATGATACCCTGCCATCGCAGGGAGCCAGTACCGAAGTAGTGGTTAATGCGGCGACAGCCAATTCCCTCAGCGAATCTGGCCGCCTCTTTTTCCGAATTCGGAAACCATAGCGACGGACTACTCTTTCTCAATGGTAAGCGACGGGCATCTCCGGCAAAAAATATGCCGGGGGTGAATGGCGTTCACCAATGTATTTGGCGATCCTGAAGGCCACCGTGTGGATTCGAAGTTGCCGATGTAAAGAGGACCTTCGGTCCGGATGGTGTGATAGGGATACCCTTTTCTCTCTTTCTGGCATCCGTCGTGGTATTCCATCGCGATGAAAGCCGCCTTCCGATTTTCTCACCTTGGAATTTTCCAATCAAACTGTGAACCCGTATCGTAAAGGCTGGCCTTTGGGACGGGGGAACGGCATGCCGTGATCGCCACGATCGTGTTGCCCAACTGATCCGCCTCTTCCAACCGCCAGATCGGCTGGCCGGTCAGGATGGCAGTCCGCGATGGGCCGCAGGTGGGTGCATCATAGAAAGCGCGAACAAAGCGCAGGATTTCCTTTGCGATCCGATCAATCCCCGGCGTCTTGACGATCGGGTTACCGTTTGCACCGTGAGCTCGTAGGATTGATCACCGGAGATGCAGAAGCAGAAGAGGATGTTGGGCCGGGCTCTACAAAGATCGAGGGCGCGCCCCCAAAGGCGAGGAGCGCGGTGGCGCTAATCCTGCTAGGATATTCAGGCGTTCCTGCCGCCATCTCCGGAAACTACTGATCGCGGAGCTTCTTCATGGCCTCTCCCATGGCTTCCCCGATCAGATAGTAGGTCTCGGCGTTGCCATTCCAGTGATAGCCTTGCCGGGAAGGGGACTCGTCGGCGGGACGGAAGAAACCGGCGGTCTGGACGCAGTCGACGTTGCCCTTGAATTCGGAGTAGGCCTCCGGAGCGGCCTGGGCCTTGCGGATCAGGAGGCGGCGGTCAACTTTTTGGTTCACTCCGCCAAAGCCGCTGTCCGCGATCACGAAGGGAAGATTTTTGACGCCGAGTTCCTTGCGCACGTCGCGGATGAAGTTGGCGAGGTTCTTCTCATACTCAAGCGTCGCGGGCATTCCGCAACCGTCGTTCCATCCCTGGTGCCATCCAAACCCCACCAGTTCATGATCCCGTCCCTTCAACCCGGGAAAGTGTTTTCCGAGGTTGCCGAGCACGCCCTTCACGTGCACGAGCATCTCCTTGTAATAAGGACCAAGCTCCCCGCCCGAACTCGGCGGGCGGAAATCCTTGGCGAGGCTCTTGCCTCCCCACGCGGTCTTGATGAGAAGAACCGGTTCCTCGATCGCGTTGCCCATGACATGGCCGAATGCGTACTCGGGACCGATCGCGCTGGGTCTTGCTCCGAAGCCCGGAGCAAGCTTTCCCTTGCGCTCAAGATACCAGATCAACACGTCGTCACGCTCGCTCCAGTTGCCCTCCTTGTCTCTAAGGTGCTTGTACTTTTCCAAATTTCCGGCGAGATGACTGAGGCTTCCCTTTCCGCTGTTTCGATTCGGATCACCCTCGATTTTTCCCGCGCCTTCCATGTTCGACTGCCCGGCAAGAATGAACACCTTCACGGGTCCCGACGGGGGAGAGGCGGCGAGATCCAGAGTTCCAATTGCGAGGCCGAGAAGAGTAAGAAGAGGGCGTTTCATGGTGATTTCTTTTAGGGTTGGTTGAGAGGAGAGTTTCCAGTGGGAGTGCTTGGGCGATCACTTGCCTGTTCCCTCTAGTGCTCGCTGATTGGCCGAGGGAACCCTCATCCTTTCTTGAGGAATAGATCTTTGAATTCCACAATCATCCCCTTGTCATGTAATTGGAGTCCGATGAATCCCTTGCTGAGTTGTTTGCCGTTCAGTTTGTCGGTGAACTCGGATGAAAGTTTCCCATTGATGAAGAACTGGAAGTGATTCCCCTGGGCCACGATCCGGCAGGTGTTCCAATCGCCCTTTTTGATCTCCTCCACCTGCACGGCATTCTTGATCTTGCTGTGGTGACCTTCGCCCTTTTCATCAATCACGAGCCGGGTTCCCCTCTTGCATGGAAACTCTTTTCGTGTGTTCTTTCCGAAGTGGAAATCCCAGGCGCCCAGCACTCCGTCGCCAATTCCGACATGCCCGAGATCGGCGTGGTAACCTTCAAAGCCACGCTTTTCGGTCTTGTCCACCCTGGCACGTGTTTCCACGCCGGTATTCCCCTTCGTCAACATGCGGTAGCTGAACTTCAACTCAAAGTCCGCCAAGGCCTCATCGCCGGTATAGATCAAGTAAACTTGGCGATTCTCTTTTCCTTCTCCGCGGATCACTCCGTCCTTCACCGACCACGCCGTGACCTTACCCTTCGGAGCTTCACGCCAGCCAGTTAGCGAATTCCCATCGAACAGCGGGGCAAAGCCGTCATTCGATTCCTCTGCTGTCGTCAATCCGCACAGGCAGAGGGTCGCCAAAAAGATCCATGAGTTTTTCCTATTCATCAGTGACCTCCTTATGAGCCGCTCCGATCATAAATGCCAGACGAGAATGATGATTCAGGACCCGGGTCCATCTCTCCTCGTCAACCCCGGAAGCGATGCGAGCGCCCTTTTCGGGCCTCACGACTCGAGTCATTCAAGGAGGGCCCAACCGCCGCAACAAAAACGATGACAGGCCTCATCGCCGGGGTGAACATCCATCACTCCGGGATCCCAGATTCTTTGATCACTTATTGCTAGGAATTTTCTTTTTCGTTGAAGAGAGGGGAGAAAGGGAGTTTTTTTTGGGGGTCAAAAAAGCGGGCGTATCTCCAACCCTATCCCGAGGGCATTCACGGGATTGCCTTTTCGTGCCTTCCCCATACAATGGCCCAATCATGATGAAAGCGAGATACCTCCTCATCCTTCCCCTGCTTCTCCCCTTGGCCTGCATTGTTCTCACCGCCTCATCTGGAGGTAAGGAGTCGGAACAGAAAGCGAAACCGAAATATCTTCCCATCCCTGACAAACTGATCGTTCTCAGCTTCGACGACGGCAATGTTTCCGACTTCACCAACGTCCCGAAAGTACTCAAGAAGCACGGCTTCGGTGCCACCTTTTACATCACGGAGGGACTCGGCTTCCTCAAGAATCCGGACCACTACGTTTCCTGGAAACAGATCCGTAAGCTCCACGACATGGGATATGAGATCGGGAACCACACCCAGCACCACAGAAACGTCACGCGCTTGAATGAGGAAGAATTCCTCGCCTCCCTCACCCACATCGACAAGCGTTGTTCCGACCACGGGATCGCCAAACCGGTGACCTTTTGCTTCCCGGGATTCCGAGACAATCTCGCTTCGGTTCGCGTGCTGGAGAAGCACGGCTTCCTCTTCGCCCGGCGCGGTGTCGGTCCCGAATACCGGGACGGGGGAAGCGGGGCGCGCGGTCCCGCTTACGATCCCAAGATCGACGATCCCCTGCTCGTCCCCACCACCGGCTACGCCGGCCCCGACTGGAAAATGGAGGATCTTGTGTGGTCGGTCGATCAGGCCAAGGACGGAAAGATCGCAGTTCTCTGCTTTCATGGCATCCCCGCCATCGAGCATCCTTGGGTCAACACCGATCTCAAGGACTTCGAAAAATACATGCAGTATCTCAGCGACGAGGGATGCACCGTCATCGCCATGCGTGACCTCGCAAAATACGTCGACCCCAAGAATCGTCCGCACAAGGCGGACCCCTACGCGCCCATTCGTAAACGAGTGGAGAAGATGAAGCAGAAGAGTGAGGAATAAATAGCCAGGGCTTTGTCAGGTGAAAGCAGGCTGAATCTTGCTCGGATTCCATGCCGGGTTTTCATCCATCCAAATCGTGGGAGTAACCGAACGTGCTGCCGGTGAGCCGCTGGACTAGCCAGAAAAGTATGCCAGGCATATTTTGAAAAGGAGCCCTTGAAATTCTTGTGGATACAAGGGGTGTGCCCCCTCCTTCCTCCTCGAATACGGAGCACGTTTGACGAGGTTGAAATGAAGTTGTGGATCTTTGGTGGGAAAGGCGCCTGCCCAGTTCGAATCGCAGGTGCGGCACTTTGCCGAACGTGGGATGATCGCGAGGCCTTCCTTGTTGCGCTTGGATGGTTACCGAAATCCTGATCGCGCTCAACCAGCCAGAACAATCAAGGGACGGATCCGATCTATCGATCTCCCGCCACCTCACCGGTCTGCGTTGCATTGATCGTGTAGTAGAGCACCTTTCCGGTGGAGTCCTCGGTAGTCTTGGAAACGGAGTTCTGCACTCCAATCACTTTCCCTTCGGCGTTCAGAATTGGCCCGCCACTCATCCCGCCGACCGGGGGAAAGCCTGCCTGCGGCTTGAGAGTCATCGCTTCCGGATCGGAAACGGTGGCGACCACTAAGAGCGGCGAGAGTTTGCTCACAGGAATCCCTTTCGGCCCATCGCCTTTATGAAAGGACTGCACTTTCCCTTTTTCGTCGAGCCCCAATCGCGCAGGATAGCCAAGAAATACTGCAGTCTCCTTCGCCGTCGCGTTCCCCATCACCACGGGTGATTTGATCGCCGCCTCCTGACTCTCTTCCCTGGTGAGTCGCAGAATGGCCCAATCCTTCCCCCCCTCCTTCATGATCTCTGCAGGTAAAACCCGACCGTCCGTCATGGTGAGGAGGATCTTCTTTCCCCCCTCCGGGGCGTTCTCATTCAGGACATGTTTCGCAGTGAGGACCCGTCCGCTATTCAGAATGATCCCCGTGCCGTGATTCGAGCGATAGCCATTCTTCACATACGAATGTCGCACTTCGATCCGCACGACCCAAGGCATGATGGCTTCCAACATCTCGGGAAACTCCGGCGCATGCTTTTTTAGGTATTCCTGACTCAACGCACTCCCTTGTTCATAGACCAGATTTCGGTCCACGAACCACGGCTTTTCCTCTCCAGCCGAGTGCCATGTTCCGAGAGAGAATGCGGCGACCCCCACGACCATCCCTAATTTCATTGTCTTGCCAAGTTAGCGGGCCACTCGTGACCGACAAGCATCGAGACTGACCTTGTCCCGAATGGTCCGTGAAGGGACTTGTAGAGCCCGCCGCGCCAGCGAGGCCTCTCCCGTCTCACTTGAAATTTGAAGTGGCCAGGGAATAATCCGGCACGATTCCGACCAGGATGACTTTCCAAGACATCCTTAATCAACTTTACACTTTTCTCAGCGTCCCCGTGATCCCACCGAACGATTCCGCCTCGACGCCGAGTCTTTGCAAGACGGTGACAAAGAGGTGGGACAATGGGAGTTCTTCAGCCTCGACTTGGCCTTGCCATCCGCGGTCGGTCACGATCCCGGCACCGGCCTGGTTATCTTCATTGCCTTCGCCAAACTTGAGATAACGGCCATTTTCGAAGCCGAGATTCTTACCGCCGGCAGAGATGATCGGATAATTGCGAGAGAGGTGGAAGCTGCTGGAAGCGGAACCATGCATCGCAAAGGTGTTGTCCAGCAAGTTTCCCTGGCCGCTCGGCTCTGAGGTGTCCTTGAGCTTCTGCACGAAACGGCCAAATTCCTCCGCTTGATAGCGATTATAGGTGCCGAGGTTTTCCCAACCCTTTGGCTTTTTGACCGCATGAGTCAGGGCGTGGGCATTTCCGAGTCCAACCGCCTTTGAAAGCAGGTTGTGTGTGCCACCACCATTCTCTCGACCCAACTGAAAGGTCGCCACGCGAGTTGAATCACTGAGGAAGGAAAGATAGATCAGTTCATACATGGTCTGGAAGTAAAGCCGCGCCTCTTTTGGATCTGCATCTAAGGTTAAATTCCGGGTATCGATCTTTGGAACAGGTGCATCAATCCACTTCCGGGCTTTCGCCAACTTTACTTCTGTATCGCGAACGGCATCAAGATACTGCTGGAGCGTTTCCTGATCATGCCGGGAAAGCCTTCGCCCTAATGAGCGCGTATTGGCAATGAGAAGGTCCAGCGCACTTTTACTTCTTGCCAGTTTTGCGGCAGCATCCTTACCGCTGGTCACGAAAAGCATGTCGAAGATCTGCTTCGGATTATTTAAGGCTGGGATTGGCCGTCCTTCACGATTGTAGGACTGAGTCTGGGCACCACGAGGGCCCCCCACTCCCCCATTGGTTGACATCACCAGCGAAGAATGGCGGGTGAACTCTCCCGCGTGCGCCGCATAGACCTGATCAAGAGAAACAGAGTTTTTATAGGGGCCGTGGCCTCCCGTCGCCGCACCCGTCAGATATTGATCGGCATTTGAATGGCCATGAACGGTTCTGGCAGCTGGGTGCGAGAGTCCTGAATAGATCGTGATTTCACGACGCAAAGGCTCGAGGACATCGAGGACTTTGGTTAATTCGAAATCTTTCTCTCCGCCCCGGGGGAACCAGCTCCAATCCTTCCAGGCCGGATCCGCTTTGATCGGCAATCCGACACCATCAGGATGGTAGATACTGACAAATCGTTTTGGGGCCGTGTCTCGATTGGAATTTTTCGCCGCAAATGTTTCGAACCATGGCAGAGCAAGAGCGACACCTGCACCATGAAGAAATTTTCTACGATTCAAGGATTCTGCTTTGTTGTTCATCATTAGTTCCTGATTCTTACTTTGAGATAAAGATGCGGCTGTTGATGATCATGTGTATTAAATCACCCAGGCGATCCCCCTTTTTTCTAAATTGGACAGCCAAGCTGTCAATATCGGCATGATCACTAAAAGACAATGGCCGACCGAGGGCATATGCGGTCATCTTATGAACCATCGCTCTGGCAAATTGATCTTGCCGTTCCGTGAGCAGGTAGCGCTTTAAGCCATCCATCCCCGCCAATTCCTGCTTGTTGAAAAGTGCGGAAGTTGCATCCACCGGCTTATTCTTAATTTTAGTACGGTAGACTCCCAAAGCGTCGTAATTTTCAAAAGCAACTCCCCAAGGATCAATTTTTGCATGGCACGAAAGACAGGCCGGTTTATTTCGGTGATCTGCGATGCGCTCTTTGAGCGTCATTTCCAAAATCTTCGGATCAGTCAGATCGACTTCCGGGACATTGGGTGGTGGTGGTGGTGGTGGATCATGTAGGACGCGTTCCAGCATCCAAACGCCGCGTTTGAGAGGATGGGAGTCTTTGCCGTCAGAGTTCATCGTCAGGATTGCGGAGCCTGTCAAAATTCCGCCACGATTCGTTTCGGGCTTGATCGGTACTTTGCGGAAATGAGGGCCATAAACACCTGGAATTTTATAGTGACTGGCCAAGCGTTCATTGATCAAAGCATAATCTGAGTGAATGAAATCCATGATGCTGTTGTTGTGATTCAAAACTTCCTTAAAAAAGGCAAGAGGCTCTTCCTGCATGGCTTCTTTCAGGGAACTGTCATTCACATGAGTGACACGATCGAGGCCATCTATCCCGAGCCATTGCCGAACGAAATTTTGAGAGAGTCGATTTGATCGAGAGTCCGCCAGCATCCGTTTGACTTGAGCGGTCAAAACCGTTGGATCTTTGAGTGTTCCCTTCCGGGAAAGTTCTAACAGTTCCCCGTCAGGAATGCTGGACCACAGAAAAAACGAGAGCCGGCTGGCCAGTTCCACGTCACTGATGGTTTTGGGGCTTTCCGACTGACTTGCGGAAATTTGTGGGGACAGGTAGAGAAATTCTGGTGCCGCCAGGACTGTTGCCAACACTTCCAACATGGCCTCTTCGAAGTTCGCAAAGTCGGGACGATATTCGGAAAACAGGACCACGAATGGATCCACTTCCTGCGAGGTGACGGGACGCCGCCAGGCACGCTCCATGAATCTCGTTAATACTGCACGGCCGTATTCTTGTTCATTCGTTTTATTTTCGCTCTCGATGAAAATATCTCGATGGGTTTTGGGCGGCCATTGTTCATAGAATGGCGCGCTGATTTCGATAAAATCTACCAGAACACTGAGAGGCTCTTTGTTGCGTGTGCTGGAATTATATTGAATGGTTAAAAACTCATCCCGCCTGGGGAAGTTCTCCTTATTGTTTCGGAATGGGTTGCGTTGAATTTCACTGAGAGGAATATCAAAGTGGATCAATTGCGGCTTGTCGACAGATGCCGTGACAGGAATATCACGAGCACTGATTACTTGGGAAAAATTGGCGTTGTTGCTGGTATGAGCACTGAAGATTAAGCGCAGACTTGCATATTCATCGGCGTTCATGGTCGATCGCCCGGCGCGTATGGTAACGCGCATGATTCCTTCATCAGGAAGGTGATTGCTGAGATTCAATTTTAACGAATGATGTCTCTTGTCTAAAGAGACATCTTTTCCAGCTTCCTCACCTTTCTTAGCCTTCTGGTTGATTGGATGGACCTCCCCAATATCGTCATTGTTAATTGTCGAAAATTTCTCTTCCTGCCTTGGCAGGCGATAAACAACCATTTTGGGACGGTCGCCAGACACGGTGACATGTTTGAGAGCTTTAAGGCCAATTTCACGATAGATTTCGAATTGCATGGCCGACATCTGCAGCATTTCAGAACTATTCTTGAAACCGTCCTCGGAGGCGGTTTCCGGAGGCAGGGGACCGGCGAGGGAATAGCGGATGCCTAGCAGATCCTGGAGTGCGTGGTTGTATTCGTATCGCGCCATGCGACGAAATGACGAATGCCTCCCTTCGTTGCGCCGCATCGTCGAGGCCTTTTGAATTTCCGGCCCCAGCCATTCGATGATTTTGCTGAGGTCGACATCCGCCAGTTCGACTTCGGCATCTTCAGGCGGCATTTCGCCGTTGCTCAAGACATCGGAAACCTCCAGCCACCATTCCACATCGCCCCCTTGCATGAGATCCGGATCCAGCGTGTCGATGCGGAACTTGCCCTTGGCCTTTTTAGGACCGTGACACGCCACGCAGGTTTTGGTGAGCACCGGCGCGACGTGCTTTTTGAAGTCGGCAAGATTGGCCGCCGGAGATCCAGCGGGCGCGGGAGCCTCTTTGCTCGATACCGATGCCAACAAGGCTGACTTTGAACGTCCCACTTCCCTCGCTTTGGCCAAGGGGGGCAGTTCGCTTGATTGCAATTGCTTTGCAGAACTCCCCGCAAGGCTGGGGGTGGCGCTGTATGACGGAGCGGGGGCGAATAGACACCAAGCAGCGATGACACCCAATGCTCCAATTCTGTTCATGATAAAGGTCCCGATTCTACTCATTGTGGATTACATCTCTCGGTGGTCACGCGTTTGGCCAGTGTGGTCGATCTAAACCGCGCCAGGAGCGCCGGAGTGAGGACAGTGATCGGCATTGACATGTTTACTGCCCGCAAATGCCGGAATCTATCGATTAAAGTTTGATAGGCAGGAGGCATCTCTTTCATCCCGGGTTCCGCGAAGGGACTTCGTTCCATCTTCTGACGGGTGGGGAAGGCTAAAAGAGCCCGAAGGAAACCTCCGGAAATGCGATGGCAAACCCTACAGGCTATGGAGATTATGGGATGATGTGGGAAAATAGGCCCAAAAATAAGCAGGGCATAGTTGGTGGGGGAATCCTGCCCCTTGTAACGATCGGGTTGTCTGCTAAAGACAGACTCACTTCAGGACCATATCTATGATCACCCATCCGAAACGTTTGCTAATCGCTTGTTGCCTCATGTTCTCTGGTCACATTGGTCCGGTAATCGCTGACGATGCTGTCAAACCTGACAGCGAGGCCGGCAAAGCTCAGGTCGCGTACCCGGGCTCTTTTTCCCGGCCCCCTTCTGAGGGTAAAGGTTACAACACCTGGCGTGGTGCCGCCGGGCCTGATATTGGTGGGGTGGATGTCGCCCCCGATCGTTTGCCGTCGCGCGTCGATAACTCCGCTCGCCCGCAGTTCCCGGCAATCTATAAACAGAAGTGGGGAGCCTGTGGCCAGTTCGCCTCGGTGGCGTCGATCTTCACTTACGAAATGAATGTGTTGAATGGCGCGATCGCAGACACCGATACGACGCGGTTCCCCGCCCACTTTTCGTGGAATATGATGAACCACGCCGAAAACAAAGGGTCGGAGGCCTATCACGGTTGGGAAGTGGCCAAGCGCATCGGCATACCCACCGCCAAGTCCTACGGCGGGGTCCGCCTGAATAAGATTGGAGTGTGGCCAAACGGCTATGAGATCTGGCGCGAAGCGATGGAGTATCGTGTCTCGGGCTATCGCTACTCGCCGGCCAATACCATTGACCAACTCGACGAAGCCCGTGGTTGGCTTTTCGACCGCAATCAACCGAAGGCGAACAAGAAGACGATCGGTGGATTGTTCGCCTTGGACGGCCGTATGGGCGAATTGAAAAAAGTCACGGTGACCATTCCAGAAGGTGAGCATGCGGCGGGGGAAGACCTCTGGACCCGCTGGGGACCAAGCGGCTACGGACACGGCATTACCTGTGTGGGATACGACGACCAGGTCGGTTACGACTTGAACGGCGACGGTAAAATCACCACCGATCTCGACCTCAACGACGATGGTAAAGTCACGCTCGCCGACTGGGAACGCGGAGCCTACATCGTCGTCAACTCATGGGGCAAGACGTGGTCAAAAGACGGCCGGGTCTATCTGCTCTACAGCGCGATGATTGATCCGACCTGGAAGCGTGGGAACTATCTGGGCCGGGTCGAAGTTGCCCGCTATCTGCCTCGCAGGACCCTGAAACTCAAGCTTGCTTGCGACGACCGGACGGATCTGCGGATGACTATTGGGATTGCCAGTGACAAGGATGCTGCCGCCCCCGAGCACGAGTTCGCCCCGGAAGCCTTCAACGGCTGGCCACTCTTCGGCGGGGGCAATGCTGGCCACGTTCCTCTGGCAGGCCCGGATGATGACACCCCGATCGAAGTCGGGATCGATCTCACTTCTCTGCTGCAGGACTTGGGCCCCGACAAGGACGGCAAAGGAAAACTCTTTCTACGGCTCAGCCGAGCCGACGGGAGCGCCGCCGCCGGCGAGCTGCACGAATGCGCGATCCACACCTATGATCCCAAGGGTCGCCTCCTCCGTGAATTGCGACTGGATATTGAAGATGGAAACTTTGGAAAATCACTCCTCAAGATTGAGACGGTCATCAGTGATCTCGTCCGCGAGTAATAGCGCCCCCTGTCTTTTCTCGCTGTGGGAACGGGGAGGAGTCCACCGATCCACACTCGAGGCGACCGCGCTGGCCTTGCTCCAGGAGCTTGAGCTGCTCACTCGAGTTCCTGGACGTTCGCCGCGATCTGCGCCTCCTTGCCGGCTTCGGTGCGGATGAAGAGTTCCTGCAGGCCTTTGGCGGACTGCGTGACGGCCTTCAGTCCTCCCGCGACCGTCCGTTGAATTCTGATTGCCCCGGTCCTGCTGCTTCTTGCGAGGGACTTGCCGCCGTAGGAGTAACCGATGATGACTCCCAACACCCCATCCATGGCCTCGATCCGGCGAATCAAGGCGCGGCACTCTTTCGAGGTGCTTTGATGTCGTCCGCGGGAGGGCATGAGGTTGGCCGATCCTCGCATCGCGAGACCTGTAACGCAAGGGGGGCAGTCATTTTCCTTCGCCGGTGGCTTTCTCCACGATGAGATCAGGGCGATGATGGGTTCATCTTTTTCTCCACCCACGTGTAGGACGGTGAGGCTCCGTTGAAGTTTTGCCCCCTTCTGCAAAGCTTTCGTCAATTCGGAAGGATCGCTCGCTTTTGCGGGAGCTGATTTTTTTCAATTGTCACCAGAACCTTGTTGAGTTCGTGAATGAGCTGTTGAGTCCCAAATAGAATGGTAATCAGTTCGAGGGTGGCGGCCCCCTTGAACTTGGAATCAAAGCGCATGTCCGAGTGAGGCAGCCGGATGGAAGTTCCAAGACCGTCGGAGGGAGCCCCTGGAACAAAACGCGCCAACTGAGAAATCTCCGCTGGGTCGGTGGTGAATACCCGTCTTCTTTTCTGCTCCCCGGAAGAGCCTTGAGTGACGAAGAGTTTCAAAAGATTTTCCACGACGAAATTGATAAATCTGTGGAACAGGAAAAACGAGATGCGGAAGAAACAGCGGACACAAAATAGTCCGGATCACTCTTTTAGAAGGATGTCCGTGATAGAGGGAAAGCGCGCGGTAGCTCCAATTGCGTTTAGGCATTCCAGAGAAGTTTCCCGGTCCATCATCAAGGCGAGGTCAGGTGCGGGGTCGCTCTTCAAACACCCGTGCGATCTCAGATTCCGCGGTTGCCCTCGGGATCCATGTCACCCATGAGAACCTTTCCAACTGCAAACTGAACAACGACGACTTAGCGCGGGAGGCTGGAATTTCGCGGAGTCTCTTTCAACGGCGATTTCGGAAGGAAACAGGAAAGACCATTCGGGATTTCCTAACCGAAATCGCGGCTCGCGAAAGCAAAAGCCCTGCTTAAGAATTCCGACTTAAGCCTCGCCGAAATCTCCCGACTCGTGGGATTTTTCCGTCAAAGTTACTTGGGCCATGTCTTCAAGAAACACCTTGGAATCACCCCGAGGAGTTTGCGGGCTGAACAGCCGAGATAGGCAGAGTATTCTATGATGTGCCACTTTCATGTGGGAAAGAACCTCGAGAGCGCCCCAGGAAAGAGCGCTCTTTCCTGACCGGTTCTGACTTGAATCGAGCGCCCGACAGTTTTCTGAATATGCTTCCTTACTTTGAGGGCTCATGATCCCGGGACACATTTTCATCCGGGTGTCGTTCTGCTTGGCGCAATGCAGGGGAGCATTGCATGTTTTGCTTTGCGGAAGAAGGAGGCATGAAAAAGCGAGCCGCGCGGGTGCGGGGCTCGCTTTGAAAATTTGGTGTGGGGAGGTTACTTCCCGATGGCGTAGAGGTGGGTCTGGGTGGCGAGGTAAATGACGTCGTTGGCGACCACGGTGCTGCTATAAATAGGAGCGGGGAATTCGATGAGGCCGAGGGCTTCTTTTTCTTTCCCTGCTTTGAGGATGTGAAGCTCGCCATCTTCGGTGCCGATCCAGACTTTGCCATCAGCAACGAGGGTGGATCCCCAGATGCGGGACTGGGTTTCGTGGGCCCAATGTTCTTTACCGGTTTTGGCGTCGTAGCAGTGGATGTCGCCTTTGTATTCGGCGGCGTAGACGAGGCCGTCGGCCACGCTGAGAGTGGAGATTGAGCGACCCACTTTCTTGGAGGACCAGACAGGTGTTCCGTCGGCTCCGATGCAGAGAATGTGACCGACGCCGTCGCCGTGCTCCGGGTCTTGTCCGATGATGATATAGGTGAGCCCGTCGGCGATGACGGCTGTGCCGATCACTTCGCTGGCGCCGGCAAAGGTGGCATATTTGATTGGTTTGCCATCTTCCTTCTTACGATACTCGGTCGGATTGCAGTCGAGCTTCCAGAGTTCCTTGAAGACGTCGAAGTCTTCTTCGTCTTTCACGGGATTGGGATCAAAAGCGTAGGCGTAACCGTCGCCACCACCCCAGACGATGGCATCCTTACCGCCGATCTTTCCGAAAGCAGGCGAGGACCAGCTGGCGTGGAGAACACGGGTGGAGACTCCGGAGGCTTCCTCGGCGAGGAGCTTGCCAGTCTTCTTGTCGAGAGAGACGAGAGCGGGAGAGTTGGGAGCGGGGATATTGGTGTGGGACCAATCGACTCCGTTCGAAGTGGCGGTGTAGAGTTTGTCACCAATCACGACGGGGGAGCAGGAGGAGACGTTGTGAGGGAAGATGCCGAGTTCTTCGCGCATGTCGTAAATCCAGATGATGTCGGCGTGTTCCTTGGTGACCTCGACGACTTCATCTTTCACTGCCATGTATTTGGCTTCATCCTTGAAGGGGCCATCGTTTCCGTTGGCCATGCCTTCGGTGTCGAGACAGACGACTTCGCCACGATTGGTGACGACCCACATGCGATTGCCTTCGACTGCGGGGGAGGAGCAAAGGCCGACGTATTCCCAATCGCTCACCTTACCGGCTCCGAGCTTGGGAATAATAAGCTGCCAGAGGAAGGATCCATCTTTCTCGTCGAAGGTCATGAGGACGCCGCGATCGCCTTCCTGCGCTTTGTCGCGGGGAGACTCGTTGTTGGTGCCGACGAAAACTTTTCCTCCAGCGACGACGGTGTTGCCGTAGGCTTGTGAGCCGAGTTTGGCGGCCCACTTGATGTTTTTGGCATCGGTGAGAATAGCGGCTTCGGTTTCGTCATCGAGTTCGCCGGGGTTGATATCGACGGGAAGGTTTTTGGCTTCGCCGACCATGTTTCGGTCGGGCGTGCCACCCCACATCGGCCAGTCATTGGCAGTGGCGGTGAGGGTGAGTCCTGAGAGGAGAAGGGCGGTTGTAGTTTTCATGAGTCCGGAAATTTTAAATGATGTTTGGAAAAGTGCTACTTGGTAGGGCTGAGTTTGATGTTGTCGAGATAGACGCGCTTTTGAGCCTGGGGAGAGAAGGCGAAGACGCCTGGGGCTCCTTTGGGGTGAACGCGCTTGACTGGGACTTTGATGGACCAGTCGGAGGGTTCGTCTTCACCCTTGGTCCACGCTTTGGCGCGGACTTCGCCGGAGCCGTCGGCATTGGCTTTGACGTGGGTTTTGAGGTGATACCAGGTGTTGGCCTTGACGGGGAATTTGACGGACTGTTTGACTCGCTCGTAGTTACTGGAGATCTCGAGGATATTCTGGTTCCCGACGATGGTGAAGAGGTAGCGCTGGTTGACGAGTCCGACGGTGGACTTGATGCGGCGGTTGCCATCGGTCATGACATCGGCTTCGAGGACGTAGTCTTTCAGCTCGGGGTCACCGAAGAAGTTCATGGTGCGCTGGAAGAGAATGTTGTCGAGGCGGTTGGCAATGACTTTGGAGTCATCCTTTTCGAGAACGTGCCACTTAATGCGAGCACCGAGCCAGGCGAGAGGCGGGAAGTTTACGTTCTCGCCCTTGTGTTCCATTTTGAGATCAACCCCTTCAAAGTTCTCAGCGTATCCGAGGCCAGCTTCGACGCGGCCGCGGGTGGTTCCAGCCATGCCGTTGAGGGTGACCTTGAGAGCACCGGCGGAGATCTTGGCGTCCTTCCCGGCGGTCACGGTGCCGGTCTTAGCATCGAGGGTGGCATCGACAGCAGCCTTCACTTTGGCGGTGGGAGGAACGAATTTTTCCCAGGAGAGTCCTTCGGTGATGACTTTGACGCGCTGGCCACGCTTATCGAGCCCGTAGACCTTGAAATCCTGCTTCTGGCCGGGAGCGATCGCAAATTCAGCGGGGACGACCTGGAGTTGGGTGACTGGCCCTGCAGGCTTGTTGGCGATGAGAGGAGTTTTTGGAGCGGGGAATTTTCCATCCTTGCTGCCGAAGCAGTAGAGGCCGTCGCGAGTGGAGAGATAAACTTTGCCCGCCCAAATGGTGGGGGCGGCGAGGCATTTCACGCCGGTCCCGTCGTCGGCCTTGATGTCGGCGTGGGAGAGCACTTCGGCTTTGGCGTCGTTGGGTTTGGTGACTACGAAGGAGCCCTCGAACCAAGGGGAGTAAATTTTTTCATCACCGTAGGCTGGGGAGGCGTGGATCTGATCGGGAGCCATTTTCTCGTGCCAGAGGGTCTTGCCATTGTCGGCATCGACCGCGATCAGTTCACCGGTGAAGTTGGTAGTGTAAACGCGGTCTTTCACGAGGATGGGGGAACTGGTGAATCCGATGTGTTCGTCATTGCGCCAAAGTTCGGCGCTGGGTTCGAGGACGACTTGTTCCTTGGGATACTCGGTAGGGATTTTAAGGCAGACGAGGCGACCTTTCGAGGTGGCGTCGATATTTTCCTTGCCGTGAAGAGCGATGAGCTTGTCCTCCCCGTGAAGGATGACTTGTGAGTTGATGCCTCCTTGGGAAAGTTGGAAGCGCCAGACGGGAGCGCCGGTGCGGGCATTCACGCAAACGATGTTTCCGCAGCCGGTTCCGGCGTAGAAGACGGCTTGGTCGCCGAGTTTTCCGAAGACGGGCATGCAGAAAGAGCTGTCAACCGGACGAACGCCGGGGCTGGAATACCAGACGAGTTCTCCCGTGATTTTGT
Organism: Akkermansiaceae bacterium; assembly: GCA_026421245.1. Classification (GTDB taxonomy): domain Bacteria; phylum Verrucomicrobiota; class Verrucomicrobiia; order Verrucomicrobiales; family Akkermansiaceae; genus SW10. The sequence continues at coordinate 43,415 of JAPKDJ010000016.1, read as the reverse complement.
CGAAGGCGTAAAAGCGATCTCGGGCGGGGCCGGTGCGTCCCCAGTTGGCGGTGACGCAATGGAAGATGACGAGTTTTTCAAAGACGGCAGGAGAACCGGTGCGGCCGTTGGGGAAGGTGAGGCGGGCGAGGGTCTCAATGAGAGAGATTTCCCAGATGGGCTCGCCATCGGAGGTAAAGGCGACGCAACGGCCGTTTGAAGTTTGGAGGTAGACGTTGCCGGTTTCGGGATCGATGACGGGAGAACCGACACCGTAGCGATTGTAAACAACGTCGGAGATGTAATCGCTGAAGCGCTTCTCCCAGATTTTTTCGCCAGTGATGGCATCGAGGCAGAGGAGGGTTTCCTGGACGTCCTGGGCGGGATCGTCGCCAAATTGGCCGTATCCGAAGATATAGAGTTTACCATCGGCAATGACGGGAGCGCCAGCGCCGTTGAGGTCATATTTCCAAAGTTGGTTGTCGGCACCAGGCTTCCAGGATTCGGGAAGATTGGATTCGTCAGAGGTGCCGTTTTGGTTGGGACCGCGCCAGTTGAGCCAGCCGGTGACATCTGCGAGAGCGGAGGAGGAGAGGGCGAGGAGGGTCCCGAAGGCGAGAGATCGGAAATTCATGGGCATTTTCATACGCGGTTACGTGGCGAAACTCTCATCTTTTGGGGACGATTCGTCAAGAGGGGGGTGGGAGGCACCAATGAATGAATGTGGAATGGCCGAATGGGCTGGGGTTCTGTAGCTCAGACTAGAAGGCTCAATGCACCAAGTTCTCCACCGCATCAGAATTGCCCGGGCCCATTCGCACGGTTGGGCAGAGGTGACCTTGCAGAGCGACAACACGCCGGGTGTGATTCACGCCTGGGCTTACGACGACACCGGGGCCGAAATCGCGGTCGCCGTCCCGGAACCAACGCACACGCTCTTGATCGCATTAGGCCTCTCGGCCTCAACCCTGCGCCGCCGCCGCTAGACGGAGCGGCAGTCTGAAACTCCAGCTTCGGAGAGGGAGATTCGAGTCATCATCGAATTTCGATGTCATGAGTGGGCTTGGAGTAATCGTCGTCAACGCTGATCGGCTTCTGTGATTAGGTAACCCCAGCTACTCCCAACACAAGGGTGAACCGCCACGGCAAGACCACCTTTTCTTCAGTAGCCTCAGGCTTTTTGGCTGGATTGGGTCTGAGGGGCTTATCAAAGAGTGCTGGGTTTGAGCTGCACGCGCTATGCCGATGATTTGGCGTTCAGCGGAGACCGAGTGAACGTGATTATTTTGGAGGAGGGCTTTTTGATCAATCCAAAGAATATGCGGGTGATGACGTCAAGCCAGCGGCTTGCGGGAGTGACTGTGAACGAGCACGCGAATGTGAGTCGCGCGGACTTGGATCTTTTAAAGGCGATTCTTCATCGCGGTCCGGCCTCAGAAGAGAGGGAGCATTTGCGCGGGAGAATCGCAGCGGTTCAGATGTTGAACGCGAAGCGCGCGGAGAAGTTGCTCCGCAAATTTGAGCCCGAGAATTGGAAGTGAGATCAAGCGGCGCGTTTGCCGTCGCAGAGTTTGATCACCAGTTTGTGAAGGACCATGCGAGGGTCCTGACCCGAGGTGACGAGAGCCTTGTCCGCTTCGAGGCAGTCGCCCATCGCCTTTTGAAGTTGCGGAAGAGAGAAGTTCTTTGCCCCAGCGGAGGCCATCTTCAACCCCCAGGTGTTGACGGTGCCATCTTTCTTTTTTGGGAGGACCGCTTGAATTCCGGCAGGGGCTCGATTGATGGACCCGTAGGCTCCGGCGAGTTTTGCGAAGAAAAGATTTCGGACGGTGGGGATGATGGAAGCTTTGATCAGGCCGACTGCGTTTTCGTTTTTCGCGATGAGAGAGTCGATGAGTTCGATGGCGCGTTTGGCATTGCGCTTTTCGACGGCGCGGGAGATCTCCCAAATGACGCCCTTGTGGCTCACCGAGACCATGAGCGTGACGTCTTCGACGGTGACTTCGCGTCGGTCGGGCCCAAGGTAGAGGTCGAGTTTGTCGATCTCATTGCTAATCTGGCGGGTTTCGGCTCCAGCCCGTTGGACGAAGAGCTGGAGAGACTCTCCTTGGATGGTGAGCCTTTTCTCGCGGGCAACGCGGGTGACAATGCGGGCGACTTGTTCTTCCCAGCCTTCCTTCGAGACATCGATCTTGTCGAAGGGGCGGTAGTCGGTGCTTTTTTTGGCCCATTTCCCGAATCGGCGGACGCCATTGATGCCAGTGGCGCTCAGAAGAAAGGTGACTTCATCCGGGAGGTCGTCCTGTAGAACTTCGAGGAGGTTTTCGACTCCGGTGACCGCCCGCTCGGCGTCACTGGTACGGTCAGACCCAAAGAAGTTGGCACCTTTTAACCAGACCACTTTGTCGGCGGCGAACAAGCCGAGGGTCTGGAGCGCTTCGATCGCTTGAGAGCATTTTTGGAAAGCGTCCTCCGAATTGTCGGCAATGCCTTCGATGATCTCATTGGAGAAATCGTCACTTCCCGGGGCTTTGAGTTCCTCGAAGAGCGTAGCGGCTTCTTCAGAAACTCGGCCTTCATCGGTTCCGGTGACGACATAAACTGGCATGAGCCTCTTCTAGCGGCGTGGAATGGTGCCTGCAAGCTTGCTGACGGACTGCTTAAGATCTAGGAAAGGTTGTTTGGATTATCACAAGGAATTTGATGGACAGATGGCGAGCAAGTTGCTTTTTTGGCATGCGAGACTCACTCACTGCCAACCATGACTATTCAAAAGACAATCACAGCGGGCGTTTTTTCTAGCGCCCTTCTTATTTGCCAATCCCAAGGAGCCACCCTTGCTTCGGATGACTTTTCCTACGACGACGGGAGATTAGTTCCCAATGGAGGCTGGGACATTCACAGTGGAAGGATTGATCAAGGCCTCTTGGTTTCAGGCGGAGCAGCAGTTGTGCAGCATGGGACCCCCTCGGAGGATGCCAATTTTACTTTCGCCCCGCAAACAGCAGGGGTTCTTACCGCGACCTTTGACGTAATAGTGAATGACGACACTGTAATCGGAGCGGGTGGAACTGATTTCGAGTATTTTGCTCATTTTATGACAAGGGGATCCTTTAATTTCCGGAGCCGTCTTGACTTGGTCGCTCCGACCGTCGGCGGGGATTACTCTTTCGGGCTGTCCAGTTCTAGCAGCACCGCTCAAGCAACTCTCGCAAGCGATTTTAGTTTCGGTGACACTATTCCGGTCTCTCTCTCTTTTGATCTGGCAGACGGGATGGGCTCGCTGACGGTCGGTGGGGAAACAATTTCCGGGGATGCTTCAGATTCTGGTCAATCCCTCGATGCCTTTGCGTTCCGCCAGTCTGACTCTTCGAATAACGAAACCATAACAGTTGACAATCTAGTGATCACAACCAACGTCCCTGAACCCTCGAGTGCTCTTCTCAGTGGAGTAGCTCTCCTTGGACTTCTTCGACGTCGACGTTAATTTCGGGTGGGAATTGATTTTTTCAAAAACGCCGTGCCAATCTTGGCCCGGCGTTTTTTATGAGTTGATTTGTAGCTCTGCGACAGGTTCTCCGCCGATGAGATGTTCCTGAATGATCCGTTCGAGATTTTCCGGAGTGCAGGAGTGATACCAGATGGCATCGGGATAGACGACGGCGATGGGGCCGCGGGTGCAGATGCGGAGACAGTCGGCTTTACTGCGATGGACAAGGGCCTGAGGGCCGCAGAGTTTGAGCTCGGTGAACCGCTTCTTTAGAAACTGCCAGGACTCCCTCCCTTCATCGTGAGGACAGCACTTGGCTTCGGTGGGAGTGGCGCAGAGGAAGATGTGTTTTTGGTAGCTATCGAGATTGAGAGCCTTGGCCGTGGATTGGAGGAGGTCGGGCATTTTTCTAGCGGGCTTTGATTGAGGCAGAGGGAGGGGTGTCGTTTTCGAAGTGATCGCAGATGGCGATGGCGATGGCAATGGCTTTTGCGACAGCTTGGCGTGCCTTGTCACTCTTTTCAGGGCTGAAAAGCCAGGAGGCGATCTTTGGATTGTCGACGAATTTGACCTCAAGAAGCATGACGATGGCTTGGTAGAGGTGGGTGCCTTGCCGGGCGTAGCTGATGGTGCGGATTCCGTCCTTGAGATGTCCCCCATCACTTTTGTTGTCGCCCACTGTTTTGGATTTTGAGGGATCTCCACCCGGGGGGCTTAAGGGCAGAGACTTCTTTTACTCAGAAATCAACTGGCGATGATCGGGCTTACTCTCGGCTCTTTGTGCGAGCCGGACTGAATGCCGTTTCCCGCTATGTCAAGGACCCGGCGATTGGGCTTGATTCTCTCTTCGGGTGAGAGCTGTGTGACATTACCGTCACATAATGGAGTTGCGAAATCCCTAGGGTTGTGAGATTGATGGAAATCGTGGCTAAACTGACACAAATGACTAGCAAACTAATCCAAGTAATCGGTGTGGGCGTCGCAGCCTCCACCGGCAGTGCCCTCGCGGGCGACTTCTCGGCTGATCCCATCCCTGCCCCCGCTTCTGGCGGTGGTGATTGGTGCGAGACACTTCAAGACATCGGAACTGTCTACAAGAACAAGAAGAATCCCTGGATTCAGAAAATCAAGCTCTTCGGTCGTGCCCACCAACAGTGGGGATATGTCGATGGAGACGTCGGCGGAAATGACTTCAGTGGCGACGGCGACGAATTGCGACGTCTTCGCTTCGGAGCATCGATCGAGTTCCTTGACGGCTTCAAGGCTGTGGGACGTGCAAACTTCGAGCGCGGAGGATTCCGAGATGCCAGCATCAGATACGATGGGTTCGACGAACTTTACCTTCAGCATGACTTCGGTGATGTCGGTGCCTTTGAAGACCTCACGATTGGATATGGTCGCTATAAGATTGGCTTTGGCGGTGAGGAGCTAACTTCTTCCAAGAAAATCAAGACGATCGAGCGCTCTAACCTCAACAACTACTTTTCTGGCGATCGTTCGACCGGTACTCGTATTCAGTTTGAGACGAATGACATCGATTTCACCTTCGGTGTTTACACGACGGACGGAGGTTCAGAGACCTTCGGTCAGTGGGAAAAGGGCGAGGCTTATCATCTTGCCGCTGAATTTAAAGCTCTTGGTGGAGATGTCACTCTCCAGGGACTTTACAACGATTCCAATGTGCTTGAGGACGAAACACTCGGATACGAGTGGGCTGTTGTGTCATCCTACGAGACCGAAATTGGAGACTTTGATCTTTTCACCAATGTGACCTATGGTGAGGACCACGATGGTGAGGCCGTATATGGTGTTGTGATCATGCCGTCCACCGAACTGATCGAGGATAAGCTTGAAGCTGTCTTCCGTTACCAGTGGTTCCATTCGGAAGCCGGTGGGATCAATGGAACGAAGCGTTACTTCCGTGAAGTTGGTGGCGACAACGCCGTTTTGGGCGCGCTTGGAGAAGACAACCACACCGTCTACGCTGGTTTGAATTACTTCATCTGTGATCATAATCTCAAGCTCATGACTGGGGTTGAGCATGAGGTCAACGATGGCGGACTCCGGGATTCTGATTCGACGACCCTTTGGGGAGCTGTTCGATTCTACTTCTAGGACTCGATCCGTTTACCAAATCTTTTTCAAAGACCGGCGGGCCCCTCAAAAGAGGTGCCCGCTTTTTATTGGACGACGAAACAGATTATGACGAAACAGGCACACGGGAATCATTATGATTAAGCTCCCACGCCGGTATCGTTCAAACGCCGCCAACAAGAAATACATCGGCGACCAGCCAAACAATAGACAACGATGAAATACACTGCGCTTGCCCTCGGCGCGTTGATGCCCGGAGCCGCTTTCGCCGAGAAACTCGTGATCTTGCCGTGAACCTTGCGGAAGATATCGCCTTTATCACTTCTGCAGAGGAGATCCGGCACATTTAGGGCTGTTTCACCTCTCTTTCACACAGTGGGATCAAAAGACTCTTCAATCCAAGGACAGTCGAACTTGGCCGAGGAACCGGCACAGGCTTTAGGGAATCGATAGGGGTTCGTTCCTGGAAAAGATGTTCCGTAGTGTCACCGGGCTCGTTTTATGGAGATAATCCATAATTGTGATCAATTTCCCGATTATTTAAGAAAGGTTAATAAAAAGCTCGGTTGAGGGTTAATTCCCTGTGATTCTGGGGGGATAGAGGGGGGAATCCTTTTCGATCAGGGAATTAAAAGATTCAATTTGGGTCTATTTCCTAAGGAAGCCCTGAATATTTAGGCTTTCGGGTTGATCTTTAGTGAGCTTTGGTGTACTTCGGTGGCAGTCGAGACACTCAACACGGCTCCTCTATGCATATTTCTGGTCATAATCGCTCAGGTCATCTTGACCGTCAACTTGATCCCAAGGGAAGATTTTCCCTTCCGGTCGACTGGCGTCCTCCTCATGGAGAGAGCGTTTATTTTGTGAAGGTCAGGGTTGAAGGGATTCCCGCACTTCGGGTTTTCACCCAGACAGCCTTTGATCGGAAGCTCGCTGATATCGAAAGTACACCTGATGTCACCGCAGCCCAGAGGGACCGTGCGCGAGACATCCTTTTCGGTTCCGCTATTGAATCCAAGGTGAACGAACAAGGTAAGCTGACCATCCCCAAGGCTCTGGCCGAGGGGCACGGGCTGACTCTTCCCGGAGCAGTTCGCATCGTAGGGCGCGGAGAGCGCTTTGAAATTTTCACTCCAGATAACGGCGAGACGATAGAAGCTCTCGAAGAAAAAACCCGCGAAAATGACGCGGCGATTTCAGGAATGCTTGGCTTTTAAAGGCCCGATCACCCTTTTTTAAAAATGCTGTCCACTCACCCCATTCAAAAGTTGTCCGACTTTCGACGGCTTCGCAGCTTCACTTCACGATCTCTGTTTCGCGGAATGACTTCGAAGGCGGTGGGGTGTGCCTATTCCATGGCAGGTGGACGGTCCGATTCTACCGATCAACCCTTTTACCATGAGTCAATCCTCCTGGATGAAGTGGTCCATTTTTTGGCTCCGCTAAACGGACGCCTTTTTGTTGATGGCACCCTTGGGGGGGGAGGCCACACCGAAGCTCTCCTTCGAGCCGGAGCGACGGTGAAAGGAATTGATCGCGATGCCGAAGCCAGGGACTACGCCACCGAGCGGCTCGCCAGATTCGGTGACCGGTTCGAAGCTGTGGCAGGTTGCTTTGGCGAAATTTCCCGCCTCGCTGAGGTTGGAAACTGGGGGGGGCTTGATGGGATCTTACTCGATCTTGGTGTTTCTTCCCATCAACTCGATGTTGGTGAACGGGGTTTTTCCTTCCGCTTCGATGGCCCCCTCGACATGCGCATGGGAGATGAGGGACCTACCGCTGCAGATCTTGTCAATGGCTGGGGAGAAGCCGAGTTGCGTCAGATTTTTTGGGACCTCGGCGAAGAAAAATCCGGGCGTAAGATTGCGGCGTGGATTGTTCAAGAACGGGCGAAGGCTCCTTTTGAAACGACCCTGCAACTTGCCGATGGAATCGAGAAGCTCATTGGGCGTCGAGGTCGCACTCATCCCGCCACCAAGGTTTTTCAAGCCCTGCGAATCGAGGTGAACGACGAGCTGGGCGAGCTTCGTCGTTTTCTCGAAGTTGCTCCTGATCTTCTGAAGATTGGGGGGCGTCTTGCCATCATTACTTTTCACAGTCTTGAGGATCGCATTGTCAAACAGACCTTTCGCGATGCCTCCAAGGCTGAAGTTGACCGCCCGGAGTGGCCGTCTCCCAGGCCCAATCCGAATCACGTCTACCGCCTCCTCGCCCGCAAGGGAGTTGCCCCAGGGGGAGAGGAAGTTTCCCGCAACGCCCGTTCCCGTAGCTCGCGCCTCCGGGTTGTCGAGCGGATTAAAACTCCCACCGTCTCATAGCTTATGAACCGAAGAAAAAGCACCGCCAGTCTTGGTTTTCCCTCTCTCGTCCTTCTCGTCATTGCCGTCGTGATCGTCTCAAGTGGTGGAATTGGGTATGTGGTCATGAAGAATAAACAGATCACAACACGTAGCAAGATTGCCAAAGTTCAACGTCAGATGGATGACCATCAGGTTTCCCTTTCTCTGCATACATCCGACATTAAGGAAATCCTCGGCTACTACGCTCTCCGCGCTCAATTGGAGAAAATAAATTCTCCTCTCCGTGAAATTAAATCCGTCGAGGTCTATCGAGATCTTGATGAGCAATCCCCCCCCGGCGAAGCGATTGCCCGCCGTTAGAGACTTATGGACCCATCCTTCAAACGTCGTGCTTTTATTGTCTGCCTGGCTCTTGTAGCCGGGCTGACTGCGCTTTCGTTTCGATTGATCACACTTCAGGTTTGGGATCGCAGGATGTCAGATAAATCGAGCGTTCCTCAATTCAAAATGCAAGAGACGATCCCCGCCAGTCGCGGACTCATCGTGGATCGGAACCAAACTGTCATTGCCCAGAATCGCCCCGAAGCTACTCTTGTTGCGAATCTCGATCACCTCCATACCGTTGACATCTTGAAGAAGGCGGTGACACATCGTTATGCCAGCCAAGGCGCCGGGTGGAAGAATCTGAATCATGCCGAGAGAGACTTCGTGCTCCGTGAAGCGCGCAAAAAATACGTTGCTCCGATGTCAAAGCAGCAGCTCATCGACGAGCATCTGGCCTACGCGACAGAGATCATTGGACGAGAGTTCCGTATTCCATCTGCCGAGCTCAAAAGGAAGGTCGAGAAGGGCTCGGTCCGCACTGTTGTCCGCAAAGGGATTCAGGAGGATCTTGCCCGTCGGCTGGAAACAGAACTCCAGAAGCGTAGCATCCAGGGGTTTAATTTTGAACGATCACAGCGGCGGCACTATCCAATGCCTACCTTTGCTCCGCACTTGATCGGTTTCAAAAACCATCAAGGGGTGAGTGAGTGTGGGCTCGAAAAGTGGATGGAGGAAATTCTGGCCGGTCGTGATGGTCGCCGTGAACTCAAGCGGGATGAAAACGGACTCGTCAATCTGACCGAAGCGGCGGAAGTCAATCCGCCGATGATGGGCAAGCACGTCAAAACAACTCTCGATATGGGCATTCAGGCCATTGTCGAAGAAGAATTGGGAATGGCGTTTGATGCCTACAATGCCAAGGCGGGAAGTATTCTCGTCGTTGATCCACATACGGGTGACATGCTGGCGATGGCCAGTCGTCCGCACTTCAATCTCAATATCCGTGAAAACTATGCCAATGCCGGAACAAGCTTCGCTGTTTCCGCCCAGTATGAAGCTGGTTCGGTGATGAAGATCATTGCGATGTCTGCCGCTTTGGAGAGTGGGGGGGTGACACGTGACACCGTCGTTGATTGCGGATGGGGTGAACTTCTCCGTCACGGGTTCATAATTAAAGATCACCACCGTTATAATGAACTGACTTTTGATGGTGTCCTCGTGAAGTCGAGTAACACTGGGGTTTTTCAATTTGCGGAACGAGTGGGGCCGGCCGGATTTTACGATTACCTCGATGCCTTCGGCTTTGGGCAGCGGACTGGGTTCCCAATTCCCGGCGAAGCCAAGGGCCGCATTCAAGATCGCACCAATATGCGCAACTTCGCCAGTGCCACATACGGGTATGGGGTCTCGGTCACTCCGCTCCAGCTGGCGATGGCCTACTCAGTTTTAGCGAACGGGGGAACTCTTTTGAAACCCCGCTTGATCGACTCCGTGATCGCTCACGATGGGCGTCAACTCGAAAGCATGCCGGTTCAAAAAGTTCGACGTGTTCTAAGTGAACGCACCGCTCGCGGCATGTGCCTCGCATTGGAGCAGGTGGTCTTAAAGGGAACCGGTCGGCGCGCTAAAGTTCCCGGATACCGGAGCGGGGGGAAAACCGGGACATCTGAAAAGTGGGATAACAAAGCCAAGATATATCAGGAGGATAAAAAATTTGTCACCTTTGTCGGCATTCTCCCCGTTCATGACCCCCGCTTTGTATGCGTCGTCACGATCGATGAGCCTTCGGGGCTGGGCGAGGATTTTCAAATCGGAGGAGGAACGGTCGCAGCTCCGCTCTTCGCTCAGGTTGCAGGACGCATCGCGCGTCTTATGAATATTACTCCTACCGAGGGAATTCCCGAAAACGAAGATTCCATCGCCTTGAATCCAACTCAATGATCTCTCTTCCGACACTTCTTGAAATCCTCCCAGAGGCCCGGAACCTCAGGATTGAGGATGTTCCTGTCATTAGCGTGACCGACCACAGCGGCCGTGTTCAGGAGGGGGCTGTTTTTGTCGCGGTGCGCGGAAGCGTTGTCGATGGGCACGATTTCCTCACAGACGTCATGGCAAAAAAACCTGCGGCTATTATTGCGCAGAGCAAAGGTCCCGCTGATCACACCGGCTTGTGGATTCAAGTGCCTGATTCCCGCGTTGTGTTGGGTCGCCTCGCAGCTCGTTTTGCCGACGATCCCGCAACCTCCATGGTGGTTGTTGGAGTGACTGGCACGAATGGAAAGACCACGGTGACTCACTTTATTCATGCGCTCTTTGAGAAGGCCATGATCAAGGCCGGCATGATTGGCACGATCAAAGTGCAGGATGGAAAAGGTTTTCGCGATGCCACTCATACCACGCCTGGTGCGGTTGAAATGCAGAGCATTCTCCGAACCATGAAGGAAAACGGATGCAAGGCCGTTGTCATGGAAACTTCGTCCCACGGTCTTGAACAAGGTCGCTGCCAAGGGGTCCCTTTTAAGGTTGGAGTCTTTCTGAACCTCACCCAGGACCATCTTGATTACCACAAAACGATGTCGGCCTACTTCCAAGCCAAGAAACTTCTCTTCGAGAGTATGGCGGATGAGGGGCGTGATGGTGTCGCGGTCATCAACATTGACGATCCTGCAGGGGCAAAGCTCGTCGCTGAATTCTCTGATCGGCTCAAAGTCGTCACCTTTGGTTTTAGTCCCGCTGCTGATTTCCGCGCAAGCGATGTGCGACCTTCAACTCGTGGTCAGGTCTTTGCCCTTGAGGCCCGTGGTAAGAGCTTCCTGGTCCGCCTTCCGGTTGTAGGTCGGTTTAATGTCCTGAATGCGATTGCCTCTCTCGCTGCCGTTTCGTCAGCTGGCGTGCCTCTGCGTGATGCGGTGAAGGCGGTTGGAGAAACCCGCCAAACACCCGGGCGTATGGAATTTGTTGGTGGTGACCGGATTACGGTTTTCGTTGATTACGCCCATACTCCTGATGCGGTGGAGAAAGCTTGCGAGACTCTGAGTGATCTTCACCCCAACCGACTTGTGACCGTCTTTGGTTGCGGCGGAGACCGGGATCAGACCAAGCGCCCTCTTATGGGGCAGGCCGCGGCCAAGCACAGCAATGTCTGTATTGTCACCTCGGACAATCCCCGAAGTGAGAATCCGGAAGCCATTATTGAAGAAGTGATTCCCGGCTTGGGTTCTGTGCCATACGAAGTTATCGAGAATCGTCGCGATGCCATCAACGCCGCGATTGAGAGTGCCTTTCCTGGCGACATCATTCTTATCGCTGGGAAAGGGCATGAGACCTATCAGGAGGTGGACGGCCAGCGACAACACTTTGATGACCGCGAGGTAGCACGACGCGCTCTCGAGATCCGCCGGAAACACGAAGAAGCTGAATTTAAGAAACGCCAGGAGGAGCGCGAGGAACGGGATCGAAAGCGTGGTCGGGAATTTGGCGATGACGACAACTATAGACGCGAATGAAATCATATTCTCTCCAGCAACTCGCCACGGCGATGAGCGGCACCCTGCCACAGGGTGGGGGAGAACGTGTGATTTCGGCGGGTGTTTCGACAGATACCAGAAGCATCGCTGAAGGGGTTTTGTTCTTCGCTCTCAAGGGTGAAAACTTCGACGCCCATAACTTTCTTGCCGGAGCGGTGGAGGCTGGAGCGGGGGCGATGGTCATTCAAGATGCCACCAATCTTCCGGATGGAATTCCCGCCGTGCTGGTGAACGATACCCTCGATGCCCTTCAGGCTCTTGCCAAATGGTATCGGATTGAATTGGGGATTCCAGTTGTCGCTGTCACCGGTTCGAATGGTAAGACCTCGACCAAGGATTTCATTCGCAGTGTTCTCAGCCAGAAATTCCGGGTCAATGCCACGCTCGGGAACCTGAACAATCACATTGGGCTTCCTCTCACCGTGCTTGCCACGAAAGAGGATGACGAGGTGGGCATCTTTGAAATGGGCATGAATCACCCGGGAGAGCTTGCCCCGCTTTGTGAAATTGGCCGCCCAAATATTGGTGTCATCACCAATGTTGGCACCGCTCACATTGAGCATCTGGGCAGCCGAGAAGCGATTGCCTTGGAAAAGGGGGCCGTCGCCCGAGCTCTCAATGAAAATGGAACGCTCCTCGTTCCCTCCGATTGTGATTTTCTTGATGATTTTTGTGAATCCACTTCTGCAAAGGTGATTGCGGTTGGGGAGGGATCACTACGTGCCGAAAATGTGATGCCTGCCGAAAACGGTTCCACCTTCGATCTCGTCATCGATGATCTCGGGAGGATCGCCACTTCCATTTCAGTGCCCGGAAATCACATGATTAGTAACGCCTTGCTCGCAGCCGGGGTTGGTGCGGTTTTGGGCCTGAGCCTCGAGGAAATCGCAAGGGGTCTTCAGAATGCCAGGCTGACCAGTGGGCGATTTCGTCAATATCAAAGCGGAGGGGTGACTGTCATTGACGACACCTATAATGCGAACCCTGAATCAGTGATCGCCGGACTTGAAACTCTCGCAAATCTCCCCGGAAAAGGCGGTCGCACCGCAGCCCTCGGGATCATGGCTGAGCTCGGTGATCACGCATCCGAGGCCTATGGACGAATCGGCCGGGTCGCCCGCGAATTGAATCTTCAGCTTGTCACGATTGGTGAGGAGGCCATCGCTTACGGAGCTGATCATCATTTTCAGAATCACGAGGAGACTGTCAGCTGGCTTTCTTCGAATATTTCTTCCGGAGAGCTCGTTCTCTTTAAGGGCAGTCGGATGGCCGCGATGGAGCGGGTCATGAAACATGCCTTCCCCGAGTAAACAATGCTGTATTGGATCTATCAAATTTGGCACGACGCAAAGGAATCAGGCGCCGCCTGGGCCGACACCTTCTCGTTTCTTAACCTCTTCGGTTACATCACCGTGCGGGCCGGTCTCGCAACGGTCATTGCTTTTAGTTTCAGTCTCGCGATTGGCGAAAGAGTCATTCGAAAACTGATTTCTCTCAAGGTTGGGCAACCGCTGCGCACTGCTGAAGAGGTTCACAAGCTAGCCGAACTCCATGGAGGTAAGGCCGGGACCCCAACGATGGGAGGAATCATGATTCTTGGAACAACCATGATCGCGGTGCTGATCTGCGGTCGTGTTTTCAACCCTTTTGTGATCGTGGTTTCATTGGTCACTCTGGCCCTCGGCGTATTGGGATTCCTTGATGATTATCAAAAAGTCGCCAAGAAGAACTCCGCGGGAGTGAGCGGTAAATTAAAGCTGGCCTGGCAGGCGGCAGTGGGAATGGGGGCAGGTCTTTTCCTCTATGAAAACCCTGAGACTGCGAGCTATATCTTTTACTCTGCAGAGAGCGGAACCCAGGAAGTCTCGGTTACCGATTTTAGTTTTCCTCTTCTCAGCTTTGTCATTCCTTTTGGCCTCCTGGCAATTCCCCTTTTTATGGCGATTTTGATGGGAACCTCGAACGCGGTGAACCTGACTGATGGCCTCGATGGTCTGGCGACGGGAGTGACGATTACGGTGGCTCTATCCTATGCCGTGATCACTTATCTTGCAGGAACCCAACCTAGCGCCGAGCATCTCAATATTTTCCACAATCGCTCACTTGCCGAGTTGTCCGTTGTGATGTTGGCACTAGTTGGAGCTTGTTTTGGTTTCCTCTGGTTCAATTGCCACCCTGCGAAAGTCTTTATGGGTGATACCGGTTCGCTCGCGATCGGTGGAGCGATTGGCATGACTGCGATTTGTGCCAAGCAGGAGTTCCTCCTTGTCATCATTGGTTTTGTTTTCGTCATGGAAGTGATCTCCGTCATTCTTCAAGTCGGCAGCTTCAAACTGCGCGGCAAGCGTATCTTTGCGATGGCTCCAATACACCACCACTTTGAACTCCGCGGATGGAATGAGAATCAGGTCATCATTCGTTTTTGGATCATTTCCATTCTTTGCAGCCTAGGCGGTCTTGCCCTTTTAAAAGTCATCTAATGCTCGATCTCACAGGAAAAACAGTTGCCGTTCTCGGAGCAGGACGCAGTGGCCAAGCCGCTGCCCGTCTTGCTTCGCATTGCGGTGCTTCGGTGACTGTTTATGACTCGCGTGAAGCTCCCGGTGCTGTCGTGGCGACGCCCAAGACAGGCTGTGATGTGAACGTCGACCTGGTAGTGGTTAGTCCCGGAATTGAAACTCTTGGGGATTTCGTGCAATCCTTCGCCAGAGGCAGTGGAGCCCTTTGGGGTGAGGTCGAATTAGCCTGGCAGTGTTTTGATGGTCACACCATTGGGATTACCGGAACGAATGGTAAGACAACGACCACCGAATTGATTCGTGATCTGGTCGAAGCCACTGGAAAGTCATGTGTCGCTTGTGGGAACTACGGAGTGCCGCTTTCAGAGGTCGTTCTTTATGAGGAGGTTCCTCAGGCCATTTCACTAGAGCTTAGCTCGTTCCAGTTGGAAACCATCGTGGACTTCAAACCGGATGCCGTAGTTTGGCTCAACTTCTCTCCTGATCACATGGATCGATACACTTCGGTGGAAGAGTATCGCGACGCCAAACTTCGTATTTTTGAGAATATTACCGACGACACCCTTGTTGTGGTGAGAGCCGGTGAGAACCTTCCCCCGAAAGGTCGTTCCGTGACCTTCTCTTCCGAAGAATCTTCCGATTGGTCGCTTGATGGAGAGACTATTCTCTTTGGTGAAACCGCGTTTCTTGCAATGTCTGAAACCCGCCTGCGGGGTCTTCACAATGCCGAGAACGTAATGGCTGCTTGCGCGGTGGTGGATGGACTTACTTCGGAAGTTGCCCGCGATACTCTCTCCAAATATAGCCCTCCGGAACATCGCTGCGAGCTTGTCTCCATAATTGACGGGGTGGAATATCTCAATGATTCCAAGGCGACGAATCTTCACGCGCTTGAATCAGCCCTCCGTTCGCAAACGCGACCAACCATCCTGATTGCAGGTGGGAAACAGAAGGGGCTCGACTACCGTCCACTCGCTCCACTTTTAAAAGACAGAGTCAAGCAGATGGTCTCCTTTGGGGAGATTGGGCAAGTGCTCGCAGAAACCTTTTCAAGCATCGTTCCCTGCCAAACCGTCGAGACCCTCGACTTGGCAGTTGCTATCGCGGCGGCTTCTTCGGAGCGTGGGGATACAGTTCTTTTTTCTCCTGGGACATCTTCATTTGATCAGTTCAACGGCTACGAGGCCCGGGGAGATGCTTTCAAGGCAGCCGTCCCTTTTCTTACAAAAACTCTTTAATTCCCCCAAACCCAAACACCCAACCGAACCATGAAATCTCTAAGAACCATTCAAACCAAGCGGAAAGGCCCCAAGTCCGGTTTCCGAATCTTACATGCCGCGACACGGGCGTCCAAAAAACGCAAGCATCGCGCTTCCACCACTGCGGTTCCCGAAAATCTCGGTGAAGTTCCCGGCGTTGGAATTGCCCGTGCGCTCATTGTGATCCTTCTTCTCCATGTTGCTGCCATCGCGGGGATTTGGCTCCACAATCGTTGGAGTGAAGGTGCTGACATCCAGGCAACCAAACCGGCCCTCGCGGTACCTATTCCGCCCGAACGTCGTGCCGAGCTTCGGCCCCACATCGTCAGCAAGGATGACGATATCGACAAGATTGCCCACAAATATGGGGTTGATCGAGCTGCGCTCGTAACAGCCAATGACGGAGTGGAAATTTATGAACCAGGCTGGGTAATCAACGTTCCGGACCGTCGTTCTGAAGATATCAATTCGTCGGATGCCATGAGTAACCGGGTCAATCCAGCCGCTCCTGAGCATGCCTACGTGCAGACCCCGCGACCACTCATTCAGACTTCTGACACGCAAAGTTATCCTGGTAGCCAACCCGGAGAATTGGGACCTGTGGAAGGTATTTCTCCGGAACCCCAAGCAACAGACGAACCAATTCTGGTGAAAGGGCGTCCTCCGGTCGGGCAAGTGCAACCTGTTCGACAGCCCGACTCTGCTTCTGTTTCTTTAAATCGTAGACATACGGTGAAATCTAATGAAACTCTTTGGCGTATTGCTCTTAACAACGGCATTAGTGTTGACGATCTCAAAAGTGCCAATCCCGGCGTTAATGTGAATGCCCTCAAAATTGGGATGACATTGATTCTTCCTGCCAAACATTAATTCGATCGATTCCTCGTATGGGAAAAGGAGCTTCTATTTTTATTTGCCTCGCGGTTGCCTCACTCATCACCCTTGGGTTGGTGATGCTGGCAAGCGCAAGTGCCAAGTGGGACTCCTCGGCGGATCAATACTCCCACCTCGTCAGGCAGGTGATCTGGTTGGGGATCGGTATCCTGGTGATGACCTTTATGGCCCTTCTGGATTACCGAATCCTGGAAAAGCTGACTTGGCTTCTATTTACGGTGGTTTGTGCTGCGCTCATTCTTTGTTACATTCCGGGAATTGGAGATGATGCCGGCGGTGATACCCGGTGGATTGTGATTCCTGTGATCGGGCGGTTCCAGCCATCCGAGCCAGCCAAGCTGGTGATCATGATTGCCCTCGCTTCATGGTTTGCGAAGTATCAGGCCGAGACCAAGAGCTTGCTGAGAGGTTTTGTCATTCCCTCTCTAATTTTGGGAGCGCCTCTCCTTCTGATTCTTTTCGAATGGGACATGGGAACCTCTGCCGGGTTGGGAGCAGCGGGGCTGATCGTACTTTTCGTTGCGGGGACGCGGATGCGTTACCTCGGTAGTTCGGTGGTGGTGGCCCTGGCGATGGCCTACCAGATGATTCGGACCAATCCCAATCGTTGGGAGAGAATCGTAGCGTTTTTGGATCTTGATGCCCATAAAGAGGGTCGGGGCTGGCAACAATGGTTGGGGGTCAGAGCCTTCGGAAACGGAGGGGTGGAGGGAATGGGCCTGGGGAATGGTGTCGTGAAACAAATGAACCTGCCCGAGCATCACACCGACTTTATTTTTCCGGTGATTGGCGAGGAACTGGGTGTCTTCGTCACGCTTGGAATTATTTTTTGTTTTGTCGTCATTTTTCTCATTGGTCTGGGGATTTCTCTTCACGCTTCTGATCGATTTGGGAGTGTCTTGGGAATTGGCATTACCTCTGCCTTGGTGATCCCGGCGATGATGAATATCGGTGTGACCACCGCTTCTTTACCAAATACCGGCCTTCCGCTCCCCTTCGTGAGCTATGGGGGATCGAGCCTTGTTTTCAGCCTCGCGATGGTAGGCGTGCTTCTCAGTATCCTCCGCCGTTCACATGTGATTGACACGAGCGAGATGCCTGAGGTGAAGCGCAAGGTTTTGGAGGTTCGGCTATAGCCGAACTTTGATTATTTTTTTGGGAGAACCCAGATGTTACGGAAGAAAACAGGATTTCCGTGGTTCTGGAGATAGACAGGGAGAGCTTCATCCTTGAGAGGGCCCTTGCCGGGAGCGGCGGTGGTGTTGTCCTTGTTCAGTTCGCGTTTATCGTGAATGAGCACTCCGTTGAGTTTAACGGTCATGTGGGGCCAGGCGGTGCGGTTTCCGCTGTCGTCAAATTTGGCTGCGGTAAAATCGACATCGTAGGTCTGCCAGGTGAGGGGAGGCAGACACATGTTCACGTCGGGCTCGGAGATGGAGTAGATGCCGCCACATTCGTTCATCTTCCCATCGAGGGCGAAGGAGTCGAGGACCTGGGTTTCCCAGCGCCCGCCGAAGTAAACCCCGCTGTTTCCCCTGCCTTGTCCGCGAGCGAAGGGTTTGTAGGGAGTGCGAAACTCAAGGTGGAGTTTGTAGTCTTTGAATTTAGGCTTGCTGGTGGTGCCAGTGGCTTGCAGCAGTCCGCCTTTCATTTGGCCATTCTCCCAGTGTTCGACGCCGGATCCGTCGAAAAGAACGGTCGCGCCTTCGGGCGGTTTGGCTCCGAGGGTTGGGCTTTTTCGCTCGATTCGCTTGAGGGCATGAGCGGCCTTTTTGTAAAGATTGAGTGCGAGAGTGTCGCCGGCGATGGCAATGTCCCACTTTTTGCCGGAGTCGAACTGGACGCCATTTTTAGAAATCTCTCCTGAAAGTTTGATTCGTTCCTTTCCCTTCTCCCATCCCAGTCCCGGAAGTCCTCCTTCAAGGATGTAGGCATCGAATTTTCCTCCGCCAAGAGCGACGACTTGAACCCCATAGTCAGATCCTTTTTTGTAATATTCCCCTTGATAGGAGAAGTCTGGATCTTCCTGGGATGCCTTTTGCGGGTCAATCCAGGTGGATTGTTTATTGTCGTCTGCTGCCTGCAGGGCCGGGCTCAGAAGGATGAGGGTGAAGAGAGTTTTTGTAATCATGGAAACTGGTTTAATTGGATCGGTTCAGGAATGGTTACTCGTGAAGGAGACGTCATCTTTCTGTTTGGGGCTCGAGATCGTCTTTACCAAGAGAAGAAGTTCCGAGCGATATTCGAAAGACATCGTGTCGTAGTGATGCCACTTGCCTCCCGAAATGAATCCGTGCTTTTCAAACATTTCCACGATTCCCGGCGGAATCCGGTTCTTGTAGGTCATCTTTTTGTCCCACTTCCAGTCGGTTGATTCATCGACATTGAGATCGATGGCTACTCCAAAACTGTGGACGCTGAGTCGTTTCGTTCCGGCAATGACCTGCCAGTTGTAGGTTCCGGCACTTGGAGTGGCGAAGTGTCTGAGTTTGGCAGGGAGCTTTTCGACGCGTTCGGGGTTACTTAGGAAAGGATGCCTTTCACAACTTTGGCGGGATTGACGCCGGTGAGTTTTTGGTCGAGGCCCATGAAGGGGAAGGTGAGGCGGTCGTGGTCGATGCCGAGTTGGTGGAGAATGGTGGCGTTGAAGTCGCGGATGGGCACTTCATCCTTGATGACGTTGTAGGAGTAGTCGTCGGTCTCGCCGTAGGTGATTCCGCCTTTGACTCCTCCGCCGGCCATCCAGGTGGAGAAGCATTTGGGATGGTGGTCACGGCCGTATTGGTCACGTTCGAGTTTGCCCTGGCCATAGGTGGTTCGTCCGAATTCTCCGGCGAAGACAATGAGGGTTTCATCGAGCATGCCGCGTTGCTTGAGATCTTTGATGAGGCCGGCGCAGGCTTGGTCAACATCGTAGGCCTGACCCCGGACTTTCTTGGGCAGGCCAACGTGGTGATCCCAACCGCGGTGGAAGAGTTGGATAAAGCGGACGCCGCGTTCGGCCATGCGTCGGGCGAGAAGGCAGTTGCGGGCGAAAGAACCGGATTTCTTGATCTCGGGTCCGTAAAGCTTTTCGTTGAGGGCTTCATTCTCACCGGTGAGGTCGGTGAGTTCGGGGACACTGGCCTGCATACGGAAGGCCATTTCCTGTTGGGCGATGGTGGTTTGAATTTCGGGGTCGCCAACTTTTGCTATGTGTTCCTCGTTGAGCTTGGTGACGAGGTCGAGCATCTTGTGGCGTGACTCGCGGGTGACACTTTTGGGATTGGAAAGGAAGAGAACGGGATCGCCAGTGGGCTGGAAGGGAACACCTTGATGTTTGGACGGTAGAAAACCAGAGCCCCAGAGGCGGGAGTAGAGGCCTTGGACATTTCCTGTTCCTCCGGTCCAGAAAGCAGAGTTGAGAACGATGAAGTCGGGGAGATTCTCGTTGAGGCGGCCGAGGCCGTAGGAGAGCCAGGCACCCATGGAGGCTTTGCCGGGAATTTCGGTCCCGGTGCAGAAAAGGGTTTTACCGGGATCGTGGTTGATCGCGGTGGTTGAGGTGGAGTTGATGAGGGCGAGGTCGTCGGCGACGGAGCCGAGGTGAGGGAGGACTTCGGAGAGCCGCATGCCGCTTTTTCCATGTTGGTTGAATTTAAACATGGAAGGTGCGACGAGTTTGGCTTTGCCTTTGGTCATGGCGGTGACTCGTTGTCCTTTGTGGATGGACTCGGGGAGTTCTTCTTTGAAGCGCTTGTGAAGGTCGGGCTTGTAGTCGAAGAGGTCGAGCTGGGAAGGTGCGCCGCCCATAAAGAGGAAGATGACGCGTTTGGCTGGAGCTTTTGGGAGGTGGTAGCGGTGGGTGTTCCCTGAAGAGATTTCGGCTTGGGCGGCAAGGTTTCCGAGGACAGTGGCACCGAGGCCCATGCCGGAGGTATTGAGGAATTGACGACGCGTTTGTGGATCGAACATGAGGAGAGAAGAGTGAATGGTGAAAAGTGAAATGCCTGGGGCTTGGTTGGGAGGGGATATCCGTAGATTTCGCAGATGAACGCAGATTTTGGGAGGAGTGCTTGAAGTGGAGAGTCGCTGAGCTGGAGCTTGGCGTTCCCAGGGGCTTATTGTTTGTTT
The DNA here is from genome assembly GCA_026421245.1 of Akkermansiaceae bacterium. Classification (GTDB taxonomy): domain Bacteria; phylum Verrucomicrobiota; class Verrucomicrobiia; order Verrucomicrobiales; family Akkermansiaceae; genus SW10. The sequence continues at coordinate 22,916 of JAPKDJ010000016.1, read as the reverse complement.
TTGAAGGAGTCCTGGTTGAGGAGGGTGTGGACGGTCATGGTCCAGGCAAAGTGTTCGTCGCCTTCCTGCTTGAAGGAGGCGAGGCCGCCCTTCAGGAGGTTGAGGGTTTCGGGGGAAGGGAGTTGGGCAGTGATGGTCTCGTGGAGACGAGTGAGTTTTTCATCTTCGGTGCCGGGCTCGGCGAGGAGCTTGGTTGCTTTGTTTTGGGCAGCTTTGAAATACTCAGGCTCGTTCATGAGGAGAAGGGCCTGGAGAGGGGTGTTGGTGCGCTCGCGGCGGGCGATGCAGGCGTCGCGGCTTGGGGCATCGAAGATCGTCATCTGGGGAGGGGCGAGCCCGCGTTTCCAGAAGGTGTAAATGGAGCGTCTGGTGTCGAGGGGGGCGGGATCGGCCTGGAACGAGTTGGGGTAAGAGGAGGGGAGGGCGACCATTTTCCAGATGCCGGCGGGTTGAGGGGTTTTGATGGAACGTCCCCCCATTTCGGGATTGAGGAGTCCGGTGACAGCGAGGAGCTGGTCGCGGATGACTTCGGAGTCGAGCCGGGTTCGGGAGCCCCGGGCGAGGAGGAGGTTCTCGGGGTCGGTTTCGAAATCGACCGAGGTGCCGAAGGAGGATTGTTGATAGGTCTCGGAGAGGACGAGAGACTTCATGAAGGTTTTGACATCCCAGCCTGATTCGATGAATTGGATGGTGAGGTGGTCGAGGAGCCTGGGGTGGGTGGGCCACATGCCTTGGGCGCCGAAGTCTTCGGATGTTTTGACGATGCCGGAGCCGAAGAGTTGTTGCCAGAAGCGATTGACGGCGACACGGGCGGTGAGGGGATTCTTTTGATCCACGAGCCAGTTGGCGAGGTCCATGCGGGAGGGAGAGTTTCCTGCGGTGTTGAGTGGCGGGAGAAAGGCGGGGGTGTTTCGGGTGACTTCGGCGCCGAGTTGGTCGTAGTTACCTCGGATGCGTATGTGGGTGGGCTTCACGTCCTGGCGCTCGCGCATGACCATGGCACCGCGGATTTGGCGAAGGTAGGCATTGCGCTGTTTTTGAATTTCTGCGGGCTTCTTTTCGGTTTCTTTGAGTTCTGCGGTGACTTGTTCTTTCGACAAGTTCTCGAACTCGGGGTTGCCAGCAGGGATTACGGGGAAGGCGAGGAGTTCTTTGATTTTGGCGATCCGATCATTGGCGGATTTTGTTTGAGCATCAAATTCCGCGAGTTTGATTTTTTGATCTTTGCTGGGGAGGTCGATGTAGGGTGGCTGAAGGCCGCGAAAGAAATCGGGTCCGCCGCGTCCGCCGGTTTCGGGCGCTCCGTCAAAGTTGTTGAAGAAGGCATACATTTGGTAGAAATCCTTCTGGGTGATGGGGTCGTATTTGTGATCGTGGCAGACGGCGCAGCCCATGGTGAGGCCCATGAAGGCGGTGCCAACGGCTGAAACTCTGTCGACGACGTTTTTAAAATGGCTCTCTTCGGGAAGAGCGGTTCCGCGATCGATGATGAGGTGAAGGCGGTTAAAGCCGGAGGCGATGAGTTGTTCTTGAGTGGGTTTTTCGTAGAGGTCACCGGCGATTTGAAACTTTGTGAATTCATCGTAGGGGAGGTTTTTGTTAAAGGCTTGGATGACCCAGTCGCGGTAGGGCGAGTGGTCGCGGAAGTGGTCGTGGTGGTTGCCGTTGGTGTCGGCGACGCGGACGAGGTCGAGCCAGAATTTTGCCATGTGCTCGCCGTAAGCGGGCTTGGTCATGAGGCGGTCGACGAGTTTGGCGTCGGCGTCGGGCGAGGTGTCGGCGAGGAATTGGCTGATCTCATCAAGAGTAGGCGGGAGGCCGGTGAGGTCGAGAGAGAGGCGCCGAATGAGGGTGCGTTTATCGGTTTTTTGTTTTGGTGATTTTCCAGCGTCCTCCATTTTGGCGAGGGTGAAATTGTCGATGCTGGACTTGGACCAGGTGGAGATTTTTGTGGATGGAGCAGCTTGTTTTTTTGCTGGGACGAAGGCCCAGAAGGCTTCGTATTTTGCGCCTTGTTCGATCCATTGCTTGATGAGGACTTTTTCGTCGGACGAGAGCGGCTTGGCGTGTCCGTCGGCGGGGGGCATGGGATCCTTTTTGTCCATGATGCGAACCCAGGCTTCGGAGTCTTTGAGTGAGCCTGGTTTGAGGGCCTGGAATCCGTCTTTGTTGACAGCGTAGGCGCCTTCGGGAGTGTCGAGGCGGAGCCCGGCTTTCCGGTTGGGCTTCCCCTTGGCGTCGACGCCATCATCCGGTCCATGGCATTGGATGCATTTTCCGGAAAGGATGGGGCGGATGTCTTGGTTGAAAGAGATTTCTGCGACGGCCAGTGAGTGTAGGCTGAAGAAGGTGATAAGAATGCGACGCAACATGGTGGTGGAGTTGATACTTAGCCGGAAATGCTCTTTAGCCAAGAAAGAGCATTTCTGGAATCGAAGGTGAGGTGGATTCTGGGAGAGGCTCTATTTCGAACCTCCTTTCACTATGAAGATACCGATGATGGGAAAGGGATTTATCGTGTTGATTCGGGCTGCGGAGGCGGAGGGGCTATTTTTCTATTACGCAGAGAGTTCTGAAACATTGTCCTTTTAGGTCCCGTTCTCTACGATTCGAGTCTTCATATTCATTCCGCAATGACAACGCACGCCAGAAACGCCACACTTGCCCTCCTTCTTCTTTCCTCTGTGCATGCTGCCGATTGGCCTCAATTTATGGGACCCAATCAAAACAATAGTGTTCTTGATGAGACCATTGCGGCGGCCCTTCCTGCTGGGGGTCCACCTCTTGTCTGGGAAGTTGATGTGAGTGTCGGTTTCGGTGGGGCTGCGATTGTCGGTGACGAAGTTTTCCATATCGACCGGGTTGATCAAGCTGCCGATGTTGTTTTCTGCCGTGATCTTAAAACAGGGAAAACCAAGTGGTCCTGGAAGTATGATATTCCAGGGAGGATCTCCCACCCGGGTTCGCGTGGTGTGCCAACGGTCACGGCCGACGCGGTCTATGCCACCAGTGGCTACGGTCATATTTATTGTATCGATCGTAAAACTCACAAAGCACGCTGGGTCGTGAATCCTACGGAGCGTTTCGAGACCGAGCCTCCGCGATTTGGTTATTCCATTCACCCCATCATTCAGGGGGATCTTTGTTTCATTGCGCCCACTTCGCCAAAGGTGGGGCTCGCCGCTCTCGATATTAAAACAGGGAAGACGGTTTGGAAGAGTGAGCCCTTTGGCTCATCACATTCGTCTCCTTCGTTGGTCTCGCTTCTGGGGAAAAAAATCCTCACTATGCCGGGTGATATTAACCGGGAGAAACTTGTTCTCCTGGGAGTCGATCCCAATTCGGGCAAGACGCTCTTTAAGTTCTCCGAGGACATGGGTTCGGGAATCTTCAACGCCATCCCAAACCTCGCGGTGCTGAGCAAGGACACGGCTGTTTACACGGTGGGATATGGACGCGGGACGCGCTTGCTGAAATTTGCTGAAAAGGACGGAAAGATCACTGTGACCAAGACTGCTCAGCCTCCCTATGGAGCAAAGTTTCACATTCCTCTTCTCATTGACGGGAAACTCTACATGACGGCTGATGGCGGGCGCCGGCGCCGAGGTGCGGCAACCGGAAAAAATCAGCCCACGGCCAGCGGCCTAGTTTCCCTTTCTCCTGACGGAATGACTCACTGGTTCACTGGAAACAAACCTGGTTTTAACGGAGGCGCAATTATCAACGTCGGTGGCCTCATTGTCAGCCAAGATGGAGATACCGGTGAGCTCCGCCTGATCAAACCCGGGAAGAAGTATCACGAGCTAGCGAAAGCGAAGGTCTTCACCAAGGAAACCGGAAAGGAACTCTGGGCTCCTCTGGCATTCTCGAATGGCAAACTCGTGATGCGGAGTCAGAATCAATTGATTTGCGTTGATCTGTCACCGGAAAGGTAATCAAGGCGCGGAGATCTTTTGACGGAAGGAGGGAGGCTCTCGGGCAGTTGGTGATGGGAGTCACAGGCCGAGAGAAAGGGTGGACTGCCAGCTTTTACTCCATTGATCGGCCTTATATTGAGACACTTGCAACTCCGTTCCTTTGAGGTGGACAGCGAGAAATCCTCTGGGTGTGCTGGGGACCTCGGGGGGTTGGGGCGTGCGGTCTTTCTGGATTGAATTGCTGCGAGTGTGGAAGGATGGGGGTTGCTGAGGGGCTGGATCGCTTCTAGAAGAATTGATGCCATTCTCTTCTTTCGGTTTGTCGGCACCGCTGGTTCAAGCTGTTGCTCAATTTGATGAGCCCACGCCAGTGCAGTTGGCGGCTATTCCGGAGGTGCTCTCTGGGAGTGATCTTTTAGTCACCGCAAAAACTGGGTCGGGAAAGACGACGGCCTTCGTGCTTCCAATTCTTCAGCGGTGGTTGGAAGCACTGCGGACGAAACCAAAGAGGATTCATGCCCTGATTCTGGTGCCCACCCGCGAACTCGCGGCTCAGGTGAGGGAAGTGGTGCAGGAGTATGCCAAGGATCTCCCTGAGAAGATCAAAGTGGTCAGTGCGGTGGGAGGAGTTTCAATCAACCCTCAAATGATGGCCTTGCGCGGAGGGGCGGATATCATCGTGGCGACTCCGGGACGTCTTCTCGATTTGGTCGACCACAATGCGGTGGCGCTTGATGGCGTGAGCTCCTTGGTTTTGGATGAAGCTGATCGGATGCTCGATTTGGGGTTCGCGGATGAACTTTCCCGTATTTTGTCGTTACTGCCGAGGGAGCGCCAGAATTTGTTGTTTTCCGCGACCTTTCCATCAGCGGTGGAGTCAATCGCGCAGGATCTTTTACACGAGCCCCGTCGGATTTTAATCGAGTCGGAGCCAGAGGATGTGCCGGATATTGTGCAGCGTGCCATCCGGGTGGATACCGCGAGGCGGACGCCCTTGCTTCGTCATTTGATCGCTGAAGAAGGTTGGGAGCGGGTGCTGGTTTTTGTGGCGAAGAAATACGCGGCGGATCACGTTGCTGACAAATTAGTCCGCAATGGGCTCGAGGCCCTTTCCTTGCATGGTGATCTCAGCCAAGGAGCCCGAAGTGAGGTCTTACGTGATTTTAAAAACGGAGAGATTCAGGTTCTTGTTGCGACCGACCTGGCGGCGCGCGGGCTAGACATCGTGCGATTGCCGGTGGTGCTTAATTATGACCTGCCGCGATCGCCGTCCGATTATATTCACCGCATCGGGCGAACGGGGCGCGCCGGAGAGAAAGGGGAGGCGATTAGTTTTGTGACGGCGGAATCAGCGGCGCACTTCAACTTGATTGAGAAACGAAACGAGTTGTCTCTTCCCCGCGAAGTGATTGTGGGCTTTGAACCCACTGATCCTGCGCCTCTGAAATCGTCGGGAACTGGCGGTGTCAAGGGGCGCCGCAAAAGTAAAAAAGATAAATTGCGCGAAGCGGCTGCGTGGGCCGCCCGCAATTCGGCGGGCCCGGAATCTTGAGTCGCGAGTGAGGGCTAGGCTTTCCCTTTGGCTTCCTCTTCGGCTTTCAGTTCAGCCTCGAATTCAGCCTCGATTTTGGCCTCTTCATCTTCCTTGGCCTTCTTGATGGCTTCTTGTTCGGCCGCCTCTTCTTCGGCACGTTGGGCTTCGAGCTTTGCTGTTTTCGCTTCTTCCCGGGCCATGCGCTTTTCGAGCTTTTTCTGCTCCCGCGCGATGCGTTTGTGATCTTTGCTTGGTGTGAATGCCATCGGGCTGTCTCCTGTTATGTCATGCGGCAGCGCAGCCGTCCTCACGGTGGAAGAAACCTCGGCTCGTCTGCTTGGATAGGCTCTTACCGTCCGATGGGTGATCGAAGCAACAAGTTTTTGGAAAGGTTTCGCGAGGAATGCGGATGGGGCGTTAGGCGAGGAGGTCGTGGACGACGTGTCCGTGGACGTCGGTGAGGCGAAAATCGCGGCCGGCGTGGTGAAAGGTGAGGCGTTCGTGGTCGAAGCCTAAAAGGTGGAGGATGGTGGCCTGGAGGTCGTGGACGTGGACTTTGTCCTTGGTGATGTGAAAGCCGAAATCATCGGTTTCGCCGTAGGTGCCGGGTTTGGTTCCGCCGCCGGCCATGAGGGTGGTGAAGGCCTGCGGGTGGTGATCGCGACCGGCCTTACGGCCGAGGGACGAGTTGGTTTCAACCATGGGGGTGCGGCCGAATTCGCCGCCCCAGACGACGAGAGTTTCGTCGAGGAGGCCGTGGCGTTTGAGGTCCTGAATGAGGGCGGCGGTGGCTTGGGCGGTCTGAGCACATTTGCCTTCGGTGGAGCCTTTGACGTTGGTGTGGGCGTCCCAGCCGCTGTGGTAGATGTTGATGAAGCGGACGCCGCGTTGGACCATGCGGCGTGCGAGAAGGCAGGCGCGTGCGAAGGAGTGTTTGTCACGGTCGCAGCCGTAGAGGTTGATGGTTTCGTCGGATTCGGTTTTGAGCTCCATGAGCTCGGGGGCGGAGCTTTGGAGGCGGGCCGCCATTTCATAGGAGGCCATGCGGGTCGCGATTTCCTCGTCGTTGATGGTGGCGAGCCGTTGGGCATTGAGTTTGTTGACGAGGTCGAAGGTGTCGGATTGGACTTCCGGAGAGAAGCCTTCCGGGGTGCCGACGTTGAGGATGGGGTCTTTTCCTTTGCGGAACTGGACGCCGGTGTAGGTGGTGGGAAGGAAGCCAGAGGACCAGAGGGCGGAGCCGCCGGAGAGGCCGCCGCCGGTGGACATGACGACGAAGGCGGGGAGGTTGTTGGATTCGGAGCCGAGGCCGTAGAGGGTCCAGGAGCCGAGACAGGGGCGGCCGGGTTGGGAGAATCCGGAGTTAAGAAAGAGCTGGGCGGGGGCGTGGTTGAATTGGTCGGTGGTGCAGGATTTGACGATGCAGAGGTCATCGGCAACGGCTCCGAGGGGGGCAAGAGGGGAGCCGAGGGTGGCGCGGGTTTCGCCGTATTGTGAGAACTCAAATTGAGGGCCAAGGACGGCGGCATCGGGCTGGATGAAGGCGTAACGTTGATCGCCGATGATGGATTTGGGAAGGGACGAGCCTTCGAGTTTGGTGAGGTGGGGTTTCGGGTCGAAGAGTTCGAGCTGGGAGGGGGCTCCGGCCATGAAGAGGTGAATGACGGCTTTGGCGCGGGGTTTGATTTGAGGGGCTTTTGGTTCGTGGGAACGGGCAGTGAGGTTATTGGTGAGGAGGGAGGCGGCGGCGATCTTGCCGAGGCCAATGCCGCATTCGCCGAGGAAGTAGCGGCGGGAGAGTGGGGAGGTGGTCATGGGATGAGATTTTATCGAGGCTCACGCAGAGGCGCGGAGATTGTTTGAGGGACTTGCGAAGCTAAGTGGCGGGGGAGCCGCGACTCCTTTTAGTTTTTGGTGACGGATTCGTCGAGGGAGAGGAGGGCTCGGGTGAGGGAGGGCCAGGAGTTGTGTTGTGTGTGAAAGTCGGAGAAGAGCCGTAATTCGTCGGGAGTGGGTGGTCTTGTGAGGAGGCGGCGGAAGGCTTTGATGATTTTTTCTTCGGTGGTGCCTTCGGTTTCTTTGAGGAGCTCCCCGAAGCTTTGGGCGATTTCGATGAACATGGGGTCGTTCATCAGGGTGAGGGCCTGGAGCGGGGTGTTGGAGCGGTCACGTTTGGCAATGCAGGCTTCGCCGGAGCCGGCGTCGAAGGTGGTAAACATGGCGAAGGGGGCGGTGCGTTTTTGGTAGGTGTAAATGGACCGGCGAAATCGGTCGGCGCCGGCGCTGGGTTTCCATTTGGGATTTCCGTAGGCCACTTCGGTGACACCCTCAGGTTGGAGTGGTCGCACCGGTGATCCGAACATTTTCTCGCTGAGGAGGCCGGAAGAGTGAAGGGCGGAATCGCGGATGATTTCTGCTTCAAGGCGCTGACGGGTGAATTGTTTGGGAGTGCCGGATTGAATGACGGAGGTCTGTTGGTAGGCTTTTGAGGTGACGATGAGGCGGTGGAGCTTTTTGAGAGACCAGCCGTTTTCGATGATGGTGACGGCGAGGTGGTCCAAAAGCTCCGGCTGGGTCGGGAGTTGACCCTGCATGCCGAAGTCATCGAGGCTAGGAACGATGCCTTCGCCAAAGAAGGCAGCCCAATGTCGATTGACGACGACACGGGCGGTGAGGGGATTTTCAACCGAGACAAGCCAGCGGGCAAATTCGAGACGATCTTTTGGGAGGGGTTTGCCAGATGGGTAGAGGGCGTTGGGGAGGCGGGGTTTTATGAGTTCCTTCGGTTGGGTGTATTCGCCGCGGTGATGAAGGTGGGTGGGGCGGGTGTGCTCTTTCGGTCTTTCTTGCATGACAAGGGTGGGGGAGCCTTTGAGAGTTTTTTGGAGGGCTCGGATTTTGTCAGCGTGACTTTTCAGTTCGGGTGCTTGAAGGAGGAAGTCTTCCAGAGTTCCCTGGTGATCGATGGCTTGAATCTTTGATTCGGGAGATGAGCTGAGGCGAAATTTTCCGAGAGTGGAAGCGAAGTGGCGACCAAAGTGCATCGTTATCTGAAAAGTGGTGCCGGGCGGGATGGGGTTTGAGAGATTGAAGACGGCGATCGCCCGCTGACCGATGTGGCCCTTGAGGGACCAACCGGATTGAATGTCGCCATCGATCGCAGTCGAGGCATCAGCTTTTCCGGAACCGAATTGGGCACCGGACGCGGTTTCGGAGGATCCGGAAAAGGTGGATGGTTTGTCGGTGGTGATTTGAAACTCCGAGAGAAAGAAGTCTCCTTTGCGGCCTTCGTAGTAGGTCATGCCGGGGCCTCCGGCCGGAAGACGTTCGTCGGGCAGGGCCTCAACCCGGAGGGAATGAATAGGCTGGGTGGAGGCAGGAAAATCGAGAGTGAAGACATCATGTTTTGAAATATCGCCGGCGGTAAAGATGATGCCGTCTTCTTCAAGGGTGAGATAGGGGATATTCGCTTCGGCCCTGGAAGGGACGAGGGTTTGCCAGGGGGCGAAGTGGGGGGTTTGGGTTGTGAGCCAGGTTTGATAGGACGTATCGAGTTCGCCTTTTTCGGCGGGCCATTTTGAAGGGAGTTCGGCGAGAAGTTTTTTGGCTTGGGCGAGGTTGAGCTTCTGACGCTCGGAAAGGGTGAGGTCGGGGATGTGATAGTCGGGTTCGAGGGTGTTATCGAAGTAGGCCATGAGGCCGAAGTAGTCGTGATGGGTGATGGGGTCGTATTTGTGAGTGTGGCACTGGGCGCAGCCGGTGGTGAGGCCGAGCCAGGTGGTGCCGGTAGTGGCGACACGATCGACCATAGCATGGTAGCGGAACTCGAGGGGATCGATGCCGCCCTCTTCGTTCAACATGGTGTTGCGGTGGAAGCCGGTGGCGATGATTTGCTCGGAAGTTGCATTTGGAAGCATATCGCCGGCGAGTTGTTCGATCGTGAATTGATCGAAGGGTTTGTCGGCGTTAAGCGAGCGGATGACGTAGTCGCGGTATGGCCAGATGGTGCGGTCGCGGTCTTTTTCGTAACCGTTGGTGTCGGCGTAGCGGGCAAGGTCGAGCCAACGTCGTGCCCACCGCTCGCCGTAGCGAGGCGATTTCAGAAGGTTGTCTACGATTTGAGCGAAAGCCTCGGGAGTGGGGCCTGCGGCGAAGGTGTCGGCGACTTCGATGGAGGGAGGGAGTCCGATCAGGTCGAGATGAACCCGGCGGATGAGGGTGTAGGGATCGGACTTTTCGGCGAGAGGAGTTTTATAGAGATGATCAACAGGGTGGGTGTCGGCGGGGACAGGAGATTTTTTGGGATGAACAAAGGCCCAGTGTTTCTCGAAATGAGCCCCTTCCTTGATCCAACGCTTGATGAGATCGATTTCGGAGGGCTTCAGAATCTTGTTCGTCTCGGGGGGAGGCATGATGTTGTCGGGGTCCGTGGAGATGATACGGGTGATGGCCTCTTCCCAGTCCTGATCGCCGGCGATATCAAGCCGCAGTCCGGCTTTGCGAAGGGATTTTCCCTTTTCGTCTTTGGCGTCATCCGGGCCGTGGCATTTAAAGCAATTGGCGGACAGGATGGGGCGGATTTGTTTCGAAAATGAGACCTTCTCTGTTTTTTCCGCGGACAGGCTTCCGGTGGCTCCCGAGATGAGGGAGACGAGGAGGAGTTTTTTGAGTCGAAGAGAGAAGGACATTGTGAAACTGGGATAGGAAAGGTCACTTATAGCGAAAGACCTCTTCCAAACCTTACGCAGCCCAGCTGTTTTGAAATGATCTAAACTATCAGTGGCCTGAGGTGCTCAGAGCGATGCCCAAGTTCGTGATTAGCCACTTCCTGAGTGGGATGGAATCGCTTGGGGGTCAAGAGGAAATTGATCCCGTTCTCGGTATAGGTTGAGACCTCGCCGGTTGCAGTATAATCGTCCATTTCATCTACTGCTTGGAGATCCGGAGAGGGGGCCGCATCGGCATAGTTGCCATCGCCGTGAGCGAAGCAAAGAGGAGAGCCTTTTTGAAGTGAGATTTCATGAGGTTGTGCTTGTCAGTTCTTTCCAGCTAAGACTCATCAAAGTCAAACTTTGCCCAAGGACCAAAGTCGCAATATGCCCATTGTCCAAAATCCCTCAAAAACGATTAAGTCGGTCGCTTATTCCTTAAGAGTCAGAAGCTCGATCGACTTAAACTGAATCGGAGCGGTCTCGGCCTGAATAGAAATGTAGCCTTTCTTGAGCGGAGTTCCGTTGTCGAGTTGGGTGTTGTCATACTCGCAAACGACCTTTCCATTGGCGATGTGCTTGAACTTGTCACCGCGAACCTCGATCTCGACGGTCACCCATTGATCACCATGAAAAGTGGGGCCGCCGGTGTTGATGACGTGGGCTTTGGTCAGCTTGCCCTTCCAATGAAGCTGGGTGCCGGGGGTGCAGATATTGAGGGTGCCACGGTTGCCTTTTCCGAAGCCTCCAAGCAGCTGGATTTCCACGGAATTTGGGAAGTCCTGGTCTTTCTTGATGGTCTTGGGGTCCTGGCAGTGGAGCATGAAGCCGTTGTTACGGTTGGCCCAGCCGGGGCCGCCTTTAACCTGCTTGTCAATGAAGCGGTAGGTGGAGCGGATTTTATAGTGGGAGTAGGGCGTCTTGTAATAGAGGTGACCGAACTCGCCGCTGAACTTTTCCCATTGGGAGTAATCAATGGTGAGAAGTCCGTCGTTGACCTGAAAGGTGTCCTTGTAATTTACGCCGAGGTTGGAGCCGGAGAATTTAGGTGTCCAGCCGGTGAGGTCTTTGCCATTGAAAAGGGGGATCCAGGTTTCTTTCTTTTCGGCCCTGGCCTCTGGTTTGATTTCGGTGGTCTGTCCGAAAGAGACTCCGAGAGTGAACAGGGCCGCGAGAAAATTTGAACGTTTCATGGTGTGGGGAAACTAGTTGCGGGGGGGCGTCGATGCAATGGGGAAAGAGGATTTAGGGATGGGTAGGGGTGAAACGTCGCCTCACGATGGGGTAGGCCGCGATTGTAAAGACGATGATCGAAGCTCCCAGATAGAAGCCCGGGTTGAGATTTTTGTGCTCCTGAAGGATGAGGGAGGCGAGAAGTATTCCGTAGACTGGTTCCAGATTGTTGGCGAAGTTGACCGTAAAGACGCTGAGGCGTTTGAGGAGTTCGATGTATTGGGAGAAAGCGACGACCGTACAGAAGACGGCGAGGACGATGAGCCAGAGCCAGTCGAGAGATCGAGGGGGGAGGGGGATTTCGCCCTCCAAAATCAGGAGGAAGGTGAGCGAAAACAGGCAGGCTCCGGCCATTTCGTAGAGGGTGATGACCAGATGGTGGGCTTTGGTGATGTGGAAGCTGTTGACGATCGAAAACGCCGCGGCCAGAAAAGCAGACAGAATAGCGATGAGAAATCCATGACTGTATTCCAGTTCGCTCCGATAGATGATGGCAACACCGACGAGGATGACGGCGCCAAAGATCAAGTCGATGGGGCGCAGTTTACGCTTCTTGATCAGCAGTGGTTCGAGGATCGCGGTCCAAAGTGAGAGAGTGGCCACGCCCACCATGCAGATGGACACGTTGGCGACTTTGACCGCCAGAAAAAAAGTAATCCAGTGTGCTCCGATGACGAAGCCGGTGATAGTGAAAACCAGAGCCTGCCTTGCCGAGATTTTACTCCTCGAACGGAGCCAAATGAGGAGGCACAAAGCCGCGAGGCCAGTGCGGTAGGTGACGATGCCTACCGCTGAAAGATGGATCAGTTGACCGAGGACTGCGGTGAAGCCCCAGAGGATGACAATGAACTGAAGCTTCAGATGGTCACGGGGCATGGGCGTGCGGCAATCTCGACGCGGCGAGAAGGATCGACGGTCAAGGCATACCAGAATGAGGTGTTGGCGGTGACTCCGGCGTGGGCGGTTGAGGTGGCGTTGGTTCCAGCGATGCCTGCTGTCGCTTCGGATTGCAGAAATTCAAGGACGGTTGCTTCGGCGAAATTATCGGTCGCGGTTAGTGCGAGCGGAAAGGCAAAAAGGATTGCAAGAAAGACGGATGGGGTTTTCATCGCACTGTTACGTCTGCATGCAGCGTGGGTCTGGAAAGACGACTCATTCAAGCTAGCCGAGTGGCAACTCTTGGTCAAGGAAGGCCGTTTCCGGGCTGTTAGTTCCCGCCGATTCTGTCCTGCAGCTGTTTCTTGGCCTGTCGTTCCGCGAGAATACGAATAATGAAGTGTTTTGATATCAGGTCGGAGGAGGCTGGGAATGCCCCGCTTCGGTGCCCACCTTGGCGTAAAGCTCCATGACCTGGTTGCTGGTTTCGAGTAAATCATCCGACAAGGTGACCGTTCCGGGCTCAAACATCAGGAGAGTAGAAGATCCACCGAAGGCAAAGTATCCTTTTTCCTCTCCTTTCTCCACAGATTGACCGGGGGTGAAGGTCTGGTGAATGGAACCGACGCAAGTGGCTCCGATTTCCATGCAGATGATTGTGCCGAAGTTTTCGGTGGCTAACTCGGTGACGGTTCGCTTGTTCTCCCAAAGATAGGAGAGACGCTGTCTTAGGGCGAGAGGGGAGACCGAGAAGAGAGGGCCGTTGATCATGCGGGTTTCGCCGGGAGTTCCTGGGCAGGGGAAGTGGAAGCGATGGTAATCGACCGGGCAGAGACGTGAAAGTATAAGGGGGCCGGTTTCATATTTTTTGGCCAGTTGAGGGGAATTCAGGAGTCCGGCGACATCGAACTTCTGTCCTTTGACAAAAACCGAATTGATTTCGCTGGCCTTTGCGAACCCAAGATGTCGACCGTCGGCCGGCAAGATCACGGGTGCATCCGAGATCGGTCGAGCTCCCGGCTTGAGTTTCCGGTAGAAGAAGTCGTTAAAAGAGGTGAATTTTTCCGGCCTCTTCTCAAAATCATTTACGTCCATTCCATAAGTCTCAAGAAACGGAGCAATTTTCTCTGTCGTTTTGGGAGAATCCATTTTTCTGCCGTACCACTTTGAGAAGAAGGGACGCTTCACGAAGCTATGTAGGGCAAGCTTTCCAAGCGGATTTCCATAGGCCCAGCGGAGGAAGCTCTCGCCGTAGACTTGTTCGGTTTCCACCTGCCCTGTTTCACGATTGAGATACTTGATTGGTTCCACGGTAAGGACCATGGCTACGAATCAGGAATTTGAAATTTGAAATTTTACCTCATGCAGCTACGTCTATTCCAGCCATGCGAAACCTCGTCCTCCTCGCGACCGCTGCCACCTTGTTCGCAGGTTGCGGTGAGCCCGAGAAATCCATCAACGTGACCGAGACACGTCCGATCACTCTCCATGATCGACATTATCCCGGGAATCTTAAGGATAAGCCCCCCTTGGATTGGAGGCGCCTCCCGGGGACGCAATTCCGTCTCATCAACTATGTAGCGGGAAAAGACGACTCGATTGAGATCGTGATGGGGGAGACCCAGGGACAGGTTCTCGAGAATGCCAACCGCTGGCTGGGACAGTTCGGGCTCACGCCTCTTCAGTCCGAGGAGTTTCTAGGGAAGACCGAGATGCTTAGTCGGCCGGCTTTTATTGTCGAGGGCGCCGGGACCTACAATCCCGGAATGGGGAGGGGAGCGAAAGAAGGCTTCGCCATGGTCGGCATCATCCGCCAGTCGAGTAGCAATCTAATTACGCTAAAAATGACCGGCCCGGCCGAAGAGATCGAAGCCCAGCGAGAAGTGCTTTTTGAATATGTTCGCAGTTTTACGCCCATCGAAGATCACTTTATCGAAACTCCTACGGGAGAGAAACCTGCCGAAACTTCCGGGTCCTCCGATTATTAAGCCATGAGCGATTCAAAAAAAGAAATCTCCCTGGGGAAGCGTGTCTTCCGCATCCTCTCCGGATTCGAGATCGCGGTCGTGTGTTTGAGTCTCTTGTTTGTGCTCACCTTCTTTGGCACGATTGAGCAGAAGTGGTTCGGCCTTTGGGCAACGATTCACAAATATTTCGACATCGAATCCATCTATGTTCTTCCCAGTCGTGGAGACGGTAAGCTCATCTTTTTCCCGCTTCCCGGGGCTTACTGGGTGATCGTTGTTCTTGGGATCAACATGTTTTTGGGCGCGATTATCCGGGCCCGGAAAGGGTGGAAGAAGTTTGGGGTGCTTTTGAGCCATTGCGCTATTCTTTTCATGCTCATCGCCGGTGCGGTCTCCAGTGTCACCAAGGAAGAAGGGCACATGCGGGTTCTTCAGGGAGAGCAGTCTGACTACGCCCAAAAGCTTTTTAAGCACGACATTGAAATTTTCCAATACGATGAAAATGGAGCTCGAGAGCAACCCGTCATTGTTCGGTCAAAACACATCAAGACCCTTGGCCCGAAAGATAAGCTCAACGCGACCTTCGAAAAATTTGACTTCACCTTGCAAGTTGATCACTTCCTCCCGGTCGCCGAACTTGCTTTGGACTCCCCGTCCAGCCCGGCTCCCGAGGGAGTCGAAGTGGTGGATGGATTTTTCCTCGCCGAGACCGAGAAGAATATCCAGCAAGAAGAAGCCAACACCCCAGGGTGCTACGTCACCGTAAAGGATAAATCCGGAGGCCCGATCCAGCGCCTCGTGCTTTGGGCCGGCAATCCGTATCCGGTGAGCTTCACCCACGAGGGGAAACGCTATGGAGTGACCTATCTTATGGAAGTCTGGCCAATGCCCTTCATGGTTGAGCTTCACAAGACTATTGGAGAGGACCATCCCGGGACAAGTATCCCGCGCTGGTTTCAGAGTAACATCACCAAGATTGATGGGAAACAGCGTGAGGATTACAAGATCATCATGAATGAGCCCGCCCGCCACGGAGGCTATACCCTCTATCAGGCAGGATATACCAAGGCTGCCGAGGGGGAAACTCCCTCTTCAACATTCGCGGTGGTGAAAAACCCTTCCGACCGCTGGCCTGAATATGCGCTCTACGCCTCGACCTTCGGGCTTCTCATTCACTTTATTACGATGCTCTTCCGTTTCACCGGAGGGAGTCGGCCCAAGAAACTCAAAACCACCGAATCTTCCGTCTCGTGAGTGCCAACCCGCCCAATCAGGTCCCGTCCCCAGATTCCGAAACCAAAGCCCTTCGGTGGGGATTGGTCATTTTCTTCCTCCTGGTTCTCTTTGGGCTCATTGCCTATGGAATCCGCGGTGTCATCCCGCCGACCGACGTAAGGGAGATCAATGGCTACTCTCCATGGAGTGAGGAGGTGGTTGATGCCGCCTCTGCCATCCCTGTTCAAGATGGCGGCCGGATCAAGCCCCTGGCGACCTTTGCCCGCTTCAAAATGTTGACCTTTCACGGGTCTCTCACGATGAAGGTGAAATCGGGAGGAACGGTCCATAAAATTGGACCGGTCGAGTGGTTGCTTGATTGCATGTTTCGCCCGGAACTCGTGGATGATCTCCCTGTCTTTCGGCTCGATGATTCCGATATTTTAAAACCATTCGGGATCGAAACCCAAGAACGTCGTGCCCGACTGAGTTTCAACGATATCGAGGACGGCGGGGACAGCGAAGAAAATGGATTTCAAAAACTGATCAATCGAGGCCGGGATCTTCTTAAGAAAAGAGAGGAATCTGGTGAGGGCTCGCTGATTCCAAACGAGAAGAAAACGGTGGAGTTTGCCCAACTTGTCCTCAATTACACCGGGATTCGTGATTCGTTTGACATTCTTCGCGGAGGATTACCTGAGCTTGATCCCAAGCAGCTCGCCTATGTTGATGAGGATGTTTTGAAAATGCTCGAAAAAGTGAGTGACCCTTCTCGTTTCAGCTATTGGATGCCTGTCGTTGATCGGGTGATCGCATCCACCCGAAGGCTTGAGACACCGCAAGCCCGAGAGTTCGAATATGAATTGAACCGCCAGCTAACTTTTGCAAAGTATGGTCCTGTTGTGCTCCCGCCCCAGAGCAAGGACGAAGAAGAATGGCATTCCCTGGGAAATGGCTTGGAAAAATTCCTGCAAGGGAAGTTGGAAGAACCCACCGTGATGATGCAGGATTTCAAAACCATCGAGGATTTGGGGAAGTCAGCCCAAAAGCCGAATTCCGACGAATTTCTTAAGAATCTTACTGAATGGAAAGACGACCTGCGCGAGCGAGCCGAGGCCAGGGATGAAGGTGGGAAAGTTGATTCCGAGGTTACATATTATGAGCGGAACTACTTCATGCACGCACTCATTTGGTTTATCGTGGCATTTGTGGTGTCTGCAATTGGATGGATCGTGAGAGAAGGAAAGGGTGGTCAGATTGTGGGATGGATCACATCCATTCTTTACGTCACGGCCATTGCTTATCTCCTGGCGGGAATCGTTCATCGCTTTGTGATCACCGGTCGCCCCCCGGTTTCCAATCTTTACGATACAATTCCGTTTATCTCCGCGGGGGCAGTGATTGTTCTCGGTATTTCCGAACTCCTCACCCGACGGAGAATCTTGTTGTCGATCGGTGCGGCATTGGGTGTGATTGGACTTTTCTTCGCCTTCCGTTTTGAGCTGGGAGATGCCAAGGATAACATGGACCCATTGCGTGCTGTTCTGGACTCCAACTACTGGCTTGCGACTCATGTGGTGACGGTCACGATCGGATATTGCGGGGGGCTTGTCGCGTGCTTCCTCTCCATGGTGTATGTCTTCCTTGCTCTTGCCGGAGTGATGAAGGATCCCAAGGCCTTTCATCGGTTTATGACCCGAACCGTTTATGGGATCACCTGCTTTACTCTGTTGTTCGCACTGGTGGGCACGGTGCTCGGAGGAATCTGGGCCAATGACTCATGGGGACGGTTTTGGGGATGGGATCCCAAGGAAAATGGGGCGTTGTTGATTGTCTTGTGGAGCCTTATTATTCTTCACTGTCGACTGGCGGGTTGGATGAAAGGCTGGGGAATTCATCTCATGAGCATCCTTGGCGGATCGGTTGTCGTTTTCTCCTGGTGGGGCGTGAATATGCTGGAAGTCGGTTTGCATTCTTATGGGTTCATCAAAGGTGCAAGCACGGTTTATTACTTCTATTTTGCAACCTTGGTGGCCTTCTCAGTGGGAGTGGTTGGCTGGGGTATTGAGAAATTCCAGCAGAAACAGTCTCCCAAGAAGCCTCCTTCACCCCCCGGAGTGTGATCGTTTCGCTGGGAAGGTTGTCTTCCCGGAAGTGGGAGGGCCTTCTCCGTGAATGGAAGCGCTTTGGTAGCCCACCATCGTTGTTTTTTGAGAGACAATGGGCCGAACATTGAGATATGCCGCCCTTGGCAGTCCGAGACTGCTTCGATAAGAAAAGAGAGTGAAGAAAGGCTGATGCAGCTAGCTACTAGGAATTTGCTTTTTGATTACGATCGCAACGGAGAATGAAGCCTTACGCACTGCCGGGACACAGACCCGGAGGCCCCTCCGGCAGTTTTACAATCTGAAGGATGATCCTGGAGAGAAGACGAATCTGTATTCAAAGCGGCCCAAGGTGGTTGCCCGCTTGAAGTCACTTCTGAAAGGCTCCGGTCGGAGTGCCCCGTTGCGTCACAACTGAGAATCTAGGGCTTGATGCCAGTTCCTGATTTTTTGGCAAGTTCACCGAGCCTTTTCAGAAATTCTTTGTGAACAGGATCAGCCGCCACGTTTTTGGTTGCTTTGGGATCGGCTTCGAGGTCAATCAAGGTGATGTCCTCGAGTGTTCCGGTGTGGTCCTTTTTGCGCCATTCGGTGTAGCGATAGCGGCCGGTACGAACACTTGTGCCGAGGACTTTGCCGACCTTGGGTTTATTTTTGAAATATTGGCTGAAGACACCTTCCTTCCATTTAATTTCGGGATCTTGAATGACGGGTTTGAGGGAGACGCCGTGAAGAGGAGTTGGGACGGGGACTCCGCTAAGATCGCAAAGGGTGGGGAAGAGGTCGACGAGTTCGGTGAGGGCTGATGTGCGTTGCCCTCCTTTGAGTTGAGGGGAGGCGATGATGAGGGGGACTTTGGCAGCAACTTCGTAGGTGGTGTGCTTGCACCACTCGCCGTAGTCTCCGAGGTAGTATCCGTGGTCACCCCAAAGAACAATGATGGTGTTTTGAACGAGACCCGAGGTTTCGAGCGCATTGATCACCCGGCCGACTTGCGCGTCCATGTAGCTCACCGAGGCGCGATACCCGTGAATGAGCTCGCGGGTTTTGGCATCGTCGAGTTTTTTGGTTTTAAGGGCGATGTCGGAGTAGTTTTTGAGTTCTCCCCAGCCCGAGCCGTCGTAAGAGAGACCATCGATGACTTTGTCACGGGAGGGGACTTTGATCTTGGAGCGATCGTAAAGATCCCAGTATTTGGCGGGAGCATTAAAGGGGAGGTGGGGTTTGGTAAATCCAACGGCCAGGAAGAATGGCTTGTCGGTGGCCGCAAATTTTTTCAATCGTTCGATGGCAGTTTTGGCGGTCATGCCATCGTTGTAGGCATCATCGCTCACCTTTCCTCCGTTTTCAATGGAGGGTCCTCTGGTTCGAACTCCGGTGGCTCTTTGGATACGGGACGCTTTTTTCGCTTCGGCGATTCCAGCAGGGGAAGCGTATTGGGCTCCCATTCCACGCAGAGGTTTTTCCGACCAGCCTTGGGGGAAGTCATCGTTGGAGGCATGGTAGATCTTGCCAATGGAGAGTGTCGTATAACCATGCTCTTTGAAGTGCTGGGGCATGGAAAGCGCGTCCGGATTCATCTCACGCATGGGAGTTTTGAAATTCCAGCAACGAGTGGATTGGGGGCGCAATCCGGTCATGAGGCTGGCGCGGGAAGCGCCACAAACAGCGACCTGACAATAGGTGCGCTCAAAAAGAGTGCCCCGCGCGGCGAGAGCGTCGATATTTGGCGAATGGATGTCCTTGTTCCCGTAGCAATTGAGTTCGGGGCGGAGGTCGTCGACCGCGATGAAGAGGACATTGAGTTTCTCGGCTGAGAATCCGGAAGCAGTTAGCGCGGCAAGAAGGAGGGTGGACCGGATCATTTTTTCGGTTTTTCTTTTAGAGTCGAAAGGTATTCGATCAAGTCGCGGATTTCACGGTTGGTCAGGATTAGTCCCATCGGTGGCATGGTGGAAATCACAGGACTACGTTCTTTGATTTCATTTAATTTTACTTTGGTAAGAGCCCCTTCGGAATCACGAATTTTGATGATTCCGTTCTTCTCGCTTTGAAACAATCCTACGACTGATTTTCCGTTTTTGAGAGTTAAAGAAATGGACCCGTAGCCGTCGGCGATGACTTTTTGAGGTGCCATGATTGATTCGAGGAGGAGGTTTCGATCGATAAGGCCGATGGACTTTAGATTGGGACCGAGGTCGCTCCCCTTGCCGTCGGCTACTTTATGACAGCGAACACATTGCGCAGCGAGGTGGTTCATAAAGAGATGCTTTCCTCTCGCGTCGTCCCCGCCGATCAGTGCTTGTGAGAAATCGGGGGAAGGGGCTTTGAGATTCCGCAAAGCAGCGGCTTCAGCGAGATTGAGCTGAAGCTCGACTGGGATTTGGTCGAAGGAGTCAATGAGGGCCTGTAGGATTTTGTCTCCGTTTTTCGAGGCGAGATCTTGGGAGAGTAGATCGAGTGAGGCCTGTTTTTCGCGAGTGGAACCATTTTTTTGATGAAGGAGATGTTGCGTGAACTCGAGAGCGGCTTCGGAATCGGTTTCTGCAAGGAGCTTGAGCGCGATGATGCGGAGGTCGTCGCTTTTGGCCTTCATGGTGGTGGTGAGAATGGCTTTCAGGTCCGGGTGTTTTTGAGAGGCAAGGGTACGAAGCGCTTCAATCCGGAGTTCGGTGAGTGAGGTTTCGTTGCTCGAAACTGCGAGCAATGTCTCGGCCGACATCTTAATTTTCTGGGAACGGGCGAGACCCATCGCTTTACTTTGGATTTTCTGGCTTGGGTCTGTCAAAAGTTTGGTAAGTTGGGGCGAAATGGCTGCTTTTGAGATTTGCGGGTTTCGATCTTCACGAAGGCGGTAACGTCCGACAATCCGATCGAGGTCTTCAGGGTTGGTCCACTTTCCCAGGGCATCCAGAGCGTCGAGGCGGAGCTGTTCGGGGATCTCTGTTTGCGCGGCATAGCTGGCAACCCGGTTGGCATGTTCTAATGTGCCCAAGTGGAAGTTGGCGTTGATGGCACGGCGGATGAGGGATTCATTTTTAAGCCATTTTGTGTCTGTTAGCGAGGAGGCGAGGGCAGGCATTGCTTTCTCGATCATCCAGTCATCGTGGATAGCGCGCGCAGCCTCAGCGGCGACGTTTTCCATCGGAGATTTCAGAAACTCAGCCACAGCGGGATTGGCGCGGCGTCGTAAGGCCACGACAGCGATCTTTTGGATAAGTTCGGAATCATCTTTGGAAAGATTCACCAAAAATTCTGAAGTTGCGCATCCGGTGAGTCCAACAACGGCAGCGTGACGCAGGAAGGTTTTGCTATCGTCGTTGGTACTGCGGATCATTCCAAGGATTGCTTGGGCTCCTTCTGATTCGCTGACGTTTCCGATGGCAATGGCGGCATGGAATTTAACCCGGTCTGATGGATCTTTGAGAAGTGGAATGAATTCTTGTTCGGATAATGAGACGATTCCCTTTGGGGCGGGAGCACGATGAAGTGCCAGATGGGTTCCATGGAGATCTCCCAAGGTCTTGACGGCTTGGACACGAATTTCGGGATCTTGGTCGGTCAGGAGATCACTCAGCTCCGGTGTGATTTCTTTAGTCGTCCGATAGATTTGGCCCAGTCCCCAGATGGCATGAATCCGGCCTATCTGAGTTGAATTGAGTGATGCTTCTTTGAGCTCTTTTCTCGATCCTCTTTTTGCCAGTTCGAATTGAGATTTTAGGCGGATTCTCTGATCGAGGTGATCAAGTTTTTCAACGAGTTGAGCGATCTCTATTTTTGAGAAGTCTGCTCGCAAGAGATTTGCGGTTGCTTCCCGGAGCGGGTTCTTATTTTTAACATCCCATTTCCAAACGGCTCCTTTTTCGTTCAGAGGATAACCGCCGCCCCAGTCGACTCCGTAGAGGGCTCCATCAGGACCGAAGTTGATGCCGACAATGGGAACGCCGTTCCCAATTTGCATGTCGTTCACCATTTTAAATGAGGCTCCATCTTCCTCGACTTGGAAGGCCCACTGTTGCCCGTTGGGAGCGCTGGTGTGGAAGAAGTAGTCGTTCCATTCTTCTCCCAAGGCGGTTCCGGGGTTGAAGGCCATTCCGGCGGGGCCGTTGTTGTAGAGGCTGATGGGAGGGGTGATGTAGACGGGTTGATCCTTTTGATAGGGAACATGGAGGTTTTCATCCATCCATGGGTTGTATCCGCCTTTGCGATACTGCCAGTTGCATCGCCATCCGGCATCCATGTGACGGACAATGTAGACAAAACGCTCTTTTTCTCCCCGGCTGTCCGAGTCGTTGTCGACGCCAAAAATGTTTCCGTATTGATCAAAGGCGATCTCTTGAACGTTGCGTAGCCCTCGTGCATAGACTTCGAAATTGCTACCGTCAGGCTCGCAACGAAGAAGGGCTCCCTGGTTGGGGTATTTGAATTTCAGCCCTTCCTTTGAGGTGACGCCGACCCCCTTGTCTCCGACGGTCCAATAGATACGGCCATCGGGCCCCACGGTGAGCCCGTGCATGTCATGCCCGCCCAAAGCGATGTGCGGGCCAAAACCATAAGCCAATGATTCACGGGTGTCGGCTTTGCCGTCATGGGTGGTGTCCCGCAGCTTCCAAAGATCGGGTATGGCGGTGACGTAAACATCGCCGTCGTGATGCAGGACTCCGGCCGCGATCCCGGTGATTTCGGAATTGAACCCTTCGGCGTAAATCGAAGTTTTATCTGCGAAGCCGTTACCATCGGTGTCTTCGATCAAGGAGACGCGATCGGTGAGAGCCTGGAGGTCCTTAAGATCATGTTTGCCGTCTTTGTTGTAATCCTTGACCCGCTTCTTATTTGCGTCGCTGTTTTCAGGAGTGAAGATCTTATGGTAAAACGCACGCTTCTCGTCGGGGGTTTTAAAACTCAAGTCGTTGGAAACCCAGTCGCGGTTGTTTCGAATATCGAGATCATTGGCTTTACGGCGTTGGGTCTGGGAAACGTAGGCGCGGCCTTGTTCATCGAATGAAATCGCGACGGGATTTGGAATCTGAAAGTCAGGAGTCCACTTGGTGAATTCGAGGGATTTTGGATCGGGCTTCTCCGCGAAAAGAGGAAGAGTCGCAAAGAGAGAACTGATAAGTGAGGCAGTGAGCAGCTTCATGAAACGTAGAGGGGAATCCTACGGTCTTTGCCGAAGCAAATGAAGGAGCATCTTT
Organism: Akkermansiaceae bacterium; assembly: GCA_026421245.1. GTDB lineage: Bacteria > Verrucomicrobiota > Verrucomicrobiia > Verrucomicrobiales > Akkermansiaceae > SW10. The sequence goes on along the minus strand of JAPKDJ010000016.1, from coordinate 165 downwards.
CACTTGTCGTCTTTGGGAGAGAGGAGATGCGGTTGCTTGTAGAACATTAGAGTTCCCCAGGGGAGGGGGCCGCGACCGATTGATTTAGGGCGATGATCGAGGGCGCGATAGAGGTCGACACCCTGAATCCAACCCGTCTCGGCGGTGTTGGAAAGGAACTCGAGG
>JAPKDJ010000140.1 GCA_026421245.1 Akkermansiaceae bacterium | reverse complement strand
TCCCGGAACACCGGTCATCACGCAATGCCCCTTGGCAAACAAGGCGGTCAAGACCTGATCGAGCACCTCCTTCTGCCCGACGATAATCTGGCCCACCTCATCCAACAGACGAGTGCGCGTTGCGGCGAGGGCCGCGACCAGCTCCAAGGTGTTGTCCGGCAAGCCATTCTCAAAGGAGCTGTCTTCCACAGACTCGCGTGGGGACAGGTCGATCGGAAGTGAAACCGAGCCGCCGTCATTTTCCGAATCTGTCATATCTATGGATCGTTTCATCGTCGCAGATCAGTTAGTCATCGCAAACATGATGATGTTGCAGCCAAGCTGCTTCGCTGATTCAGATTGGTAGCCGCGACTCAAGGGGTATCGAACCTCGTTCCAGCCACCCTCGATATCATAGGGGCTGTAGATCACCCGCAACTTGTCTTTGATTTTCACCCCGAACAGCACCGGGCGATTCTGTAGTTTCTCCCCCTGATCTTTCATCAGCGCCGGGGTGAATTTCACACTTGAGATCGTGTTGAGTGAACGGTAGATCTCGTGACTTTGCGGCAGTAGTCGAAATTCGTCGGCCGGGAAGACTCGGCGCATCTCGCGAACAGCCGCCTGGTGAAACGTGGCCAGCCCCAGTGCGTTGTTGATCACCAGAGTCCCACCTTGATCGACGTGCTTACGCAAGACCTTGATCTGCTTGTTGGTCAGAGTAAAATCATCCAACCCAGTAAAGAACAGAAACGGGTAGGCTGACGTGTCGTCGCGATTGAGATCCACCGACACGCGCTTGAGGTTCACCGGAATCGCCGAATCTTTTTCAAGCCGGGACAAGAGCTGCCGTGCCGCACCGGGGTGAGCGTTCCAGGAGCCATCGTGCTTGACTTGCGCGAAGACAAATTCGGAAGTCGGAGCGTTCTGATCGCTCGCACCGAACAGCTCGGCCTTGCCTTCCGCTTCACCGACACGCCCGTAACCGATGATGTAAGGGGCGAGGTTCTCGCCGATCTGACGGGCGCTCTCCTTGCTGTATGCCTTCGGCTTGAGCCCCTTCTTTTCTAACTGATCGAAGATTTCCATCTCACCAGCCATACCGCAACCCAGACCGTACTTCGACACCAACACCCCGATACGGCTACCGATATAGAGGCCTTCGAAAAACGGCTTGCCGTCCTCTCCCTCCCCGCCACTGCGATACGTCACCTGTTCGATATCCGAGCTGATGTGGTAGAGAGGGTGATCTGGAGGCAGGACCCGGAATCGCGATTCCGGGAACATATCGTCAAACACCTTGAGCGACGACTCGTAGAACCAAGGGGAACCGTAGACCGAGTCACAGACAATCATCCCGCCATCGAGAACGTATTGGCGCAGCCGGTTGATCTGTGTCGGCGTGAACTTCACCTCACGAACGCCGCCCAACAGGATCGCCGGCATCAGGGCAGGGTCGTAGCTAAACTCGGCGAGCGACGTTTGGGTGGGCATATATTTAAAGCCCTTGCTGCGCGCCAGCTTATGGAACTCCAGCATATCATTGGGGGCGAGATTCCAATCCTCGGTCAGCTTCTGATCGATGACCGCACTACCGCCCCACTTCACTTTCGCCATCAGGTAATCGGGCGAGGGCGGCTTCTTCCGATCGGTTTGCGGAATTGGCATACCCGGCAACGAGGGGATGATATCGCGCTTCTCACCACCGCTTATTCCTGTCTGAGCCTTCTCTGTTCTGTCCTTAGCCGACTTCACGAACCAGTCATTGGAAGAGGCACCCTTTCCTTCCTGGCCGAACGCGACGGGCGCAACCGACAGCGCCACCGTCACGATGGCAGGCAGAAGGAGGGAGCAAATCGATTTCGGACGGGAAAACTTTAGAGGGGGCATCATTGGTTCCTTTGCAGTTGATGGTTATCCATCTGATCAATCACTACCGCGTTGAAAAATCTGGACAGATTTTTTGAAGTTATTTTCTATTGAAATCCCCGTTGCGAAGACTCCCCCCGATGATGATCGCAGCGGTAGGCTCGGGGGGAGGGTCGGAAAAGTCTGCCCCCTGCAATTGAAAGTCGTCCAGACGAGGCGATCCCAGCTCGGGAAAGTGCGTTACCTCCAACTGGAAGTTGTCTAGATGGGCGACCCCATGGAGCTCTCCCGCGCCATCTTGTGTGTCGATCGCGACGAAGAGCCTCTTCCTGGCTTCCGTCGCCGGGACAGTCGAGCTGCCCGAAGCGGTCTCATACACGCCAGCGGCGGTCGACGGACCGGAGAGCAGCGTCGCGAAAGTGGTCGGCGTGCCGCTGATCAGGTCGTTGTCGGTCGTGAACAACTTGATGGCAATCTGGTCTTGGTCCGTCCACCAAATGCCGCCAAGCCAATCGTAGCGAACTTCAAATACGTCGCCGGGACGGATAGTGTATCCAGCATCTTGCGCCGGCAACCTTGCGGGCTCTTCCGATAGCACAAGGTTGTGGGCGCCATCGTCGTCACGAGTTTCTTGTGTGGCCATCGAGTCCGGATCACCAGAAGTTGAGATATTCTCCCAGAACGGCGTTTGAGCCCACGTCCGATCTGGCGTGACTGGCAGTAGCAACATGGCGCGGCCCGTAGCGACGACCACGCGGTGTCCTGCAGGAACAACCACCGTCTTCCCGTCATCAACCCGTCCGATCTGGACTTTGCCCTCTCTGACATAAAGCATCGTAGACACGGGCCCTGCCTCAACATCAAACTGCGTTCCGATCACCTCGAGAACGGCCGCCGGCGTATGGATCAGCATCGGTTTGCCTGCCGGTTGAGGCATCACATCGGCTGAAAAGCGGCCCTGCTTTAGACGCAATTCTTTCTGCCCTCGATCGGAAAAGGTGAGTATCGAATCACCGGAGATCATGCTTGTCGAGCCGTCATGAAACTCCAGCTCGAACCAAGAGTCCGGCGCCATCCCTTCAATGGTTCCGCCCGGCAGTTCGGCCCCCTCGCTCAATACGTTCGACCAGCGTGTCTCCGTTTGCGGTGAGGCAGAACCTTGAACAATCTGACCGCCGTCACCGATCCAGGTCAGTGTTCCATTCAGACCCTTAATCCGTGCGATGTTACGGTCGGTCTTCACGTGCTGGAAGTAATAGGTTGCTGTAAACACAACAATGATTACCGCAGCGATCGCAACTAGCGCTTTGGCGTAGCGAGTCGTCGCCGGTATAGGCTTCGGAATCGATACACTTGATCCGCTGGCTTGCGAAATCGCCCCGAAATTCTCGGTATCGGCCGTTTCACGGAGGACCGCATCGAGTTGGGCAAACCTTTGAAAGATTGCCCTAGCCTTGGCAGACCCACGCAATTCCTGCTGAAGTGCTTCAGAAGCTGCCGCACCAATACGCCCATCGAGCCAAGCCGCGATCAGTTGTTCAAGATCCGAGTCGGTCATCATGCATCCTCCATCGCAATTTCCTTCATGACACAACCGAGCACAACGGCTCGCAGGCGCTGTATGACCTTGTAGAACGACTGCTCACTTTTCCCCGATTCCTCCGCTACTTTTCGTATGACCACACCGTGCGTGTGGACATGCAGCAGCAAATCCCGTTTCGAAGACCCCAATTTTTCAAGGCAGACCTCCAGGTGTTGCCGACGAACCTGCTGAACCTCCTCTCCCCTGTCCTCTTCCGCCAGCAGATCCCAAACGTCATCGGAAAAGACCAGCGGACTCCGAGCCACCCGACGCCGGTACTTCAACGCCTCAAACCGGGCGATCGTGAGCAACCAACCACCAAACGACGTGCCCACTTCAAAATCATCGAATTTCCGCCACGCAATCAGGCTCGCTTCCTGTGCGACCTCTTCCACATCATGCCATGTCGGCAACAATCCGCGCAGAAACGAACGAACACTCGGCTCGTGCTTCATCACAAGTCGCACAAAAGCTTCGTATCGTTCGTCGTCGTCCACTGGGATTGGTTTTTCGGCAGATTGATAATCCAAAACAAAAGAATACTCCCTCAAATAGAGAATCTGGACAGAAAAACTTTCCCCCCCCCAATCAGGAAGCCTTGGACATCCCCCGGTGCGCCTCGGAAGAATCCTAAACAACTGCCGGAGAACGGCTTCAGAGACGACCGACTTTTCGGACACCACGGAATAACTATTGCTTTAAAATCACAGCTGCTATGATTCGCTCTTTGCGACCATGGGGCTTACTTCCCCTTAATCACGGATATCGGCTTGGCCACCTATCTCAGTTAAATAGCCTGCGAGGACTTAAAATATGGGAAGGAGGCGCAACTGATGCGGGACTTATATTATCGTTTTGTGAATGATTCGTCGGTAATGATGCTAAGCATCAAATCACGCAACTTATAATCATTTTTCTTTGATGCTTCTAAGAGGCGATGAATCGTCTCAGAATCAGCATAATTCATCTTTCTTCCCATCGCATACTCAGAAAGCTTTGTGAGGACGTTCCTGGCAATTTTATCTTGGTCCTCCAGCATCAGCTTCTTTAAGCCTTCTATCCCCGCGATAGGCCGCCCGTCTCGGTGGACGGTAGAGGCGTCCACCTTCGTCGTGGGTTCAAACTTTCGCGCCGTCTTCTCGGTCTTCTTCGTCTTTCCTTCGGCGGTTACTTCGATCGTTGTCTTGGTTACGACAAATTTCGAATACTTGTCACGCCATCGCCCCAAAACATCAAAGTTTTCCAAGGCCAAGCCAAAGGGATCCATCTTGCTGTGGCAGGAGGCGCAAATCGGGTTGTTACGATGCTCATTGATCGTGTCTTTGATGGTGAATGTTTCCGTAGGCGCGTTCAGGGCTTCTACTTCAAGATTGGCAGGAAGTTCCAACTCCAGCCCATAGATACTTTGAGCCACCCAGGCACCCCGATAGAACGGGTTGGTGAATTCGCCATTGGTGTTCATCATCAAAATACCCGCCTGCGTCAGTAGGCCACCACGCCGGGACTCTTTATCAAGCATGACTTT
>JAPKDJ010000015.1 GCA_026421245.1 Akkermansiaceae bacterium | reverse complement strand
GATACCCTTCGTCGATATGAACGGTTCCGGAAAAAGCATCCTCTGCCGTGTGGCGGTCTGATAACAATCTGGGGAGTTTCTTGAGCAGCATGTTGATTTTGAAGCCGGCTCCTTCGGCGGTCTTGTCCAAGTCCAGGGGGACACTCTCTTCATCTGTCAGTTGGTTCAGGATCTGGGCCGAGGCATTGCAAAGAACGAAGCGCGCGTCCACTTCGTGTTCTTTTTCGTCGTGCTCAAATATGACCGTGGAATTTCTTGGTCCACTGTCAATGCGGATGACTTTCGCATGGGTTTGGAATGTGGTGTTGCTTGTGGCGTGCGCGACATTATGCAGTTGTTCGACGAGCACCCCCATTCCGCCAACGGGGACTCTCCATTCTCCGGTGCCACCGCCGATGATGTGATAAAGAAAGGATTTGTTTTGAAGCAAGGAAGGGTCGTGAGGGTAGGTGGAAACGCCGATTCTGCCATCGGTGAAAACCAGTCCGCGAATCAGGTCGTCAGAGATGTGTTGTTCAATGACATCGCCAATCGGTTCCTCAATCAGTGCCTGCCACGCAAGTCGGGTGTCTTTGTCCAGACCGCTTCGCAATTTTTCCCGGGAGATCATGGGGCTAATGAGACTGGGCCAGATTGCCTTGGAGATTGATTGTTCCAATCTCTGGAGTTTGAGGTAGCCCTCGTAATCTTTGTCACTTCCGGTGAGTTCGGAAAATGCCTCCCGGTTGGCACCGGATGAATTGTTTTGAATCAGGAGTTCACGGAGTTTTCCGTCGTAAATACGGGGAGTCCAGGAGGCAGTTTTACGCGAACGGAGTTTGAACTTAAGGCCAAGATCATCGATGATTTTCTGAGGAAGAAGACTGACAAGATATGAATAAACGGAAAGCTTGGCATCCACTCCGGGGAACGTTTGACGAGAAAGGGTTGCCCCCCCAAGGACGTCATTACGTTCCAACACCAAGACGGACATCCCCGCCTTTGCCAAGTAGCAGGCTGCTACAAGTCCGTTATGGCCGCCTCCAACGATTGCAACGTCATATTTTGATTTGAGTGAATTCATTCCGGCGTTTTTAAGGTGTAAGCTTGATTCAAGATAAAGACTCTAACTGAGTTATTTTTCATCCGAAATGTCAATCAAACCAATGTCGTGAAAAGAGGGCAGATTGTCGTGAAGTGATGTGGACTAAGTTTTCTCATGGAGGTCATCGTTAAGGATAACGATGGCAAAGCTTACGTGATCCGGATCGACAGTTTGAGCGACGACTGCCTGACCCGCAACAAGGCCGGGGTCTGCGTGTTTGAAAAAGGCTGCGAAGCACCTGACATGAGCAAGCACAAAGGTAAGCACATTGGAGTCGCATCCGGTGTGCACGGTGGCCGATACTCCAGATTAGGAACCGGGGAAAAGTAGGAGAACCTCAACGAGAAAAAAACCTTACGGGCGAATGACGCGATAAAACAGTTTAGTGGTTCCAACCGGGACATCCAAGTCGGTAAAGGAGGTCGTTTCGCCCTCACTGGCATGGTTGTCGGTCAACTCGTCCCAAGAATCGGGCGCAAGGTTCGTGGAACGCTCAATAATGTATGCTGCGCCGTTGACTGAGTTGAAGGTGATAGTCACCTCGCCAGGATTGGGGCCGAGGTCAATGTCTGTGATTTCAAGTGCTCTTGACGATCCGGTGAAGCCTCCGACCCCGTCGGTCATGATTGAGTTGATATTATCTGGTGATAATGCCACCCGAAAGAGGCCGACATCGTCGATCTTACCTGAAAACCAAAAGTTCAAACCATCGTCTTGTCCGGCACCGATATGGAGCGGTTCCATTTCAACGGTGCCATTGAGCGAATACTGAGCCGCAGCGACATCGCTGGCTGCAAGAGTTCCATTGATCCAAATCGACTTGGTTTGAGTTACTGAATCGAAGGTCATCGCAATATGAGTCCAAGTATCGGTTGTCACAGATTCTCCTGTCAGAGTGTCCCAGCCGGGGTTTCCGTCTCCGGTCCAAAAGTTCCAGTTGCCGCCGTTATCATTGTAGAGAATGTAACCATGGGTGCTGGTTCCACCGCCAACATCGTCACGGCTTGTGATCGGAGATGCGAATCCAGACGTTGTGCTGGCGTTGGCCCAGAGGGTCACGGTGAAGTCCTGGGGATTGAGGGCTTGATCGAATGGGACATCGATCCGGGAGGAAAACCCATCGAATTCAAGTGAGCCGCCGGTGGCACCATTGGCTCCGGGGCTGGCAACCAGACTCCCTTCGACGACCCCATCGAAACCGTTTCCGCTGGCGTCGGTTCCATCGACATCGAGCGGCCACCAGGCCACGAGTGTGTCGCTAAAGGGGACGGTGGCGGTGACAATCACGATGAAGGCAGGATTGATAGGATCATCGGTATTGAAGGTCAGAGTGACGCTGAAATTTCCTTGCTCTCCCAAAGAGTCGAAAGAAATCTCGATATCGTCGGTTCCACCATTGGCTGCAATTGTGCTTGGAATGGAGGTGATCTCAAAATTATCGCTATTTCCAGTAATCGTAATGCCAGAAACTTGCAGAGAGCGGGTCGCTCCGTTGTTGGTGAGAGTAATCGTTCCGGTGGTGTTTTCACCAAGGTCGACGGTGGCGTCAGATACGAGCATGGGATCGTGAATGGCTCCGCGCAGAGTGGTGGTGCGAACGGGGGTGAGTGAGTCGTTGCTGGTAATTTTGAGATCTGCTTCGAAAGCTCCGTTGTTTCCGGCAGGATCGAAGGTGACGACGAGGTTTCCAGAACTGCCGGGAGTGACCGGCCCTGGCAGGGTTGTTACGGAGAAGTTAGGATCGCCGTTAAAGGTCGCTGCCGAAACAGTGAGGGTTTGTGTTTGGCCGGGATTGTTGATGGGGATTTCAATCACTTGAATGCCACCATTGAGAACGAGATCGATGGGATTGGGAACAGAAAGGGCGGGGTCAGAAAGACCACTGACAACCCCGTTGGCCATGATGCTTTGAAGGACCGTTTGATCGAGAGCCTCATTCCAAATTCCCACGTCGTCAATGAGACCATCGAAGTAGAAATTGAGTCCGTCATCTTGTCCGGCACCGATGTGAAGATTTTCCATCTCAATCGTTCCGTTTGGAGCATACTGGGTTGGGCCGGACTGCGGAATGTTATCAGTGGCAGAAACGACACCATCGATCCACAGGGTCTTTGTGTCGGTTGGCGCATCATAGGTGATGGCAACGTGAGTCCAGGTGTCGGTGGTAACGGGGGAACCGGCCAAGCTATCCCAGCCGGCATCGCTGTCACCGGTCCAGAAATCCCACACTCCAGCATTGTTGTTGTAGATGATGAAGCCGTGTGTGAGAGGTCCGGCGACGTCATCACGGCTGGTGAGGGGAGAGGAAAATCCCCCAGTGCTGGCAGCATTTGCCCAGAGGGCGACAGTGAAGCTTTCTCCGTTGAGAGCAGCATCGAAGGGAACATCGATGTGACCCGTGTCAGGGAAGGCTGCGGCCGAGCCGGTATTGGCATTGGCACCGGGCTGTCCGAAGTTGACAGTTCCATCAACGACAGTTCCATTGTGAGCGTTGCCAGTGGCATCGAGGGCATCGGAATCGAGGGGCCAATGAGCGACGAGTTCGGCGTGGCAACTGCAGGCGGCTACGCAGGAAAGTAAGAAGGAATTCAGGTATTTCATGGAAAGAGTATCTAAAGTCGGATTTGTATTAAAATCCTTTATGATGACTTTTTAGAAGCGGGCAATCTTTAAAGCGAAATTAATTCAGCCCGGACGCGAAGGAATAGTCGTTGAGTTGGGGCCGCTGGGGAAAGATCGTATTCAACAAGCTCGAAACCGTCACCAATGTCGGTGGTGGTAACATTTAGGAGAAATGAATCGGCCGCGGCCCAAACGGAAAGATCAGGAGAAGCTTCAATCAAAACATTCACGTCGTCGGTGCCAAGCTTGCGGCGATAGCTGAATTTTTCCGGTGTCATCTCGGCTGAGCCTCCAGCGCCGAGACTATAGTCGATGAGATCTGGCACACCGTTCTGATTGGTATCTCCATTCGGGTCTCCCGTGAAGGTAGAGGAATCGCTGTTCCCGGGATTCCCTCCGTTGGAAGTGCTGGCCCGCCAATTGCCGGCGATATTAGGATCTGGATTTGTATGTGGGTTGATCAAGACGAGGCTTCGACCGCCTCCATCTGGGCTAGTAGGCCAGGGTGATTTATCATCAAAGGTGAACTCCTTAATTGTTCCGCTGGCCGCGTCTTCGAGTTTGATCAGCTCTCCGCCATTACTTAGGGACGTGTCATTGAGGAAATCGTTCTCATTGATGATGATTTGTGCTCCGGGAGAGAGCACCGTGCCCGCGGGGAAAGCGAAATTGATCCCGCCGCTAAAACTGACCCCTTCAAGGCTAAGAGGTGCGTCTTCACTGATATTGAGTAATTCAACAAACTCTGTGCCTCCACCGTCAGCGGGGTGATACATGATTTCACTAATGACGAGAAATCGCTGTGCTTCGCTTGCTTGATTGGGGGTGTTGGTTTGGGCGATCACTACGCCAGCCGTATTCGTTAACGTGAGAGTCTCGGTGAAGTTGGAAAGGTGACCGTAATAGTCGCCAATGACAATGTTTCCCTCGCCACCTGTTGGGCTGGAGACTCGGAGGCGGAAGTCACGGACATTTGGGGAAAGAAAAATGGAACTGTTGCCTGGAACAACGGCACCCGGAGGTAACATGAAATTGATCCCTCCACTTACGGTCCAGTCAGAGATATCGACGGCATCGCGATTGGCATTTGTGATCTCGATGAATTCTTCGTCCTGATTTCCGGAGTCTGGTTTCGCTTCGATTTGGCTAAAGCTTACGATTGCGTCAACGGGCTGAGAGTCGGGAATCAAGCCCGATCCATCTGGACCATAGGTGTCGAAAAGGGCCGTGCGCCGGCTGGGGAGAGAGGTGTTGAGGGCCCCATTGAAGCCGCTGCTGAAGTTGGTGATTCCTGAGCCCGACCAGATCGATTGATCAATGGTGACGTCGTTTTCGATTGCGCTCCGGAACCCTGTGAGGAGGTTCTCAAAATACCCGCCATTGGAGCCGGGTTGGTCGATCAATTCAGGTTCACACAGGAGGTCGCTGCTCCTGACCGATTGATTGATGACCTGAATTGCGAGACCATTGGATCCGTTCAAAAGACTAACGCCGAACAAGGGGAAGTTTTCGAAATTCACGGCCTGGGAGTCTGGATTCGATCCGGCTGTGGAGTTGTATCGCACCGTGCCTGAGATATTGGACCGAGCCACTTCGCGACCATTGAGGTAAGCGATAAAGCCATCTTCGTAGCGCATGCGCAGGACTAGGTTTTGGAATGATGCCGGATTGGTGACGTTGAAATCATAGCGCTGATAGATCGAGGTGGCTCCGGCGATGGTTTCGCTCGGTTTTACCCGGGTGTGGATAAGGTTTTGGTAGTCGGCGAGATTATTTTCATATCCGAAACCGGCGGGACCTGTTGGCCAGGTGGTATCGTTGAAACCGGGGGTAAACCAAGTTGATTCAAGCGAGGAATCCACGGGAACGAAATAGCTCGCGATTGCTCCTTCAGCGAGGAGAGTGGTGGATGGTCCCGTTTCAGGGATCTTGAGGTATTTGTCGATGAGGGTGCGCACCCGGCGCATGTACATTTGGCGAGTGATCGGGTTGTCGAGAATGGCGGCGTGCAGGTGGTTTTGCCAGATCGGGTTGGCATTTCCTCCCACGAGTTCCTGAGTGTGCATGGCGTCGCCATAAAGCGGACTGGCCCAGTTTTCATGGGTGTTTTTCTGCCCGGTCGGAAGCCCCTGGTCTCCGTCCCAGGCGATTCGGAACCACTCCTCGCGATCATAGTCACGGTAAACATAGTAATTTTTGGTGAGCTGATCGTGATTGAAAGGCACACACATCGCAGCCATGACATTGAGGTAGTTAGGAAGGTTGACTTCATCGGCGACGAACTCGAATCGGCTTGGATTTGCGATGTTGATGCCCGTGGTGAGTTGTCTGAGATCAGTGTAGGGCTCGGTCTTTCGGAGAGTCTTGCGGTAGAGGCTGGAATTGACCGTTGTCGAGAGGGTGGCCGGGACATTAATGGCCTTATACATCGAGCCCGTGGCGTCAATGCCCCGGCGGGTTAGGAATTCCTCATCGACTTGTTCGACGAAGCTGAAAAGACCGAGGTCACTGCCGTTGCGGCGAATCCAGAGATAGCGTGTTTCAGGTGCAAGGGCACCAGCTTCATTGAGGAAAGCAAAGATGGAATTTTCACGGACGTAGGAATCGCGATAGTGGGAGTTTACGTTGAATTCCTCCACTTTTGGAGCGCTTTCATTCCAGGTAAAATGGCCGCCGCGATAGAAGTCGAATTTGTATTTATGTTTTGGCCAGTTTGCGGTGCTTTGACCACGGATTCGGCAGAAAATATTGTCGTAGAAACGTCCCTCGAAATAGAGTGAGCCGCGTGTTCCTCCTCGGGTGTCAGCTGCGCCAAGATTTTCGACAAACCACTCCATCACGGAATGGTCCACCGAGATGCCGGGATCGGTGACTACGGTGCCAAAATATTGCGCGGATTCAGTTGGGTGGGTAAAGGGAGGTTCGCGGGAGGATTCTCCGGAAGAAGTGGAAGCGGCGATATACCAACGTACCATCTCGTTTGCGACATATGCCGATGAAGGGATTGTTGCGGTATATAAGTTGTCTTCTCCCATGGTCATGGGAAGGGATAGTTCACTCCCAAAGCCAATTCGGTAGTGAAGGGTGGCCCCGCTGACGGCGCCAATTCGTGGAGTGATCGTTGCTCTGACATCCAGGTGATCGTTTTCTCCAGGCGGAGGTAAGACTTCGATGAAGGCATCGATCGAGGGGCCGATTTCGCTGCGGGGCGGGCCGTTCGTTTCTCCCGGAGTCGGCACGAGATAGGTCGTGCTGCCATCGTTGCTTTTTCCATAGGAAATGTCGTCGAATTGAGCGGGATACATTGGCGAAAATTCCTGCACGATATTTCCTTCGGGATCGCTGAGCGCGAGGGAGTCACCACTTTTGGCGAGCTGGAATCCCATGCCTCCGTCCTTGTTGGAGGCGAAGAGGATGATGAATCCTCCCGCTGGAATTTTCTGTGGCGGAATGCAAAACTTTTGAGGGTCGAGTGAGTTGTCGGAGAGGTGCCATCCTCCTAGCTCAATGACGAAGGGATTTGGGTTATGAATCTCGATCCAGTCGGAGAAGTCTCCATCCGCGTCGGTGAGGCCGGATTCGTTGTCAGCAAGGAATTCATTGATGACGGGTGGGAGCGACTCCACGTCGACGCCAACGGTGATTTGAGAGGAAGTGAGTGTTGGGGATTCGCCGGTGGCGGTAAGAGTATAAGTGGTTGTCTCGGTTGGGGAAATCGTCACGCTTCCCGAGGCAGCGGGGACATTGCCGATTTTAGGTGTGATACTTACGGTGGTTGCGTTTGTTGTTTGCCAGGTCAGGGTCACACTTTGACCGGAGTCAATAAATGGAGGGCTGGCCGTGAAGGAGGTCACGACCGGACGGCCACCGGAGACACCGTTGTTCATGACATTCTGAATCTCGGATACGGTGAGAGTTTCGTCCCAGAGGGCGACATCATCGATGAGCCCGTCGAAGTGAAATGAGGCCCCATTGTCCGCTCCCGATCCAATGTGAAGGTTTTCTGCTTGCGGTCCGTTTGGGCTGTAGAGTTTGTTTGCCGAGTTTGTTGCGGCAAGGGATCCGTTGACATAGAGGCTCTTTGTTTTGCTGCCTAGGTCATAACTAATGGCGAGATGAGTCCAGGAACCTGTTTGAACGCCCCCACCAGGCATTGTGTTCCAAGCTCCAGATGGTCCACCGGTTCCGGTCCAAAAGTTCCAATTTCCTCCGTTATCGTTATAGATGATGTAGCCGTGAACGGACGCGGAGGTGTCATCCCGACTGGTGACGGCAGAGGCAAAACCGTTGGTGCTGTCCGCATTGACCCACATTGCGAGAGTGAAACTGGCGGGGTTGAGGGATGAATCGTGAGGAACGGTGATGGTAGAATTGGAGCCATTGAACTCGGCAGCAGTGCCAGTGTGAGCAGCAGCTCCATCGGCACCGAAAACGACATTTGTGGTTGACCCGTGATGGTTGTCGAGAGCGTCGTCACCATTCCCATCCAGTGGCCAATGGGCAAGGAGGTCGGCATTGAGAGTGCAGACGAAGAAGTTTGCCGTGAGCGCCGCGAGCAGAAGTCGGTAGAAAGGAGGCATGAGCGCCGATTAGCCTCTTGAGTAATGCGCTTGGTATCAAGTAGCTTCTTTGGTATCAACTAAATGAAATTTCTTCATCGCATTCTTCTCCTTGCTCTTTCCCTGCAATCGCAAGGCGATGAGTCCCAAAAGCTTGCAATACCCGAGCCCCCGCAAGGTGACACCATGTTTGATAAGCTTGGTGCCGAACGCACAGGAATCGATTTTGTGCGTGAGTGGAAGCCACCCGCGAAATGGGCGGCGGAGATCAGTGGTTCGTTTACGGGAGGCGGAGTCTGCCTAGGTGATTTTGACAATGATGGGGATGCGGATGTATTTCTTTCCCGGATGACAGACGGAGGTCGTCTTTATCGAAATCTGGGAGACTTTAAATTTGAAGATGCCACGGTGGAACTGGGGATGGAATCTCCGGGGCTTTGGGGTGCCGGTTGCACTTGGGTAGATGTGAATGGAGACGGTTGGCTGGATTTGTATTTGTGCGCATTCGACGGTCACAATCGTTTGTTTATTAATCAAAAGGGAAAGGGGTTCGTGGATAAGGCAAAGGAGATGGGGCTCGATTTTAAGGGAGCGAGTTTGATGATGGCTTTTTGTGATTACGACCTCGATGGCGATCTTGATGGTTATCTTTTGACGAACCGGATTCCTCCGGGCGAAGAACTGCACGATGTGAAGTTTCGTCTGGTGAGAGGCCCCAATGGGGAACCCGTGATTCAACCGGAGATTATGCGAGAGTATGCGGGGCTAATAAAATCCCCACAGGGGTATAAACAAATCTCCTCCGGACAGTTCGATCGCCTCTATCGGAATGACGGTGGAACGTTCAACGAAGTCGGGGAAGAAGCGGGGGTTCGCGAGCCGGAGTTTGGTCTCTCGGCAACTTGGTGGGATTACGATGCAGATGGCTATCCGGATCTGTATGTCGCCAATGATTTTTATGGAGCCGATCACCTTTACCGCAACATGGGTAATGGGACGTTTAGGGATGTAGCTCCGTTTGCTTTCCCTCATACTCCTTGGTTCTCCATGGGATCTGATGTGGCCGATATTAACAACGACGGCTTGCTCGACTACATGGCGTCGGACATGGCGGGGAGTGATCACTACACGGAAAAGATGTCGATGGGGAATATGACCGGACAGGACAGTGACTCGTGGTTTCTTAATTGGCCCAGACCCGCGCAATACATGCGAAACGCGGTCTATCTGAACACTGGGACAGGAAGGTTTAATGAGGTGGCATTTTTAACAGGACTGGCAGCGACGGACTGGACGTGGTCGATTAAGTTCGGTGACCTCGATTGCGACGGCAGGGAAGATGTCTTTATTTCGACTGGCATGAGCCGTGATTGGTTCAACAGTGATTTGCGAAATCAGGAAGAAGCGATCATCAGGAGCCGGGGGCAGGCGGCAGGACAAGCTTTTTGGAATGACAAGAAGCCCCTCGCTTTGAAAAACTGGGCGTTTCGAAACGAGGGTGATTTGAAGTTCTCCAATGCAGGAAAGGATTGGGGCCTCAATGAAGAATCAGTGAGTTATGGCACGGCAATGGGAGATCTAGATGGCGATGGTGACCTTGATCTCATTGTTAATAATTTCGGTAGTGCTCCCGATGTTTATCGGAACGGACTGGTGACCGGTGGACGGTTGTCATTACGACTGCGTGGCAAGAGAAAGAATTCCTGGGCATTGGGCGCAACGGTGTTGATGCAAACCGGTCACGAGCCCATGATACAAATGAGAACTTTGACTGCCTCGCGTGGATTCATGTCGAGCAATGACAATCTTCTTCACTTTGGACTCGGTGAAGCGAAGCAGGTTGAAAAGCTTATCATTGATTGGCCGGGAGGAGGGCGCCAGATTCTGAAGGGGCTCGAGGTAGGGATGCGCTATACGATTGACGAGCCAGGAGCCTCAAAATTGGTCGGAAAAGAGGACCCTCGCGGGACAATGTTTGTCCGTTCCTCGATGCTGGCTGGGGCCCGGGCGAAGGAGGGATATTTTAACGATTTTGAGCGACAGCCATTGCTGCCTACGAAGCACTCCCAAATGGGGCCAGGGGTTGCCGTGGGTGATGTGAATGGTGATGGGCTTGAAGATGTCTATCTCTCAAGCCCGGCGGGTCAGGCGGGACGGGTGTTTGTGAAAAAATCCGATGCCGTGGGTTTTGTTGAAAAGGGATCGGCTCAATTCGATGTTGATGCAAAAAATGAAGACATGGCGCCTTTATTTTTCGATGCGGATGATGACGGAGATCAGGATCTCTATGTTGTGAGCGGAGGGGTAGAGGGTGAGCCCGGTAGCGGGGTTTTTAGGGATCGACTCTATCTAAACGACGGCGATGGAAATTTCAAGAAGACTCCCGGTGGCGCCGGCCCCATCGAGGGAGAAAGTGGATCGGTGGTTTGCGCCGCAGACTACGATCGGGATGGTGATCTTGACCTGTTTGTGGGAGGTCGGGTCATTCCCGGAAACTATCCCGAATCACCAATGAGCCGCCTCCTGCGAAATGATGGCGACCTGCAATTTGAGAACGTTGCGAATGATCGGTTTCCCGGGTTGGTGACTGCGGCGTTGTGGACCGACGCCAATGGCGATGGATGGCTCGATCTATTGGTGGCGCATGAATGGGGGGAAGTGAAGTTTTTTAGAAATGACAAGGGCAATCTCAGCGAACAGACCAAGGAGGCTGGGCTAGCAGGGCGAACCGGATGGTGGAACAGTCTGGCCGGCGGAGACTTTGACGGAGATGGCGACATGGACTACGTGGTTGGAAATGTGGGGCTGAACACCAAATACGATGCTCCTGCTCTTCTGCTATACGGAGACGTCGACGGGACTGGCAAAAAACGCATTCTTGAAGCGGAATTTGAGAACGGGGTTTGCTATCCCGTTCGGGGGTTGAGTTGTTCAAGTAATGCCATGCCGTTCTTAAGAAAAAGGGTCCCGAAATTTCATGATTTCGCATCAGCAACTCTGTTTGATCTCTATGCTGGACGCTTGGAAAAAGCCCAACGGTTTGAAGCAAATACTCTGGAAAGTGGGGTCCTGATCAATGACGGAAGTGGGCAGTTTGAATTCCGGGCTCTGCCTTCTATTGCGCAGGCGTCACCGGTCTTTGGTGTCGCGATCAGTGATTTCGACGCGGATGGCAACGAGGATCTCTTTCTTGCGCAAAATTCCTTTGCTCCACAGGTCGAAACCGGTCGCATGGATGGTGGCGTTTCGGTCGTTTTGCGAGGACTTGGAAACGGCAGTTTTTCTCCAGTGCGACCAGACCGGAGTGGAATTGTTATCCCTGAGGATTCAAAGGGCGTGGCCCTTGCCGATCTCAATGGAGATGGTTGGTCTGATCTGATTGTTGGGATTAATGGAGATCGAATTCAGTCCTTTGAAGTTATGGCCTCAAAGGATGCCGTTGCGCTAACGGTGAAACTCGCGGCTTCAGCCGGACTTAAGGTTGGCGCGACGATCCGGGTGGAACTTGCTAGTGGCAAAATACTAACGAAGGAAATCTATGCCGGCGGGTCGTATCTTTCGCAATCTTCTCAATTTCAACGATTTGCTGTTCCGTCCGGAGACACCGCGAAGCAGGTGATAATCCATTGGTCGGATGGTAAGGAGTCAAAACGGACTCTGACGAAAGGCGCGACATCTCTTCTTGTTGAACGTGCCGACTAGATTTGTGGTCGCGCTTCGTTCTGTCCACCTGCTAGAACCAGTGAAGGATGATTCGACCCAGAAAGAGATACACGGTTCACGATTTGCGAAAACTAAAGGGGAAGCGGTGTTTGTCCCACATTCATGTTAAATCACCGGAAGAGGCGGCTGCCGCTGAGATGGCTGGCGTTGATTTAATGAGCTGCAGTTTTGATTCGCTGGGCTCGCAGGCCCGGTTTCCGGCGCTCGTCGAGGCCGCCCCGAAAAGTTTTTTATCAGGTGCAACTCCTCACGGATTGGCTTCACGGGAGGAGGCTATTCGAGTGGGGTTTCATGCTCTTGAATTGGGAGCAAGTTCGGTCTACTGCTCGGCCAGTCCTTGGGTCATCGAGGGGATGGCCAGGGAGGGGATTCCAGTAGTAGGACATTTGGGGTTGGTGCCTCGCCACGTCACATGGACGAATTATCGAGCAATTGGTAAGACTCTTGAGGAGGCTAGGGAACTCCACCTAAAGATGAAGGATCTGGAAAGTGCCGGGGCCTATGCCGCGGAGATTGAATGTGTTCCACACCAGCTTGCGACCTGGCTCTCTGGACAAACCTCGATGTTGTTAATGTCGCTGGGATCTGGGTCGGGATGTGATACCCAGTTTCTCTTTTCCGATGACATTCTTGGAGACTATGACGAACGCTTGCCGCGGCACTCCAAAGCGTATCGCGATTTTTCCGGAGAATATCGCAGACTGCAGGAAGAGAGGGTTTCTGCTTTTGATGAGTATATCACCGATGTTCGGAATGGAGAGTTCCCGAAGTTGGAAAACTTGATCGAACTTGACCCCGAAGTGCTGGAAGCATTAAAGGGTTCTCCAGTGAGTTAGATCTGGTGAATCTGGAGTTCCGTAATTTCATAATGACGGCCATCATTGCGACCCATGGACCATGGGAGTACGTCCAAATTCGCCGCCAAAAACGATCAGGGTGTCATCGAGTATTCCGCGTTGTTTGAGATCTTTGATGAGAGCGGCGCAGGCTTGATCAACGTCTTTACAGTTCTTCTTGAGACCACCAACGAGACCTCCGTGCTGGTCCCACGATTCGTGGAAGAGCTCGACGAAGCGAACGCCACGCTCGATGAGACGCCGGGCGAGGAGGGCGTTGTTGGCGAATGAGCGCTTTCCAGGTTGGGCACCATACATCTCTTGGATGCTCTTGGGCTCGAGGGAAATATCGGTGACCTGGGGAGCAACCTCCTGCATTCGAGCGGACATTTCGTAGGAGGCGATGCGAGTTTGGATTTCGGGATCTCCAACGGAATCGAAGTGTCGTTGATTGAGTTCGTTAATGGCGCCGATCACGGCTCTCCGGTTCCCTTTTTCGATGCCTTTGGGATTTGAAAGATAAAGGACCGGATCCCCGACGGAGCGAAACTGAATCCCATCGTGAACCGAAGGGAGGGAGCCGGAGTTGAAGTTGGCGGCGCCTCCGGAAGGACCTTTTGAGCTGATGACATGACGACAAAGGCGGGTAGGTCATCGGTTTCGCACCGTAATCCGTAAGTCACCCACGACCCGAGAGAGGGGCGGCCGAATTGTTGGGAGCCGGTAGAGAGGAGGATCTGGGCCGGGGCATGGACTGACGTCAGGGTGGAGAAGGCGGCGAACCTAAAATATGAGACGAGCGTTGACCTCGGGTGGAAGGATGAGTTCGCGAAGATCAAGTTCATTAAAATGATGATGCACCAGAAGCCTTTCGCCTACGACGAGCCGACCTGAATCGTCGCCCAAACACCGCGCCTGGAGTTGTCCGCGCTAGCCCTGCTCTAGGCATTGCCTCCGATGGTCACGATGATCTCGGCGTCCAGGTTGATCTTGTGCTTCTCGGGCGCATAGTCCCCAGTAAGCTTGTTGTACTGGTCGGAGGCAGAGAGGGCTACCCTGGAGTCTCCACCCCCCTTTCTCCCCCTCCGCTCCGGTCCAAGGCTCGGGTTTTTCGAAAGAAATCCGCGAAACAGGCAAAAAGGCTTGGTCGAGCGGATTGAATCCGTTTACTTAAGACCAGTTAATAAGTCAGATGAAGTGCCCTCGATGTGTCCAAAGAATCCACCGTGCAGCGGCTTCGTGCCCGCATTGCGGGTTTGCCATGTGGTATGCTGACGAGGTTTTCGGTGCCGATGATGTAAGTCTCGATAAGTTCACAGATGCCGCGGGGATCATACGAATGAAGGAGCGGGAACCAATGAGGAAAATCCTGGAGCGATTTGAAGCGCGCTTCCCACAGTTGTTTGTTTCCATTTATCTGGGTGCATTTGAAGAGCTTCAGAGTTTGCGTCAGTTTGGCTTCTGGATGCTGAACCGTGCTGCATACGTCGATGTCGATCTCGAAAGGCCAAACGAAAATGGAATTTTGATCGTTGTTGATGTGAATGCGAAGAATGCAGGGATCACTTTTGGTTATGCGTTACTTCCCTATCTCGATGAAGACTCAACCTTTGCAGCCCTGGCAGCAGGCCACCCTTCATTTTTACAGGGTCACTACCTTGAGGCGATTGCTACGGTGATTCAAAAACTTGAAGGGACTTTGATCAAAGGGTGGAAGAAAGTAAAAAAGGATCCGGAGTCGATCCTGGCCGAGGGAGGGCAGAACCCTAAGAAAGTGGGGGAATTGTTGCAACGGACCCGAGAGGGGAATCAGCTGGGAACTGCAGATCAATCGGTAAAAGAGGAGGCTCAAAACCGATGAAACTCATTTTAGCAGTGTCTCTATCGACAATGTTGCTAAGCGGGCAGGAGTTAGCCCTTCCGGAGTGGGACGAGGACGAACTCGAGGCCTTGGAGTCGGGCGAGTATGTACCGGGATCAAGTTTGTTGGGTCGGGTTGCACGCGAGTTTTTGGATTCAAACAATGATGAGCCAATCGAACTTGATCCAGCAGTTCAGAATCTGCCGGAAGAGGGATTCGAACCGGTGGAATGGTCTCGTGTCATTGGTGATCAGTTCTTGTCAGCGTATTTTCACGATTCTCCCCAAGGCTTCCTGAATGACCCTCAAAAACTACTGACGACCCAAGAGTATCGGGATCGGGAGGGGTTCCTAAATTATCATGCCCGGGATGCCGATATCGATCTCTTTGTGTATCTTTTCGACGCCTTGCAAGAGATACCAGAAACAGAATCACTGGACAGCGTCGTGCGCTCACAATTTGATCCTGAAAAACCAGTGGCCGTGGTTTTTTACTTCCTGGGAATGCCGGAGAAGTCCCAGTTGATTTTTTCTGACCGGGTGATCGAATCAGTGAATCAGGCGGAGAGAGAGAAAGTGATCCGAATAGCGGTGGAAGAGGCATTAGAAAAATCCGATCCATCTTCCCAGCTTGAGAGTTTTTCAATCCAACTTTCGATCCGCCTATACTGGTTGGGAAAAGTGATGGCGATGGGCGGGGAGAACCTTGCCTCCAGCAAGCCGTTAATTCTCCCAAGGATCCGCATTCTGGAAGCTGAGGAGGCCGGGGTATGGGCTGAATTGAAAGGACGCCCTGGGCTGTTTTACGCCGTCGTTGTGATGTCAGTTATTATTTCAGCTTCAGGCTTGGGGCTTATGGGCCGATGGATTGCTGAGAGAAGACGAGTGTATGTTTTCCCCGACGCCGAGGGGACTCTTCTTTTGGAAGCTCCTTATGCTGCCGGGGTTGGTGGGGTGGTTTCATTTTCATCTGCGACGGCTCCTCCTTCGAGCCAAAAAAATGACATCCCGGATTAGTCGTAAAAAATGTGATGGTTTCACAGAGCTTTGGCTTTGAGCTTGTCACTTAGTTGCAACTAGGGGCCTTTCTAAGACCTTCAGAGCGTGAAAATTTCAGAGTTCGGCTGGCTGTTCATCCTATACAGGTTCGGGGGTTCCTGTGAGCGTTAGCCGGACCTTTGATTTTCCTAAACCCTTTCCGCCTTTGTCGATTGCCATTGCCCCGATACGGACTTAAGATCGTTACGATGACCATGCCAGCCTATCTGCTTTTTGCTGTATCAAGCGGCCTTATTGCAGGGGGGTATGCTGACCGACCTGCTTTTAACGACAAGATCGCGCCCCAGACTTTGGACGACTTTCGAGAGATCCAGCAAGCCTTGCAATCTAACCTGGCGAGGACGCGAGCAGCGACGGTGTGTTTGCAAATGGACGGGGGATCGGGGAGTGCTGTGATCATTAGTGAAGATGGCCTCGTGCTGACTGCCGCACACGTGACAGGAAAGATTGATGAAGAAATCAAGGTGATCATGGAAGACGGCCGCGAATTGAAGGGCGTTTCGTTGGGCCTTAATTCGGAAACGGACTCGGCGATGTTACAGATTATAGATGAGGGGCCTTTTCCTTTTGTTGAAGTCGATAAGGATGATTCCACGAAGCTGGGAGATTGGGTTTTTTCTCTGGGGCATTCAGGGGGGTTCGACAAGGAACGCGGTGTGAATGTGCGGGTCGGACGGCTGGTCCGGCAGGCTAACTCAACGATCCAATCTGATTGTATGCTAATTGGTGGCGACTCCGGCGGCCCCCTTTTTAATATGGCGGGAGAATTGATCGGGATTCACAGCAGGGTCGGTGCCTCTCGGGAAGAGAGCATGCACGTTCCGATTCGTGAGTTTCAGAGTCATTGGGATGAGCTAAAAAAAGGATCGTTTATTGGGGAGGGAGGTTTTGCTAAAAAGAGCAAACCGGGGTCGGGGTTCCTTGGAGTGATTACCGAGGAGGCTAAAGAAGGCGGATTGCGAATCACCGAGGTCTGGGAAGAGAGTGTTGCTGCCGAAGTTGGTTTAAAAATGGGAGATCGGATTCTTGAGATTGCTGGCGAAGCGGCGACTGAAGAAGTCATGTCCAACAAACTCACCGAGTTGGGAGCGGGAGAGAAGTTAAAGCTAAAATGGATTAGCGGTGAAGAAACCAAGGAAGAAACTTTGAAACTGGGAGAACGACCATGAACAAGATTTTAAGGATACTAGTGCTCGTAGCCTTGCCGCTTTCGGCCAATTCGCTCCCTTCGGAGAAAAGGAAAAATGGGCCGATGATTCAAAAAGCCCTCTCGCCGGTCCAGGTTTCGTTGCAGGAAAGCAGTGCTGTTTTTTACAACAATGAGAACTCAAAACTGTTCATTTACGGGACGGTTGTGAGCGAGGATGGATTGATTTTGACGAAAGCAAGTGAGCTCGAAGAGGTGAAAGACTATCATGTCAGAGTGGGGACCAAGAAGTATCGCAGCCCCAAACTGATCAGTCGCAATGACTCGTGGGATGTCGCCTTGGTGAAGATTGAAGCAGAGGGACTTAAATCGGTTGATTTAGAATCAAAGATTGAGGTGAACCACGGAACTTGGATTGTCTCGAATGGCGCGACTGAGAGACGTTTTCGTCGACCGAGAGCGGGGATCGTCAGTGCAAACAAGCGGGAAATTCCCGGCGGGAGCCCGGCAGTGCTGGGAGTTTCCTTGAATGCCAAGGACGAGAAGCTTTTGGTGGGAAATGTCACCAAGGAATCAGGAGCGGAGAAAGCAGGGTTAAAGGAGGGCGATGAGCTTTTGGAAGTGGATGGCACTGAGATCAAAGATCGTGATAGTTTCATTAAATACCTCACCTCAAAATCTCCTGGGAATGTGGTTAAGCTGAAGGTGAAGAGGGCAGAGGAGACACTCGATTTCGAAGTTGAACTAATGGCACGTCATAAACTCTTCGGTGGAACCCAGAACCGTAATGATCAGTTGAGTGGGGGGGAGACCCAGCAGTCTCCTCGTCGGACAGGATTCCCAATGGTGCTGCAACATGAGACGACCTTGTCCCGCCGTACCGTCGGAGGGCCAATATTCACTCTAGATGGGGAGTTTGTCGGAATGAATATCGCGGCAGCCAACCGGGTGGAGGTTTTTGCGATTCCAGTTGAGGAACTTGCTAAGATTGTCGAGGACTTTCAAAAGTCTTCCTAGCGTTGTTGTTCGCGATGTTTTTTGAAGATCGCAAGCGTCTGCAGCCTTTCTTCTGCGTGATCGATGATGGGATGGGGATAATTAGGGGCGATTGACTGATCTTTTTCAGGCGACATCTGAAAAAGCTTGGGGTCAACATTCCTAAGCTCTGGTAGCCAACGCCTGATGTATTCTCCATTCGGATCAAATCGCTTGGTCTGAGACCATGGATTCTGAATGCGAAAGTAGGGGGCGGCATCAGCTCCGGTGCCGGCGCTCCATTGCCAGCCTCCGTTGTTTGAGGCGATTTCGCCATCAAGGAGGTGCTGGGCGAAGAATTGCTCTCCGAGTCGCCAGTCCAGATGGAGGTCCTTGGTGAGAAACATGGCGACGATCATGCGCACCCGATTGTGCATGAATCCAGTGGTGAGGAGCTCTCGTATACCGGCGTCGATGATGGGGATGCCAGTTTGGCCGGTCTTCCACGCTTCAAACTGCTCTTCTGGTTCATCCCAGGGAAGGCCGCGCCAAACGGAATTAAACTCCCACTGCAATACATCGGGAAAGTGGTGGAGGATTTGGAAGTAAAACTCCCGCCAAGCCAATTCCTTAAGGTATTGGGCAGAACCACATTGTCTGGATTTTTGGTAAAGTTCGCGGATTGAGAGAGTGCCCCACCGGAGGTCTTGCGACAGACGGCTGGTTCCGAGGACCGAGGGAATATCGCGCGTGTCTTCGTATCGAGCGAGGCGGCCGGAGAGTGCTTCTTTCATCCGTTGTCGGGCCGCTTTTTCGCCTCCCGGGACTGTTTCCCAGTCTTCGTCTTGTAGTCCCCACGTCTTGAGTGTGGGGAGCGGAAGTGATTTGATTCCCACAGGGGATTTGAGCTGTTTCGGGCGTCCCTTCGGTTTTGGCTTTTCTAGTGGGATCCAACGTTTCGAAAAAGGGGTGTAGACGCGGTAGGGAGTTCCGTCGCCTTTGAGAACGTCCTCCGGACCATGGAGAGCGGCATCCTGGTAGCTGTGAACGGGGACGGGGGATTCTTTTTTAAGCCGGGCCTCGATTTCCTGGCCGAAGGGATCGACATCCTCATTGAAGTAAACCGCCTCGGCCTTGGATTCACGAACCAGTTTCAGGATTTCGCTGACCGCATCTCCCTTACGGATGATCAATTCACCTCCGAGGTGATCAATATTTCCCGCGAGTGAGTCGAGGCACTCGCAAAGAAATTTTTGCCGTTTGCCTCCGGTCCATGCATGATTTTTCTCCCAATGGCTCAAAATATAGAGAGGAATGACTTCGCCAGAGTGAATCGTCGCTTCACGAAGAGCGGTGTTGTCTGTCAGGCGGAGATCACGGCGAAACCAATGAATCGCGCGGGAATATTGACGAAGCATGGTTAAACCTTTAGGCATCTTTAAATAGTTGACGACCTGTCTCGATGGTGGCCTTGCTGAGTTTGCCGTCCACACGGCGGGAATTTTTAATTAAACTAAGAAGTTTCGTTCGGAAATTCTCTGCTGCTCCCATAAGTTTTGTTGGAGAAATACTTGGTGAAACTGGTTCCAGCACGGCTTACGCAAAGACACCAGCCTTCAAAGGTAGTGGTTTCGCAGCTGAATCGGGTCAGATTTTAGCGAGACTTCAACATAATATTTCTTCTTAGACTCCATAATCCAGCTTTCGGGGATTTCACCTCAAAATCCGGCCCAAATGGGAGAATATTTAGGAAATCGAAAGAAAAAAGGATTGCATCCTCCCTCCGGAGCTGGTCTTTTTCGCGCCCGCGAGTCTTTAAAACCGCCGTCGGTCCTCTGAGGTCGCCCGAATGGGCACCACACTCGCCAGAGGGAAACCCGGTAATAAAATAAAATAATGTCAGAAGAAAACACTGAAGTTGAAGTTGAAGTTGAAGAGAAGGAAGGTCCGGTCAAACTGAACCGCTTCGAACTCCCGAACCGTCTCATCAAGAATGAGGAAACCGCTACCGATACTTATGCCCAATTCACCGCCGAGCCATTCGAGCAGGGGTTTGGACATACGATTGGTAACTCCCTCCGCCGCGTTCTCCTTTCCTCTTTGGAAGGTGCCGCTATTACCTCCGTGCGCATTGCCGGAGTTCAGCACGAATTTGCGACTCTTCCCGGAGTCATTGAAGATGTCACTGACATCGTCCTCAACCTCAAGAAGGTGAAGTTCATTGCACACGCCAAGGAGACCCGCGTCCTTAGCCTTAAGGTTGAAAAGGCAGGAGTCATCACCGCCGGCGACATCCAGGACGACAACATCTACGAGATCGTCAATAAAGATCAGGTCATTTGCACCCTCGATAAGAAGGTGAAGTTTGATGCTGAGATCGAAATTCAGGTCGGTCGTGGTTTCAAAACCGGCGACGAAAACAAACGTGATGGAGCTCCTATCGGAGTCATCGCGATCGATTCAATCTTTTCACCTGTTTCCCGCGTGAAATACGAGGTTGGCGCAACCCGCGTTGGTCAAATCACCGACTTTGACAAGGTGATCCTCGATATTTGGACCGACGGACGGATCGAGCCTCACGACGCGCTCCTCCAAGCTTCTGCCATTCTGCGTCACCACCTCGACGTTTTCGTCAACTATGACGACGACGCTGTTGGCTTCGAAGAGGCACCTGCCGAGCAGTCGGAAGAAAATGCCGCTCTCAAGAAGCTCCTCAATATGAGCGTCAACGAGATCGAGCTTTCCGTGCGTGCCGCAAACTGCCTCAACAATGCGAACATCACTTCGGTTGGCCAACTTGCGCTTAAAACTGAAGCCGAGATGCTCAAGTATCGTAACTTTGGTAAAAAGTCTCTCAACGAGATTAAGGACAAGCTTCAGGAGCTTGGCCTTGGCCTTGGCATGAATCTTGATCCGTCACTCCTCACCGGACCTGCTCTTGGAGCACCGGCTGCTCCTCGCCTCGGTGTTGAGGAAGAAGCCCCTGTGGGACTTGCTGATCTTATCGCTCAAAACCTCGACCAGTAAGGGTCGCTCCTAACCTTGCAATTTAGAAAGAACCAAACTGATGAGACATCGTTGTAAAACAGTAAGACTCCAGCGCAAAGACGGCCATCGTCGTTCTCTGCTTGCCAACCAAGCCTGCGCTCTCATCGAGCACGGTCGCATTCGCACCACGGTCGCCAAGGCCAAGGCTCTCCGCCCCATCGCAGAGAAGCTGATCACCTTGACTAAAAAAGAAGACGGCGCTCCGATTGATGATCGCCAAGTGCATGCCCGCCGCATGGCTTTCCGTTTCCTCCGTCAGGCCAAGAGCGTAAAGCGGCTCTTTGACGTGGTTGCTCCAGTCGTCGGTGATCGCCCCGGTGGATACTGCCGTATCACCAAGCTCGGACCGCGCCCCAGCGATTCCGCACCGATGGCATTCATCGAGTGGGTTGACCTCGAGAACCTTGTCGATGATATCGACATTGAGGACACCGAAGAAGAGGGTGAGGAGTAAAATCCTGGCGTCTTAAAAATTCACAACGGCCGATTCTCGAAAGAGAAGTCGGCCGTTTTTGTGTGAAAATTGAAACCGTTTTTGGTGTTCGAAGCTTGCCGATTCTTGTGCTTCATCAGGAAGACGCGGATGTGACCAACGAAGACCTTGGCATTAATCTCGACCGGATCCCGCTAAACATCGGCGGAGAGCCAAGCGGTGGTGATCTTCAATTTTTTATAATGTTTGAGTGACATCTCGACGTCGCTTTTTTGGAGGCCAATCGTGAGCTTAATGCATTTCCTGCCCATATGTTTTTCTCGCCCGAGGACCTTGATTTATCACAAGATAAGGGATGGTCACCGGGAGGAAGGGCATCACGACGGTTTCGCCATTTTGAAGAGACATGCTGCAGATCTGAAGGAGGTCGCTGAAGAGATCGAATGAATACGGGTAGGAGAATTAGTCGATTTAGTCTTGGCGACACCTCCCTCAACATCTTTTTCGGTCCCGGAGTCTCCCTTTAAAGGGAAGCGATAGCTTAAGGTCGTCGACTTCCTTTCTATCCTTCTCGATGCCTACAAACATAATGGGTCGAAGATTTTGGAGGTTCAGGAAGCTGGTGTAGTTGAATTTGTCAGGGAAAAGGGGATGGGCCCAGCCAGTGCTACCACCATATGAGCGAACGATGAAATCGTTTCGGGTAGCGAGGGTCTTTTTCACCAAAGAGAATGTCGAAACTCCCTGCCTTCAAATGGCCATCCCAAGTCATCGAATAAGTCAGCTTGCGGGGTGATGTTTTCTTTAGGCGCGCGTTTTTGGGAATATTGACATTCTTAAAGTAATCAGGGGCGGCACTGGCCGGAAAGGCCAGTGGGAGGGGAGGAATCCATATTTTCATATGTCTCTCTAGCCCCAGAAACCCTTCGAATTATTCGAATTCGGCATCTCTTGATCAATTGGAGAGGAAAAGGCGTGACGATCCGGTGAAGGAGCTTAAAACAGTCCTAGCGCATGGGTAACAAGGTCACTTACCAAGAAGCAGGAGTTGATACCCGGGCCGCCGCGGCTTTGGTTAACGAGATAAAGGCAGATGTCTCTCGAACTCAGAAGCAGCGGAAACTTCACAATTCATTTGGCCTCTTTGCTGCGGCCTTTGATCTCAGCGACTATCAGAATCCGGTCATTGTGACAGGGTGCGATGGCGTTGGGACGAAGCTGGAGCTTCTTTTGGAGCACGGGATGGAAGCCGAGGCCGGGAAGGATCTGGTTGCGATGAGTGTGAATGACATCATCACGACGGGTGGAGACCCGCTCCTTTTCCTTGATTACATCGGAATCGAAAAACTCCAACCCGAGCGGATTAAGCGGTTGATTTCTGGAATGTGCGATTACCTTGAGGACTGCGGTTGTATTCTTGCCGGTGGCGAAACCGCCGAGATGCCCGGACTCGTTCCTCACGATGTCGTTGAGCTTTCCGGTTTCTGTGTCGGAGCGGTTGAAAAGGAGGATCTCATTCAGCCTGAGACAATCCAGGAAGGCGACGTCCTTGTGGGTTACCGTTCAGATGGTTTCCATGCGAATGGCTGGAGCCTTTGTCGTCGTATTCTGGCTGAACACGGCTCGGAGTTTAACGAGGAGGAAATTCGGTCGATGCTCGCTCCGACTCGTCTCTATCACGACGTAACCAATGGTTTTAGGACGGACGGAATTCGAGCCAGGGCGTTTGCCCATATCACGGGTGGCGGCCTACCTGAAAATCTTGAGAGACTTTTACGCGGAATGGGAGCTGATTTAACCATTCCTTATTGGGAAAGTGAACCTGTCCAAAAACTTCTCGCTCATGCCGATCCAGAAGACCGTTTTAATGCCTTCAATATGGGCATTGGCTGGGTGGCGATTGTTGCCTCAAATGACGCTGACGCCGCTTGCACGAGTGGCCCAGGTGGAATTGTTTTGGGTGAAATTCGTAATGGTGATGGTGTGACCGTAACGGTCCAATCCTAGCTCCTTAAAATATCATGAGCGATTCTCTCACCCACGAATGCGGAATTGCGGTAGTCCGCCTTAAGAAACCGCTGGCCTATTTTCAGGATAAATACGGCTCGGCGCTTTGGGGGTTTAACAAGCTCTTCCTCTTGATGGAAAAGCAGCATAACCGCGGACAGGACGGGGTGGGAATTGGTTGTGCCAAGATCGGAATGCCCGCCGGTCAGCCTTATATTTTTCGTCGTCGTGATTCCAAGAAAG
The DNA here is from genome assembly GCA_026421245.1 of Akkermansiaceae bacterium. GTDB lineage: Bacteria > Verrucomicrobiota > Verrucomicrobiia > Verrucomicrobiales > Akkermansiaceae > SW10. The sequence continues at coordinate 39,764 of JAPKDJ010000015.1, read as the reverse complement.
ACTCTCTGTCCAAGCTCTTTCGGTCGGAATTGAAGGACCTCTCTAAAAAACACCGGAAGGGATTGATTGATCGGGAGAATCCTGAAGATCTTCGCCGCAGTTTCGACTTTGCCGGTGACGTTTACATGGGGCATCTTCGTTATGGCACTTCGGGCCAATTTGATGATGGGTCATGTCACCCCTATTTGCGCCGAAGTAACTGGCCAACACGGACCCTCATGGTGATGGGGAACTTCAACATGACCAACACTGATTCGCTCAACGAGCGAATGATGGATCGTGGCCAACACCCTGTCTTCGGGACAGATACCCAGACTGTTCTGGAGGAGATTGGCTTCCATCTTGACGAAGCCCATACCGATATTTACCGAGAGCTTCGAGATGAAGGGATTCCCGGAGATCATACCGCAGAGCAGATTTCGGCCCGTCTCAATCTCGCCCACATTGTCGCGGAGTCGGCGAAGGGGTGGGACGGTGGCTACTGCATTTCCGGGGTGGTGGGAAATGGAGACCTTTTTGTGATGCGGGATCCTCACGGGATTCGCCCGTGCCATTACTACGAGACTGACGAGATGATTGCTTTCGCCAGTGAACGGGTTCCCTTGATGACGGTTTTTGAAGCCGAGCAGGATGAGGTGAAGGCGCTTGATCCAGGCACCGTGATGACGATCAAGAACAATGGAGATCATCAATCGGAGCGTTTTGCGCCCAAGGTCGAACCCAAGCCGTGTTCCTTTGAGCGTATTTATTTCTCACGGGGGAACGATCCCGAGATTTATCTCGAACGGAAGGCGATGGGGGCAGCTCTGGTCGACCAGATCGTTGAGTCAATCGACGAGGACTTTAAAAATTCGGTTTTCTCCTTCGTCCCAAATACTGCGGAGACCGCTTATTATGGGCTCATGGATGGATTGCGACTTCATCGGCGTAAACGGGTTCATGATGACCTCCTCGCTTCTCTCAAAGCCGGAAAACTCGACGAAGCGAAGCTCGATGAACTGGTCATGCGAAACTGGCCGGTGGGTGAGAAAATCGCTCACAAAGACATTAAACTTAGGACGTTCATTTCCCAGGAAAGCGGCCGAAACCAATTGGTGTCACACGTTTATGATATTTCTTACGGAGTCGTTCCGGTGGGTGGAAATCTTGTCGTGCTTGATGACTCCATTGTCCGGGGAACGACCCTTAAGCAATCGATTCTCAAGATTCTGGCTCGAACCAAGCCCGGCAAGATCGTCATTTGTTCCACGGCTCCCCAGATTCGTTATCCAGATTGCTACGGCATCGACATGTCTGAGATGGGCAAGTTTATCGCATTTCAGGCAGCCATCAATCTCATCAACCGGGCGGGAAATTCGGCATTGATCGAGGAGGTTTATCAGGACTGTCTTGCCGAGATGGAGAAGCCTCGCGAGGAACGGAAAAATGCCGTAAAGAAACTCTATGAAAATTTCACCAATGAGGAGATCTCCGCTGAGATCGCCGCGATTGTTTATCCCGAGGACATCGATTGGCACGGTGATGTTGAGGTGATCTACCAGACTGTGGAAAACCTTCACAAATCAATTTATGCGGAGTCGTCAGGCGACTGGTATTTCACCGGAGACTATCCGACTATCGGTGGCTACTCAGTTGTCAATCGGGCCTTCATGCATTGGTGTGAAGGGAAAACTGGGCGAAGCTACGACTTGGCGCTCTAATTTGATATTTGAGCAAGCCAGTCTTTTTTGACGACCATGGCTGTGGCGAAGGCCGCCATGCCTTCCTTCCTTCCAACGAAACCCATGGTCTCGCTGGTGGTGGCTTTGATCCCAATTTCGGCCACGGTCAACCCAAGAGACTTGGAGATATTCTCTTTCATCGCGAGAGCGTGGGGAAGGACTTTTGGAGCTTCTGCGACGAGTGATGAATCGACGTTCATCAATTGGTAGCCTTGCTCTTCACAAAGCGCTGCGCATTTCTCAAGAATGCGAAGGGAGCAAATGTCCTTGCAGGATTCCTCGCCGGGAGGGAAGTAGTAGCCAATATCGGGAAGACCAAGTGCTCCGAGAACAGCATCGGCAATGGCGTGGCTCAAGACATCAGCGTCGGAATGGCCGTCTAGTCCGTGAGTGTGTGGAATCTCTACGCCACCCAGAATGAGCGGTCGGCCTTCGGCGAATTGGTGAACGTCGTATCCTATACCTGAGCGGATCATAAAATTTCTTCGATGGGGATTTTCCCGTTGGTGGCCACGATGGAATAGACATCGGGATTGTTCTCATGAGGAACGAGATCAACGCGGCCTCCAGTTGATTCGATCATAAGCTGTCCAGCCGCGATATCCCAAAGAGAGATGCGGGATTCGATGTAAGCGTCGAGACGCCCGCAGGCGATGTAGGCCATGCCGAGAGCGGCGGACCCCATCATGCGCATTTTACGGGCTTTGAGGGATCCTTTCTTGAATCGAACCAAGCCGGTGGTGAGTGCTTCCTCGTCTTTTCCACACCCCACAAAGAGAATAGATTCCTCAAGTTTCTCCCGCGTGCTTACGGTGACCGGATTACCATTGAGGTGTGGCTGTCCGCCTTTTTCGATCGTCCACAGTTCATTGACCATGGGATCGTAAATGACGCCGAGCACGAGTTCACCATCGACCCTTTTTGCGATGGAAATGCAGAAGTGGGGGATACCGTAAAAGAAATTCACCGTGCCATCAATGGGATCGACGATCCACTGGTGATTGGAGCTCTGATCACCGGCCAGTCCTTCCTCGCCGTAGATGGCATGGTCAGGATACTTCTCTAAAATGATTCCGGTAATGAGATCCTGGGATTCTTTGTCGAGAGCGAGTTTCAGGTCGTGATGGAGGGCTTCATCGACGGCTTTAGGCTCGTGAAAATTCGCGCGAAGGAGCTTCCCTGCATCCTGGGCGGCGTGGACTGCGGTTTCTAGTTCGGTCACGGGGAGAGGATGAAGGATTGGCCTCAGGATGCGAGGTTCTAATTGAACAAGAAAAGGTAAATCATGAGGGGCCGAATTACGGAGAATGGCGCGAGGACTACCATGTTCCTTTCATTGTCTCGAAACCAGAAGTCGATGCAATGATCTCCTGATAGACATCTGAGAAGATGATTTTTCTTTTGGTTCAAAGAACAGCCCAGAGAAAGTAACTGCTGATGATGGCACCTACTCAGATTCCAATCTGATTGAGTTTGATGAGGGCGAATCTCACCACAAATAGATGAGCGATATGATCACGGGGATCCTTCCAATAATGGTCCGTCTGGAATAATCCGGAACTGTAAAGAATCCTTTAGAGTTCTTCGATAATTTCCATCAGATGATAGGCAAGATGCTCCTTGCTGTCCTGCGGGAGGGCTTCGGATCGATCGGGGTAAACGAGGGTGACTTCGTTCTCAGAGGAATCGAAACCGATATCCTTGCGAGAGACATCGTTCGCCACGACGAGGTCACATTTTTTACGCAGGCACTTGCCACGGGCGTTGTTTTCGACGTTTTCAGTCTCGGCGGCAAAACCCACCAGCCTTCCTTTGAAACCCATGATGTCGCGGGCCGAACCCAAGATGTCTTTGGTTCGTTTCAGAGTGATGATCATTTCCTCGCCCATTTTTTTAAGCTTCTGATCCGCAACTTGAGCTGGAGTGTAGTCAGCGACAGCGGCAGCGAAGATGGCGATATCGTGTCTCCCGATCTGGGATTCAACGGCCTGATACATGTCGGCGGCACTTTCAATGGGGATGAAATCGATTCCTTCGGGAATCCCCAAAGAAGTTGGGCCGGAGATTAGGAGGACGGAGTGGCCTCGTTTGGCTGCTGCTGCTGCCAGAGCGTAGCCCATCTTTCCAGACGACCGGTTGGTCAGGTAGCGAACGGGATCGATAGGCTCCACGGTGGGGCCAGCGGTGATCAGGACCTTCATGCGGAGCTATGAGACACCAAGAGCGGAGAAATTCCAAACCATTCACCCGTATGGGGGGATTTCCTTCACGAAATATGATTGCCAATTTGGAAATAGGGTGATTTCTTTCGGCCGTCGCGCGCGTGGCGGAATTGGTAGACGCGCATGATTCAGGTTCATGTGGGGGCAACCCCGTGGAGGTTCGATTCCTCTCGCGCGCACCATTTTTTTTCACCCGGGTATCAGGATTTTTAAGTGATTGGATTATCCGAGGGATCGATCGACTGGGAGCTGATTCTAGCTTCAAGCTCTCCGCGTCGGCGCGAATTGTTGTCAGAGACAGGGCTGTCATTTCAAATTGTCTCGCCCGATGTCGAAGAATTATCGGGTGGTGATTTATCGCCCAGGGATTTGGCGCTCACAAATGCTCGTTTGAAGTGCATGTCGGTCTCTCTGACTAAACCAGAGGCCATGGTGATTGGGGCGGATACTGTTGTGTCATTGGGAGGTGAGGTTTTTGGGAAACCCGTCGATTTAGAGGAAGCGGCTGGGAATCTCCGGAAATTCAGTGGGCGGGTCCACGAAGTTCATACAGGAGTGGCGCTTTCATGTGGAGAGAAGCGAGCAGAATTGGTGGGGACCTCCTTTGTGAAGTTCAGGAAGTTACGGGAACTGGATATCGAGGATTACCTCTCGAAGGTGTATGTGCTGGATAAGGCAGGCGGATATGCGGCGCAGGATCATCGTGAGCTGATTATCGAAAAGTTCGAAGGAGACTATGACAATATCGTGGGGCTTCCGGTGGGCTTGGTTCTGGACCAACTGGACCGGATGGGGTTTCCTGTTCCTGCGAAGGACTCATGAGCGATCTGCCACCACGATACCCTCTCATCTTGAATCCCAAGGCCAAGAGTGAGAAGGGACGGCGTGCGCTCAAGTTCATCATGGCGAATGCCACCCGTTTCACGATTTATGCGACGCGCAGCCGGGAGGACGCTATTGAGTTAGCGCAGAAGTTCGTGGCAGATAGTGAAGAGTTGGTAATTGCAGCAGGGGGAGATGGGACCCTGAATGCCGTGATCGAGGGATTATCGGGTTCAAGGACGGCATTGGGAGTGTTTCCGACAGGGACAATGAACGTCTTTGCCCGAGAGATGGGGATTCCCTACGATAAGCTGGAGAATGCGATGGAGGTTATCGACAATGGGCATAGCGAAGAAGTAGATCTCTTCGCGATGAATGGGACGCCCTTTGTCCAGATGGCAGGAGTTGGTTTCGACGCGCAGGTGATCGAAGAGACTACTTGGGAGAGCAAGAAGCGGTTGGGTCCTTTGGCCTATCTCTTTGCTGCGACGAAGGTTCTACGAGTAAAACCCCCAACCTTAAGGGTGAAGTGCGCGGACGGTCGTGAACTTGAAGGAGTTGCGCTCTTGGTGGGAAATGGATCGCTGTATGGCGGGCAATTCCCGCTCTTTAAAAATGCCTCAAACACGGATAATCTGCTGGATGTCGTCGTCTTCAAGGAGGCGGGTTATCAATTTGTGAAGGACTCTTTGACCGGTCTGGTTAAGGGTGGGATTGATCTCCACTCACACGGCGATTCAGTGGAGTATGTCCAGGCTGCAGGCTTAAAAGTGACCTGCGATGAAGAGGTGCCGGTTGAGGTGGACGGAGAGCTTTGGGGGAGATCCTCCGAGATTGATTTTTCGCCAACCGGCAGGACCTTGCGGGTTTTTACTCCCCTGGAACCCAAAGTGAAATTTCGATATGCCTTGTTGAAGATTCTTTCTCCTTGGCGAGACTAAGAAACTCCGACGATGAGCCGTTAAAGTTTTCAGAGAGATGTCAAGTCGCCCAGTGATTATTACGCCAAAGCTGATTCGGCGTTACAACTTCCGTTGTGTCGGAAGGGTTCTCCTTTGGGCGCTTGGGGCGGCCGCAGTGTTCATGGTTATTTTTCTTTTTGTGTGGGTGCTGGCCAGTGTGGTGACGCGTCAGAACTCACTGACTTTACCAATCATCATCTTTGCCACCTTGGTGGGCGGCGGGGTTTTCGTGGCCGGGCATTTATATCTGAAGAAACATGGCCCGCAGGACTGGGAACGCATTGCACAAAAGCCTGATCGTAAGCCTGGAATGAGATTATCACGAATGAGCAATCAGGAATACGGACAGATTGGGGCGGGGGGCCTCGCTCTTGTTCTTGCTGGGCCGGGATGGATTGGTCGAATTTATGAAGAATGGCGGGCCGTCATTCCCGCGACAGAAGATATGGCGGATCGACTTGAAAACTTGAGAAAGCATTTCGCAGCACGGGATTCCTGGGTTCCAATGAAGGATTTTTCAGCCCACGAGGATGGGATCTACCTCCTAGCAAAACTGGACATCCTCGCGATTCGCGAACTGTTGGGGGAGTGGCATTTTCACGTCACAGTTCAAGGAACGGTCAAGCGCCTGACCAAGACTGAGTTTGAAGCCGGAGGATAGTTTTGGATTGGGAGTAACCGTAAGTTCTGTTAATTTCCCAGAAACTAACCGGGGGCTATGAAAACGAAAATATTACGGCCATGCTACATCTTACTTTTCTTTTTGGGATTCATTGCCAACGGCGACGAGCCTTTTGGATCCGAATGGGCGCGAGCGGACGTGGCTGATATCACCAAGGCTGGCGATGCCTCTGTGCAAATCATGGTGCTTTTTGAGAGCACGGTTGGAGTATCCGAACGGAGTTTTGACGATGCAGATCTCTGGGTCACTAATGCCGCCGGTTTTTACTCAAGGGTCGCTTTTTTCAAGTCAAATTCGCTAATTCCCTTGCCCGGACCAGACGGAGAGATTCCGCCAGTTCCTCTCTCCATTGGTGTTTATCAACTGGCGTCTCCCGAGGGTGGTTGGACGGAAGATCATAATGGTGAGTATGCCGTCATGTTGGCGGGGGGCGAGGTGAGGAAGAATGATGGTTCCCATTTTGCCTTAGCTTTAGCAGGTTCCTTTAAAGTAGCGATTGGTGGAGAAAAGCGGGTTGTGCCGGCTTTGGTAGGTGATGTTTCAGTGGAAACATTTCCGACACCGGGTGTTCCGGGAGGGAATGTAAGCGAATTGGCGATTGGGACATTAACGGTGACCTTTCCGCATCCGGTGGAGGTGAATTGGGGCGAGATTTCATTGAGAGCTGACGGTGGTTTTTGTGTGGAAGTTGAGGGCTGTGCCCGTGATGAATTGGTGCCGCAAGTGATGACCTCCTATTCCCAGAGCGTTGAGCTTGGGATGTTGGATCCCGGTGACTATTCGGTGGAGTTGAAATCAGATGGTAAGGTGTTGGCTGCGGAAAAATTTCAAGTGGCTGGCGGATCAAGTGATCTGGTGAAAGGGTTGCCGTCCTCTGTCGAAATTGAACTGGTGGAGCTACCAACGCGGGGGCTTTATCCGGTCTATGCCGCGAATATCAAACTAACTTTTGGACAGTATGTTGAGGGAGTGGAATGGTCCGAAGTAAGTAGGAAGAGGGGCGAATTCGCTTCAGAGGTCACGGCTTGGATTGATTCGCGGATTCAGATTATCGCGCCAATGGTGATCGAACATCAGGTGTTTCTTGGTATGACCGAACCGGGGGAATACCGCTATGAACTCTCTTCGCTTGAGGAGGTGATTGGCCGGACTGCGTGGACCGTTCGTGGAGGCAATGGTGATTTTCAGCCTCCCAAAGTGACGGTGAGAAGAGCGACAGTGATTGAACCCGACGAGGAACCGTTGGAGTTTTCAGTCGAGTTTTTTGATGAGAGCGAATTGGTGATCGAGGGGATCGAGGCACAGGTCCTTAAGGCCATGAATCAAAGAGGAGAATTGTTTGAATTGGTGCGAACCCGCTTGGACTTTACGGCGGATTTCACGGCCGGAGCGATTGCGACGTATCGCATGTCTCCTCCAGGAGGATCCTGGGATGCAGAAGATCGTGGCAGGTATCGCTTGTTGCTCAGCAACCCTGAGCTGGTTTGTGATCTCGTCGGAAACCATCTCACCCAATCATTCATCGGTTATGTGAGCGTTGAGATCGATCCGGATGACCCAGAGCCAGTTCACGCCGCGCAATTGTCAATTCGGAATGACGAAGTGATCGGACGTTGGACAGCTTCGGCTCGTCTCTATGTTCCCGAAGATTTGGCAGCGAGAGATGATTGGACGGTTGAATGGGGCAGGGTTCGCCTGGTAGGGCCGTCCTTCTCTTTGATGCCCCGGTTTGTCCGTGCAGGTTCCAATGAAGAGATTAGCCGAATCCCTCCATCTGATACGACGGGTGCAGGGATGTGGGTGGAGCATGATTTTGATCTGGGGCCGGTTTCGGAAGGTTTGTGGGTGGTGTGTCTTCAATCCAATCTGGGGCACTATGCAAAGGCGCGTCTTTTTGCGGGAGTTCCCGGGGACGGGGTGGAACCTTTTGACTTCTGGCGGGATTTGTCGGGCCGGGAAATGGGACTGACAGATGAGCGGAGCTTTTGGGAATATTGTGTGGGAACCGATCCGGGCGACGCATCCGATGATCACCTTGGAGACCCCAAACCTGAATTGGTTGATGGTGAGGAAGGGGGACGGCACTTGGGGCTGCGTTGTCGGATCGCGAGCGCTGCGGTTGATGCGCGGCTGCGCTTTGAAGGATCCTGTGATATGTCGAGATGGGTGAAGTTGGGGCCCGATCAGATCGAGGAAGTTGAGAGGATCGTGAAGGACGGTGGCATTGAGGAATTTCTGGTTTGTCTTGTCGATGATTTGGAAACAGGAGAGATCCGATATCTCAGGGTAGTCGCTGAGCGCTGGTAGAGTGACAAAAGTCCTGATAGATCCCCCTCACCATGAAGTTGAGAGAGATGATTTGCGCGTCCATTTTTGTTGCCATCGGACTTTTGCCGGGTGGCGAGATTGCTCCTTCACAGAAGGAGTGGTTTTCGAAATATCGGAAGCAGGTGAATGCGCCAAATCCGGCGAAAATGTTACTAAATACAGACGCCGAGCCGGAATTGAAGGAGGGCTTTGTTTCGCTTCTCAACGGGAAGAATTTGTCGAATTGGGAAAGCAAGGGCGGGAAATCGACTTTTGAATACCAGAATGGGTTGGTTACGGGAACCTGTGTTCCGGGCGAGCCAAGCACTTATCTTTGCACGAAGAAGGCTGATTATGCGGACTTTATTTTCACCTGCGAGATGAAGTGGGAGATTGATCTGAACTCAGGAGTGATGTTTCGAGGGCAATCGGGGAAAAAACATGCGGTCTTTGGCCCCCAGGTTGAGATGGAGGGAATCAAAAAAACGCGAGGGTGGTCGGGAGGGATCTACGGGCAGAGTTGTGGAGGGTATTGGTATCCTCTTTGGTTGAAACAACATGACGAAGTAAGAAAGGCACTGAAGAAGGAGAGTTGGAACCGAGTGACAGTGATGGCGAAGGGGAATACGGTGAAGACGTGGCTCAACGGAGTTCCGGCCGCGCACTGGGTGGGAGATGATACTTTTACGAAGGGATACTTTGGACTTCAGGTGCACCAGGCGAAGAGTGGAAAAGTGCTTTGGAGAGGGCTTAAGGTAAGGGAGTTGGGGAGCGGGACAGCCCGACTAGGAGAACTCGATGCTTATTGGGCCGAGGTTTCACGGAGTGTGCGGCAGGGTGACTTTGAAGGGTATTCCGAAACCTGCCACGAGGATGGCGTTTTGGTTTCGGGAAAAAAGGAGAGGAGCTATTTACTAAAAGAAGCACTTGCCGGCTGGAAAAAGGAATTTGATGAGACGAAGGCTGGAAAGATGAAGGCGAGCGTGGAGTTTCGCTTTTCCCGGCGCTGGGGTGACGCTGCGACTGCGCATGAAGTCGGGATGTTTCGATATGCGAGTCAGGCCGGTGACGAAGAAGAGAAGGTGGCATACATCCACATGAAGGCTCTTTTGGTGAAGAAAGAGAGTCAGTGGAAGATTTTGATGGAGAATCAGGAAAGCGAGGGGACGAAGGAAGAGTGGGAGAAGTTGAAGTGATTTATTCTTTAGGGGCGATTCGTAGCCATCCTGCCGGGCGATTGTTTTGGCCGATCGTATAGCAGCTGTTTTTGTGTATGAGCGGGAAAGTTTGCCGAGTTTTCCCAAGAACATTTTGCTGGACGACTTCGATCTCGTTGTGCCGAACTGCGCAAATCACGGCGACGTGTCCGTAGGTTCCGCCCCGAAAGACCAGCAGGTCATCGGGGCGAGGCGAAGTTGTTCCTCCATTTTGGAATTGAATCATCCCGCGTTGTGGATTGAGAGTGGCGTGAGGTAGAGAGGGATCAAAAAAGCTCTTGGCATGCCCCCACACGCTCGGCATTCGATGGTGGTAGGCTTTGAAGTAAAATCGCTTTACAAATTCGACACACTGCCATTTGAGACCGTAATAATAGCCCTCCCGGGAATAGTGTTTGCCATGATCATCAACGACGAAGCTACCGTTTTGATAGACAGAGACGGAGCGGTAAGATGTGAGTTCTTCACCAATGGTGATCTGTTGTGCTTCAGATGAAGTGGATTCAGAACCGGAAAGAATGTAGGTGACGATTTGTGAAAAAACAAAGTAGCCAAGCGCAATGATCAACGGGATCGCTAGGAGTTTTAGTGATTTTTTCAAAGTTCAGTGTTTTCGAGTTGCGAGTAATCCACCTTAGCATTGTGGCGGGTGTCCATGGCGATTTTCTCTTCGATGGAAGGAGTGAGTTCGGTGGCCGGAAAGTGGGAGATGGGTTCGGCTTCGGATGAGCCGTAGATAGAGTGGGTTTTCTCCGGGAAGCGTTTGAGAAGTTCGGGAAAGACAGGGGCGCCGCCGGTGTGGATTTCGGTCAGTGGGGTGAAGAATTCATCGGGCATTTTGTCAAAGAATGCCGGGGAGGCAGTGCAGCGTGTGATCTTATGTCGGCGAACTTGCGGAAGGATCCTGGCGTCGTCAGGAAAACCGGGTTGAGGCAGACGTGGTTGCCCTCAATGGTGGTGCCAATGTCGACGAGTTCGCCATATTCGGGAAGGTGAATGAGGGAGACCGGCCAACGGATTCAATGAGAACCATGGCGGTACAGCCACCGGCTTCAGTGATGAGCGAAGTGCCACGATGGTAGCTGGCGACGAGCGAGGCTTCGGTAGTGGCCATGGGGATGTGGTAGTCCCCTTTAGCGAAGAGGCCATTGACACGGAGGGGGCCGGCGATGCCGAGGGGGAGTCTTAGAGTGCCGATTAGATTTTCGATGTTGCCCTGATAGTCCGCGAGATCATCGGGGTTGAGGAGAGTGTCTTTGAGGGATGAGTCGGGGAGGAGTTGCCAGATTTTCTCAACACGTTGGAGGGTGGTTTTGGCAGAGACGGGGAGCTTTTTTGGGAGCGAGTCAGAATCGGGTCGCATTTGGGCGAGCAGGTCGGAAACAGAGCGGCCGCGGAGAACATTTTCGATGTGCTTGGAGGTGAGAGAGTGTTTTCCGATCATTGCTTGAAAATTGTAATTTTTGATTGGGGATGGCGAGTGATTACTTTGCGCGGGGGTGGGCGGAGTCGTAGGCTTCGCGGAGGCGTTCTTTGGTGACGTGAGTGTAAATTTGGGTGGTGGAGAGTGAGGCGTGACCAAGGAGGGCCTGGACAGAGCGGAGATCCGCGCCGTGGTCGAGGAGATGGGTGGCAAAGGAGTGACGGAGTTTGTGGGGGGTGACGTTGAAGGGAATAGTGGATTGGGCGAGGTATTTTTTGAGAACGGAGTTGAGGGAGCGGGTGGAGAGGCGTTTGCGTAGTTTTGAAAGAAAGAGGGGGCCTTGGAAGACCTCGGCAGCGCTGCGGTATTTTTGCATGGCAATCATGGCGTGGGAGCCGATGGGGACGAGGCGTTCCTTGGAGCCTTTTCCCATGACGCGGACGGATTCGTTTGTGGTGTCGATATCCTTGACATTGAGCGAGGCGAGTTCAGCGAGCCGGAGTCCGGTGGAGTAGAAGAGTTCGAGGATGGCGGCATCGCGTTCGCGCATCCAGAGGGGTGCCTGGCCCAGGAGTTCGGACTTCATGGGGAGTTCGAGGAGTTCTTCGATTTGAGGGAGGGTGAGGACCACGGGGAGGGGCTTGTCGGCTTTTGGAAGTTCAACTTCGGCAACGGGGCTCTTTGGGTAACCGCGTCGGTGGACGAGGAATTTGTAAAAGGACCGGTAGGCCGCGAAACGGAGCCGGACGGTGCTACGGGCGAGTCCGTCTTTTTGGAGCTGGAAGAGGTAGACTCGAAAATGATCGGCGGTGAGGTCACGCCATTTGGTGAATTTGTCGCCGAGCCATTCGCGGAAGAGGCGGAGGGCGAGGGTGTAGTTTTCGAGCGTTTTGGGAGAAGAATTCTTCTCGGTGGTCATGAACTCGATGAAGGCATCGAGTTCGCTATCGGTCAGTGAGCTCACGAATAGAGATAATACAGTAGGGTTGATGGTTTGGGAGTTTTTAATTTGAGGGCAGGATGCTCGGAAGTCTTGAAGTGTGAGCACTTCGGAGTTGGCAAAAGGGAGATTGGCGAGTAAGCGAGATGTCCAATGCCAAAGGTCTTTATCAAAACCTACGGGTGACAGATGAACGAACGTGATTCTGAGCAGGTTGCTCAGACGTTTGCTGAAAGAGGTTACACTCTCACCCCTCAAGAACAGGACGCTGATGCGATCCTGATCAATACGTGTAGTGTGCGTGATCAGGCGGAGCAGAAAGCGCTGGGGAAGATGGGAATGATGGGGAAGTATCGGGAGAACCGAGCGCATGTGGTTTATGGATTTATGGGCTGCATGGCGCAGAGCCGGGGATCAGAGCTTTTTGAGCGAGTGCCGCATCTGGATTTGGTGGTGGGAACGCAGAAGTATCACCGCGTTTTCGATTACGTGGACTCGATTCTCAGTCGTCGAATGGAGACACGGATGGACGAAGTGGGCGCGGAAATGGTAACAGCGCGAGTAGAAGATGAGGTGATCAAGGTGAATCAGGACCGGATCATTTCGGCACGAGTCGTTGACACGGAGGAAGAGGAAGGCAGTCAGAATACGATCCGAGACCACATTCCAAAAGAGACTCAGCAGGCGACGGCCTTTGTTAGTATCATGCAGGGGTGCAATATGAGGTGCTCATTTTGCATTGTGCCGGATACGCGAGGAAAGGAGAGGGGAAGGCCGATTGAGGATATTGTGGGTGAGGTGAAGGAGTTGGTAGCCAAGGGAGTGAGGGAAGTGACGCTACTTGGCCAGATCGTCAATTTATACGGACGGACGGAGTTTCCGAAGGTGGATGGAAAATCTCCTTTTGTGCAATTGCTGGAGGCAGTGCATGAAGTTGAAGGGTTGGCGCGGATTCGCTTTACGAGTCCTCACCCGATCGGGTATCGCGATGATCTGGTGGCGGCGTTCACGTATTTGCCGAAGCTTTGCTCACACATTCATTTTCCAATGCAGAGCGGGAGTGACCGGATTTTGAAAAAGATGCGGCGCCCGTATAAGAACGAAAAGTTTCTAACGATCTGCGAGAAGATGAAAGCGGCTCGTCCGAATCTGGCGATTACTACGGACGTCATTGTGGGCTTCCCTGGGGAAACGGAAGAGGATTTTCAAGAGACGCTCGAATGCATGAAAAAAGTGGGTTTCGATAACAGCTTCATCTTCCGTTATTCGAAGAGAAAGGACACTCCGGCGGCAGAGATGGATGAGCAATTGAGTGAAAAGGTGAAGGAAGAGCGCAACCAGTCTCTTCTGAGGGTCCAAGAGGAGTTGACGATCCCAAAGAACGCCAAGCTGATAGGGACAGTGCAGCAGGTGCTTTGTGAGGGGCCGAGCAAGACGAATAAGGAAACTTTGAGCGGGCGGACAAGTCAGAACAAGATCGTGATCTTTAAAGGTGACGCCGAGCGCATGTCAGGTCAGTTACTTGACATCAAGATTGAGGACTCGACGGGCTATACTCTCTACGGAACACCTGAGATCCATTAAGATGGCTTGATTTAAGCCTTTACCGCAGGGTGGGGGAACTTAGCTTGGCGGCGCATGAAATCGGGACCTCATCCGTATCAGGAAATTTCACTCGGCACTGCCGGACTCGTTCTCGGGATTATCCTGCTCGTTCTTTATGGTGTAATGCTCGCGAAGCCGGAGACATCAAAAGAGATTGTGAAGAAGCTTCCGCGAAATTCCCAGGTTGGAACTTACCTGATGGGTTTCGGGATGATTTGGTTCTGGCTATTGGTTGCGCCATCGGGAAAAGGGATTTTTTCAAGTCTCACCATGGATTTGGGAGAGTTTAATAAGGCAAAAACCTACCTCATGCTTGGGGTCCCCTTGTTCTGCCTCGGAATGATCATATATGTTAGGGAGTTCCTTTTCGTACGAGGCCTTGGGTTGTGCCTGCTCATGGCTGCGGCCCCGTTGCTCTATGCCTCTGATTTCGAATCCGCTCCTTTGCAGTGGATCATGCCGACCTTTTGCTACCTTATAATTATTAAAGGGCTCTACTTTGTGGGCATGCCCTACCTTTGCCGGGATGGGGTGGATTGGGCCACCAAAACGACAGAGAGGTGGCGAGGGCTTTTACTTGGTGGGGTAGTCCTGGGCTTGGTTTTCGTGACTCTTGGACTGACTGTTTGGCGTGGCTATTGATCGAATCATGACCCCTCCCTGGTATGTTCTGGGGCACAAAAATCCTGATGCTGATGCGATCTGTGCCGCGATCGGGCATGCGGCCTATCTGCGGGCGATGGGTGAAGACGATGTCGTTGCCGCTCGATGCGGGGTCGTGCCTCCCAGGGTGAAGCTTGTTCTGGAGCAGGCGGAGCTTCCTGCTCCCCACTTGGTCGACGACGTGAGGCCGACGGCCGGATCAATCTGCCGCAAGAGTGTGGTCGCGGTTCGACAGGATGATACCTTTCTCATGGCTTACCGACTCATGGTGGACCACGGGGTCCGGGCGGTTCCGGTTTTAAACAATGGTGGTGAAGTAAAGGGGCTGCTGCATTTTCTGGATCTTTTGAAATTGCTGCTTCCTCCGGCCACCGATGGCCGGAATGTGAAACTGCTCCATGCCAGTCTGGAGAATATAGGATCAACTCTGGGGGCCAGCGACGACTTCGGAGCATATCCTCCAAGTGAGGAGGAAGATCTCATCATGATGGTGGGAGCCTCGAGTCAGAATACGGTGGGATTGAGGCTGAAAGCATCGCAGGAAGAGGGCAATGTCGGGCAGTATCTGGTGATTTGTGGCGATCGTCCTTTCGTTCACCAACAGGCGATCGAGTTTGGTGCTCGTGCTTTGTTGGTGACTGGCGGTTACAAGCCAGCGCCAGAGATTGCAGCGCTGGCAAAGGAGAAGGGGATTTTTGTGTTGTGCAGTCCCCACGACACAGCGACAACGGTAAAGCTGGCTCTTTGCGCGAGGAAGGTGCGAAACATCATCAACGATGATTTTATGGCTCTGGCATCAAATCAGGTCGTAAGCCGGTTTAGCCGAAAAGTGGCGGCTTCATCGCAAGATTTGTTTCCGGTAGTGGAAGCCGGAACGCGTCGACTGATGGGGGTCTTTTCAAAGTCCGATCTGGTGGATCCGCCACGGACACGGTTGTCGTTAGTAGATCACAACGAGTTTTCGCAAGCCGTGAAGGGGGTGGAGGAGGCTCATGTGGTGGAGATACTGGATCACCACCGACTTTCGGGAGATCTTGTGACAAGAGACCCGGTTCGTTTCATCAACGAGCCGGTGGGGAGTTCATCGACCATCGTCGCCAGACGGTTCCGGGAGAAGGGGCTCGAGCCGGAGGCTGCTGTTGCTTTGTGCCTTTGTGCGGGTTTGGTCTCGGACACCTTGAATCTCACCTCTCCAACGACGACGGACGTAGATCGCCAGATGTTGAGTTGGCTGTCCGGCTTGGCTGGAGTGGATGCAGATCAATTTGCCGAAGGCTTCTTTTCTTCTGGCTCGCTATTGCTCCATGCCAATGCGGAGGCAATTGTAGGAACTGACCGGAAGGAGTTCAACGAAGAGGGGGTTTTGCTGAGCTTGTCCCAAGTTGAAGAAACCAGCTTTAAAGGACTAAGCAAGCGACAGGATGAGCTTCTGGAGGAATTGGAGCGTCTGCGTCATGAGAACACGTATTCACTTTGCTCGATCCTCGTGACTGATATTCGCAGGCATGACAGCGTTTTGCTCGCGGTGGGAGATGAATCATTGTTGAGTAAACTCCCATTTGATCGGACCGGGACGAACGAGTTTGCCGCCCCGGGAGTCGTTTCGCGGAAGAAACAATTGTTTCCCGCGGTCTGTGAAGCGATCCGGCTCCGGACAGAGTAAGAGACTACTTTTCCTTTTTCTCAGCGGCTTTCTTTTTGGCCTCAGCTTTTTTCTTAGCTTCGGCAGCTTTTTTAGCCCGGTCTCGCTTCATTTCGTTGTCGGATGATTTGTTGGGCTTTGTCAGAGTGAAGGACTTCTCGTCGATCTGAGGAGGCCAAACGTTGTTCGCGTTATTTGCATCAGCAGTCTGCTCTGATGGGTCGATGACAACTTTCACGACGGGCTGCCCCGTCACGAAAAGTTTGGTCACGGATTGGTGGTTCTTCTTCCAGATTTCGGCGGGAATGGTGTGGAATTCTTTTTTACCGTTCTCGAAGTGAAGTTCGACCAAGATCGGCATGATGACCCCCCCCTTGTTTTCGAAACTGGCAATGGTCAGATGTTTCTTTGTCTTGAGGAGACGCCGCTCGTTTGACTTGAGGCCAGCAATCATCTTTTTGTATTTTTCGCGATCGGCATCAGTGACTTCAGGGTCCTTTTTCTTATCGTAAAAATCCTTTAATCCTTTGTTTTGATCAACGTATTTCGGGATGCGTTTGTTCCCTTTGGCAACGACATTCTTTTGGGCTTTCTCCTCCTTTTCTTCTTTGGCCTTTTTGTTTTCATTGTCCGGATCCTGAAGATCGAGAATGTGACGAGTGAAGTTGGTGATACCAATGTCGACATGCTTGGTGGTGTAAAACCACGAGTGCCAGAACCAATCAAGGTCGACCCCGGCGGCGTCTTCCATGCTGCGGAAAAAGTCGGCAGGTTCGGGGCTTTTGAACATCCAGCGCTGACTAAATCCCTTGAAAGCATCGTCGAATATTCTGCGTCCCAGAATGGTTTCCCGGAGGATGGACAACCCGGCAGCAGGTTTGCTGTAGGCGTTGGCACCGAACTGAAGAATGGACTCTGAATTGGTCATGATCGGGCGCTGGGCGCTACTCGTCATGTAGCCAATGATCCCCCGGGGAGTTCCTCGTGAAGGGTAATTCGCGCGCCACTCCTGTTCGGCGAGCATTTGAAGGAAGGAATTCAGACCTTCGTCCATCCAGCTCCACTGCCTTTCGTCGGAATTCACGATCATGGGAAACCAATTGTGTCCCACTTCATGAATGACGACGGAGATGAGGGCGTTTTTGGTGCGTTCGGAATAGGTGCCGTCTTTTTCGGGGCGAGGACCATTGAAGCAAATCATGGGATATTCCATTCCGAAGACGGGACCGTTGACCGAAATGGCGACCGGATAAGGGTAATCGAAGGTGAACTTCGAATAGACATTCAAAGTATGAATGATGGAGTGAGTCGAGTATTTGCTCCAAAGTGGCTCGGCTTCATTTGGATAAAACGACATTGCCCAAACGGGATTTTGGTTCGTGACGAGCTTGTGTCGAACGGCGTCCCAAATGAACTTTTTGGATGAGGCCCAAGCAAAGTCGCGGACATTTTTGGCTTCAAAGACCCACGTTTTAGTCTTCTTGGGACGGGTCTTTTCGTTAACCGCCGCCTCCTTGGGAGTCACGATAAACATCGGGGTCTTCACTGTTTCGGCTTTTTTCAAACGTTCCTGCCATTCCGGTTTGAGGACATCTTTGGGATTTTTGAGTTCCCCGGTAGCAGTCACGACATGGTTGTCAGGAGCGGTGATGGCGACTTTGTAATCTCCGAATTCGAGCGCGAATTCTCCGCGGCCAAGAAAGGCCTTGTTTTGCCATCCACGGACATCGGTGTAGGCGCAGACACGAGGATACCACTGCGCGATTTCGAAGATCTTTCCTCCCTTTTCGAACTTTTCCATATTGCTCCGTCCCCACGAGGTGCGTGAGTCGGTGATGGTATAGTGCCAACCAATCCGATAGGTGAATTTTTGCCCAGGTTTGAGAGGTTGGGGGAGATCAACCCTCATCATGGTGTCGACGACGCGCTTCTTGAGCTCGCCCCCACGGTCATCGGTCAGGGTGTCAATCTTGAAACCTCCGTCGAAAGTTTCCTTAAGGAGCAGAGACTCGAAGGAATCGTAGGGCATCTTGCCAAGTGAAGGAGCTTCGCTAGTTTGATGGCCCATGGATCCTGGAGTGTATTTATTCCGGTCGAGCTGCATCCAGATGTATCTCAGGGTATGTGGAGAGCGATTGTGATACACAATGCGTCCGGTCCCGGTGAGGAGGTTCTTCTTCTCTGCAAGAGTGATTTGGAGATCGTAATCAGCTTGTTGTTGCCAGTATTCGGGTCCGGGTGCTCCCGAGGCAATGCGGGTCTCGGAAGGAGTGGGCCAAACCTCCTCCAATTGACGGAAGGGATCCTTGTGGAATTCGATGGGGTGGGCGAGGCACGCGGTAACGAGTCCGAGAAATACGAGAGTAATCTTCATGTTCTAAGGTGGGTGAACAGCGCGAAGCTATCGCCCGCTTGCATAATTACGAGCCTCAAAAAGATCACTCAAACTGATAGATAGAATCTTTGACAGTGACATTGGGGGGCACCTCTTTTTCTTCGAACCATTGGAAGCCCTTGCGAAGGTTTCTCCAGAAAGAATGCCATTTATGGCCGGTATTGGCCTCCATTTTGTTGTCAGTCATGCGAAACGGAAAAATGTGGACGTGGAAAAACTTTTGTCCGCCTTTGAAAGCTGCGTCGGCGAGGGTGTAAATCTCCTCGATCCTGGAATCAGTCATGGCGAGACAGCCGCTGGAGAGATCGGAACCGTGGATCATAATAAAACTGCCAGTTCGGTTGTGACTCGCATCAAATTTATTTGGATAGCCAATGTTGAAGGAAAGGTGAAAATCGCTTTGCGGATTCATCTGGTCAGGCTTAACAAAATAGAACCCCTCGGGCACCTGCCGATCACCTTCCCGCTCTTTGGGGCCAGGATTCCCGGACGCTCTGGCGATGTCATAAGTTTGGAAGAGGGAGAATTCCCTCCCATTTTTGACCCAAATCTCAAGTTCCTTCTCTTCCTTGAATACCCGGACGAAAATCGCGGCCCTCCAGTCTAATTTTTTTTCTTTGAATGAGGCCTTTAGTGCCGGAGTGACTTTTTGAGAGACTGCCAAAAAACGTTTCGAGCCCTCAGCGTAGTCGTCATCGCTGATTTTGAGGCCTTGGGGGTTGCTCGAATTGCTGATGATTCTGAGAGTAAACCACGCTCCCGTCAGAACCAAAAAGATTATGATGCAACAGTGTCCCTTCGACATAGAGGGGAGTATGAAAGAAAATCATCAGGATCCTACCCGGAAATCAATGATCTTATGGATTCCTTATAATCAGGTGATTTTAACTTTTATAAAAGGAGAGGCCTTTGCGTTTTGTTCTTTTCTGGCTGATTCGCACGGGGTTGTGATCTCGGCGGATTTTCCGGGATCGAGGGTTGTGATTTTTTTCTGTGTCGGCGGCGGTCATGATTTGACGGCGGGGCCGAGGGAGGTTTGACTGCGGGCGTGCCCAAAACGGAAAAGAAATCCCGCCGGATCGACTGGAAAAAAACCTTCGGCCTATACAGCTATCTCGGTAAGTATCGGAGGATTTTTATTCCATCGGTCATTGCACTCTTCCTGACCGGAGCTCTTTCCCTAGCGTTTCCCTATTATTTGGGAAGCTTGATTGGCTCACCCCAGGAGGCGATGCAAAACGGGGTCGAAGCTGGAAAGGTAAGCGAGCAGATCAATCGGGTCATTTCGACTCTCCTCATTATATTGTGCATTCAAGCCTTTGTTGCCTATTGGCGGGTGCGAGGATTTATCAAAGCGGGGGAAAGTGCGCTTTGCGATCTTCGGCAGGATGTTTTCGCACGCCTGGTACGTTTGCCAATGCCATGGTTTATGGAGCGACGGACCGGCGAAGTTGGATCACGGTTTTCGGCGGATCTGGCCATCCTTCAAGAAACACTCATCACAACGGTTCCCCAAATGGTCCGACAGTCGGTGACCTTTATCGGGGGGCTGATTTTTATTTTTGTTGCCTCGGTGAAACTCTCACTGTTCATGCTGGCGATGATTCCAGTGGTCGTTCTGGTGGTGGCTATTGTTGGTCGGAAAATCCGGAAGTGGTCCAAGGAGGCACAGGACCATCTTGCGCAAAGTAACATTGTGGCGGAAGAAGCCGTGCAGGGAATTGCTGACGTGAAGGCTTACTCAAACGAGGAATTCGAGGAGGATCGATATCGCAGTACGCTTGATGAGTTTCTGGGAACGGTGATCAAGGGATCGAAAGCGAGGGCGATGTTTGTGAGCTTCATTATCTTTATCCTCTTCGGGACCATTTCGGTAGTGGTTTGGTTTGGAGCGGGAATGATGTCAAAGGGACAGATCACGAGTGAAGAATTCACTCACTTCATTCTCTTTAGCATTTTTGTGGGAGCATCTTTGGGCTCCTTGCCTGACATCATGAGTCAGTTGCAGAAAACACAAGGAGCCACTGAACGGATTCGTGAGATTCTTAACCATGAAATCGAGGACGATCGGGAGGGTTCGGGTGAGACGATCACGGGATCGATGTCCGCCAGTGACCTAGTCTTTGCATACCCGTCTCGAAAGGAAACAAAAGTCCTCAACGGAGTGAGTTTTGAGGTGAAGGCCGGTGAACGCGTAGCGGTGGTTGGGCCAAGTGGTGCCGGGAAGTCGACAGTGTTTTCGTTGTTGTTAGGTTTCTATGAGGGAGATCAGGGCACGATGTTTTTTGACGGGAAACCTGCCGGGGAAATCCCCGTGGCGACGCGCCGATCGGCAATGGCAGTGGTGCCGCAAGAGGTCCTATTGTTTGGCGGGACGATTCGGGAGAATATCGAATACGGACGACCAGGAGCGAATGAGGAAGAGATCATTGAGGCCGCAAAGAAAGCAAATGCGCATGAGTTCATCGACGCGTTCCCGGAAGGATATGACGCCCTTGTGGGGCCTCGCGGGGTAAAACTGAGTGGGGGGCAGCGCCAACGAGTCGCGATTGCCCGCGCCGTTTTGGCAGATCCGAAAATTTTACTTCTGGATGAGGCGACAAGCGCATTGGATTCTGAGAGTGAGCGACTGGTGCAAGAGGCACTGGATAAGTTGATGAAGGGACGGACAAGCCTGATCATCGCACATCGCTTGGCGACGGTGAAGAGCGCTGACAAGATTCTTGTTCTGAAGGACGGGAAGATTGTTGAAGATGGAAGTCATGTTGAATTGATGGAGAAAGAGGGGACCTATCGTCTACTGGCGCAAACACAGTTGTTGACTTGAAACACGTGGGTTTCACGTGGGATCTCGAAACTGGCAGTTATCGGGTGAAAAGAGACGGGGAGGGAGCCTATGCGGATCAGGATTTGAATTTTGGAGGGAGGATGAGGTGCCCTCTGATTTATGGGAGTGGCGGCATTCTGGAGAGAGAAGGACAAGGATCCCCTCGCGAAGAGGTGGGTCAATTTTATGGCGAGGCAGCCCGTATGGATTGATGATCAGAGTGGCTTCGTTCGCTCAAATAACTTCCTGATATTGCGATTGGATTTTTGCGGATTCGAGGTGACGTTAGTGGGGAGATGATTGACATGTTGGTGCGGCTGTATGACTTGCCGAAAAGTCATGATCTTTATGCGCGGGTGGCAGAGTCGGAAGTGATCCTGCGACGGCCCGGAGCTTACGAGAAACATTTGGTGGAGGACTTTGTCAGAGAACATTTCTCGCTGAAGTGGGTGAGTGAGGTTCAGGTGGCGTTTTCACGTCAGCCGATCACTTGTTTTATCGCGACGAAGGAAAAGGAGATTTTGGGCTTTGCGTGTTACGAGACGACGGGAAAGGGATATTTCGGCCCGACCGGAGTGGCGGGAGCGGCGAGAGGGCTGGGGCTGGGGAAAGCGCTTCTTTTTAAGGCGCTGGAAGCCCAGCGAGAGTCGGGATATTCGTATGCCTTCATTGGCGGAGTGGGTCCAAAAGAGTTTTATGCCAAGACGGTTGGGGCGGTGGAAATTCCGGGTAGTGATCCCGGAGTTTACGTCGATATTCTCCCCGAGCCTCCGACTGATTCATGAGCGGACAAGATCCTGAATTCGTCAAAGGTGCGTTTGCCAAGATCGCAGACCGTTACGTATTGACTAATCATGTTCTCAGCATGGGGACGGATATTTTATGGAGAAAGAAGGTAGGACGGATCGTCCAAAACTGGAAGCCGGAACGAGTGCTAGATGTGGCGACGGGGACAGGTGATTTGGCGTTGGAAATCCAGAGGAAATGTCCTGATGCAAAGGTGCTGGGAACCGATTTTTGCCCGGAAATGTTGGAACATGCCACAAAAAGCGGGGTGCAAGAGACTCAGGTCGCTGACGCGATGAATCTTCCCTTTGATGATGACGTGTTCGATGTTGTGACGGTGGCTTTTGGATTGCGCAATATGGAAAACTGGGAGGGAGCGCTTCAGGAAATCGGCCGAGTTATTAAATCAGGCGGGCATATTCTGGTATTGGATTTTTCGACACCGAAGGGGCTTTTAAAGAAGCCTTATGGTTTTTATCTAAACAAGGTTCTTCCCAAGATTGCCGGTCTCTTGACCGGCCAGGGCGAAGCTTACAAATATCTCGCTGGTTCTATCGGGGAGTTTCCTTATGGGGATGATATGCTTACGCTGTTCCGGAAAGTTGGTCTGGAGCAATGCAAATGCGATTCTCTCAGCGGAGGAATCGCTTCGATCTACACGGGGCTCAAGAAGCGGTAGAGGCGGAAAGAAAGAGCACGACGAGATCCTCCCAAAGCGAGCCTCCTTGTTGAGGCCCCAGTCCGTCAGACATGTCTGACGGACTAAAGACGTCAGAGAAGAGGAATCCTACAATAAAGCGAGAATGGTCACGTGGATGGCAAGGGTAAGTAAGATGGTATGAATGACTTTCGTTTGATGTTAAAGGCGATGGGTTGCCCACACCGAGGGTGAAGATCCTGAGGACGATGCCTAGAAAGACAGATGATGCCACCCTCAAACCCGAACCTGCGATTTTCATGGGAAAGAGAATTGGCAGATCCATCATTGCTGCCAGCGGGATGAGTTGGGGGTGTCCAATCAAAGGGACTTGCCGAGGATGGGAAGTTCGCTAGGTTCGCGCCATGAGCATCACGGGATACGGGAATCAGTGGGTTTGTGATTTGGTTCCATACGAGCCAGGAAAACCGATTGAAGAAACGGCACGGGAGTTGGGTCTGAAGCCGGAGGATATCATCAAACTTGCCAGCAATGAGAATCCGTTGGGACCATCACCAAAGGCCAAGGAAGCCATGATGGCAGAGATTGAAAAGGCACACCTTTACCCCGATGGCGGAGGTTATCGTTTGAGATCGGCATTGGCAGAAAAGCATGGGGTGGCTTTTGAAAACATTGTCCTGGGAAATGGCTCAAATGAGATCATCGAATTACTTTGCCATTCTTTTCTCAGGCCGGGTGCGGCATTGATTGCGGCGGAGCACGCGTTTGTAGTTTACAAACTGATGGCGACGCTTTTTGGGGCAGATTACATTGAGGTTCCAGACCCAGGATTCGTCCATGATCTCGACGCCATGCTTGAGGCCATCACTCCCGAGACCCGCCTGGTCTTCATTGCCAACCCAAATAATCCAACCGGGACGCTGGTGGGCCAGGAAGAGATCGACCGTTTCATGGTCGGACTTCCAGATCATGTCGTAGCGGTCTTCGATGAAGCCTATCACGAATTTTTGGAAGATGCTCCTGACGCCATTCGCTATGTAAAAGGCGGGCGAAATGTTTGCGTGATGCGGACCTTCTCGAAAGCCCAGGGGCTTTCGGCTCTCAGAATTGGCTATGGCATCATGTCCGTTGAGATTGCGGGGATGCTCAATCGGTCGAGGCAGCCCTTCAACGCCAATGCGATTGCCCAGGCTGGAGCTTTGGCTGCGATTCAGGATCAAGATCACATCGAAGCTACGGTGAAGAACAATTCCGAAGGCTTGCGATTTTTCGAGGAAGCCTTTGCCGAGCGGAATTGGGAGTTTGTCCCAAGCCATGCAAATTTTGTCCTCGTGAATGTGGGAGATGGTGATCGGATTTTCGGAGAATTACTCAAGAAGGGTATCATTGTGAGAGCGATGAGAGGGTATAAGCTCCCTGATTGGCTACGTATCTCCATCGGCACCCCGGATCAAAACCGCCGTTGTTTGTCCGAGCTGGACAAACTTCTCATCAGTTGACTTTTAAGGATTTCTTTCTTCTACTTCTTTCGAGATGCCCCCCCCCGGACAAAAGAAATTCGAGTGCGAGCATTGCCAGGCTGCTATCTTGGTGGCCGTCGATCATTCCTCGACTTCCGCGCCATACCCGGTGTGCCAGCAGGTGACAAGCTCGCCTCCCCTGAGAGAGAGTTATTCCGAGGCAAGAGGGGAAGATCTGACAAATACTCGGGATCATAGCCAGCCAGCCAGCTCGAAACCTGCCGATCAAAGAAAAAGCGGGGGCGGTGCTGGACCGCTCTGGGGATTAGCTGTCAAACCGCTGAAGAAAAGGCGAAGTTTTGTCATTGGAACAGACCAAACTCTTCCGGATATGAAGATCTTCTATGAAGGAGGTTCGATCAAAAGAGACGATCTCCGTGCCGATTATTTCTCGGAATGGGCAAGGGACCGAATTGATGCCGACCGGGGGATCTGCCTGCTAGAATATGACCGGCCCAAACAGTTTGAAATGAGCGATCTTTTCAGCCCGATTACAGAGGTTAAAAGCCATCTCACTCTCGTGGAGCCAGACTTGGAGACCAAAGATCGGATGTTCCGGGATTTTATGGTCTATCCGGTGGCGGGGCGGAAACAGCTCTTTCGATTGTTTATTGGGAAAGACCTTGGAACGATCCTGAAGAGTGGTCCTTCGAATCTCTCCAACCTTAACTAAGAATGTCAGGCACGATAGCTGCTATTGCCAGCCCTGCAGGGACGGGGGCAGTTTCTTTGATTCGACTGTCGGGCGCAAAGGCGTTCGAGATTGCGGGGACCGCGATCGGAGAGGTGAATTTACCTGCGATCCGCCGCACGGGACTTCGGAGAATTAATGACGATCGTGGAGTGGTGATCGACGAAGGAATCCTCGTGTGTTTTCGTGGGCCGCGAAGTTACACAGGGGAAGATGTTGTTGAGTTTACCGGACATGGTGGGATCGTCGTCACCCGCAAGATTCTTGAACGGCTGATTCAACTGGGGGCAGAGCCCGCGGAACCGGGGGAATTTACTCAAAGGGCCTTCATGAATGGCAGAATGGACCTCACGCAGGCAGAAGCTGTGATGGATCTTATTTCGGCACAAACTTCATTGGCATTGCGCTCCGCGACCGAGCAACTGGAAGGTCGACTTGGAGCGACCTGTGAAGATATCAGAGCCCAGCTTCTGGGGGCAACCGCTCACCTGGAGGCTTATATTGATTTCCCCGAGGAAGATATCGACCCTGCCGTGGGAGAGTCCCTTCGCACAAATCTGGGAACAGAGAAAAATCGGATAGAAGGATTACTTGCAACTGCCGACCAAGGGAGGATTTTGCGAGAAGGAGTCAGGACTGTGATTTACGGGAAGCCCAACGTTGGGAAGTCCAGTTTGCTCAACCGTCTATTGGGCTATCAGCGGGCGATCGTAAGCACTAGGGAAGGAACGACCCGAGACACCATTGAAGAGGTTGTGAGCCTGCAAGGAATCCCGCTTCGATTGATCGACACCGCGGGAATCAGAGAGTCAGATGACGAAATCGAGCGAGAAGGAATTGCCATGACGAGGGGCCAGTTGGCCAAGGCCGATCTTGTTCTTGAAGTGAGGGATCTGAGCGGGATCGCAGGTCCTTCGCCTCTTGACCTGCCGGATGGAGTAAAACATCTCCAGATCTACAATAAGTTGGATTTGATCCACGATAGTTGGAAAGGGACCGAAGGACTTAGGATTTCTTGTGAAACCGGAGAGGGATTCAAAGAGATGGAGGAGGCAATTGCTAAATTATTGGAACTCGATGATCAACAGTGGGGGGATCACTCCGTAGCGGTAAATGCTCGGCATCAAGCCTGTTTGATCCGGGCCCGCAAGTCTTTGGGAAAGGCGATTGTTTCGATGCGTGCTGGAGAGGAACCAGAGCTAACCGCGTTGGATCTAAGGGAAGCGTTAACGGCAATTGGTGGGATTGCCGGGGTTGTCGATACCGAAGAAATTCTGGGCGAAATTTTTGGCCGTTTTTGTATAGGGAAATGAAATCACGCAAATTTTCAATCGATTGGATGTTGTTTGCCTCGGCCGGCATATTTTTGATGGTCGGCAAATTGATCGCTCGACGTTACGAGGTAATGCTCCTTGAATCGGGGCTCGTTGAGGAGGTAGTGCCTATTTCGCGCTACTGTTTGATTGTGAGCTACTTTTTAATCGCGTGCCTGATTGGGAGGTGGATCTATCGTATTGCGAACCGTTGGAAATGAAGATATCCCATCGACAATTTCAGTGGTTCCAGAATTTCCGAGGAATCAGGGCTTCAGATATTTCGACGAACCGTGGGAGAAACATCGGGTCGAGAGGAGTGGCGAGGTTTGAAGAATCAGCACGGTCTGGAAGTGCCAGTACGATTGAAGTGAACCTTGAAGAGACAGCAGGAAGTAGTAGCTTCGCTCGTAAGCTGCAAGGGATGGCTGACGAAACTCTTCCTGTCCTTGCTAAAGAACTTCTGGCATGAGTTCTTGCTCGAGAGAGGGAAACGCAAATTTTAGACCCAAGATGATGATTAAGAAGATCACCCTAATTTTGTGCGGCATGCTAGGCCTTCTCCTCCCATCGAGCGCGCAGGATCAAACCGGAAAACACCTGCTATGGCGGAACGCTCTGGGCTCCGAGGATTTTAAGACCCGAGATACTGCGATGGAAGAAGTATGGGCAGCCGGTCAGTCGGCTCTCTCATTTCTCGAGGAGCTTACAGAAGACAACGATCCGGAAATCAGTTTAAGAGCTGCCACAATTGCAAGAATGGTACGGTTGGGAGTCACTCCCGACACTCCTCTGAAGATCATTGAATTGGTGGATGGTTATTTCGAAGCATCAATAAAAGGAAAAATCAGCGTGGCCGAGAAGCTCCGCGATAGCAAAGAGTATGACATTCTACTGCGTCTCCTGAAGATGGAGAGTAACTTGGGGGTGGTAGAAAGGATGCGAGCACTTATTGCCGAGATCATTCCAAAAATTGTTCGCGAGCGACTTAACGCCAATGAAATTCAAGGAGCAAAGGACATTCTCCTGATGAGTGATCAATTCAAGCACCTCATCCAGTATGCCCATCTCCTGGGAGAAACGGGAGGGCTGGATCAGGAAATCGCACGACTTCGCGGGTCAAAATCAAAGACAGATCAAGCCCGATATCTGGCCTGTTTGAGAGTGCAAGGGGACGTGGCCCTTCTTCGCGAAGAAGCCCGTCGTTTGGGAGACAAAGACACCGAGGTTCTTGCCGCATTGTTGGACGGAGACCATATTCCTTTCTTTGAATCCCTCGTGGAGACAGGGGACATTCGTCTCACCAACGCTCACTATCTTGATTGGGTTTTGGCCGGCTATCGTGGAGACGATTCGGCCCGCGATGAGGCTTTCGATACCCTGAAATATCTCGCCGAGGAAATGAATGACAAAGAAGAGGCACGGATCTGCCTTTTTAAAATGGGATATGGTCAGGTCGTTGTGGATTTATTGAAGCCGGCAGAGCTTGGTATTCGGGTGAACTACCACTTGATGCAGGAGAACTACGCCAAAGTTGAAAAACTACTCGGTCTACCGGAGGATGGAAATCTCAGGGCATGGATTAAGAAAACTTCCCAAAAGGCCGAGGAGGAATTGGAAGGGGATTTGACCAGTATAGCGGGTGAGCGGCTGTTGATGGCCGCCGAGTTTTTAGAAGGCCGAGGAAGAGTCGCGGAAGCAACCGAGTGCGCGAAGGCTGTTTTCGACGTTGTTCGTGATGCCGAAGATCAGCAATTGGAGAATTGGGCCCAGGGGATGTTTTTTTCCGCCCCCATTGCCACCCTGTGCGCCGTCGCGCGGGAAGTCGATGAACACAAAGCTGAGCCGGGTGTTTTCTTAAAGACCCTTAACAGATACTCCATGCTGGCTGACGAGCAGGAGTGGCTCTTTGAACTCCTGAAAGAGATTTTCCCTGAGATGGATACGCGGGAGAGAATCCTTGCGGCAGTGTCATTTTCGAGCCGACGATTGTTAATCCCCGTCGAACGGTACGATCTGATCCGGAATAAAGTTTTCGAAGAAATTAAGAAGGAAGAGGAGGTGGGCGGTCTGAAGTACCTCCTTGTCCTTTTTCAAAATCGAAATCGGGAGAAAGATTTGTTGGAAGTGGAAAAGGCATTAGCGGAAGCGGATGCGTCCAACAGTTACTTGAGCGCAATGATGGCCCTCGATGGTGGACGAATGAAAGACGCTGCAGAAAACTATCAGAAACTTGAAACCAATCTTGAAACTTCAGCGGCGTCGTTCCTCTACCAAAAAGGACTTGTTTTGAAGAAAGCGGGCGTTGCCGAGGGCGACGAAATGATCAAAAAAGCGAGGCTTTATTCCGACGGAAGCCTCGAGGATCTAGCAGATTTTTCTCTCCAGCACCAGCGCCACGGTGAGGGAACAAAGAGTCACGAAATCCTGAAGCACGGACTTCTTAGAATTGAGTCGCTGCGTTCGAATGACCAATTCAGGGAAGGCTTGCTCGCAATCGAGCGTCTTGCTGTCAGCAGCGGAACGTTCGGCGAGTGGAAGGAGGCGGTGGCGCTTCGTGAAGTGGTGGCTCTTGAAACACTTCGGAGCGTGGCAAGTGGTGTTTTTCTCATGCGAAACAGATTTCAGGTTTTGGTCGCCCAGGGGGCCTATGCCATGCAAAAAGGGGAGATTGAAGTTGCCGTGAGGAACTTCACCAAAGCTCATCGCTTGCTCCCCCGGGATGGATATCTGGCCAATGATCTTTTTCCGATTTTACGGCAGTTCGGGCTGCAGGAGTTACACGACCAATTGTATGCGGAATCAGCAAATGCCTGTCGCGAAAACATTCGCCGATACCCGAAAGATGACAACGTTTATAACAACTTTGCATGGCTCGCCTCCCGAGCGAATCGCAATCTTGATGAAGCGGAAGGCTACCTAAAGAAAGCTCTCAAAATGAATCCCCAATCAGCGGCCTATCTTGACACGATGGGGGAGATTTATTTCGCCCGCCAAAAACGCGAAGAGGCCGTAAAATGGAGTTCCAAATCTCTCCAAAACGACCTTTTGGGTTTTGCGTCAGGCTGGGAGCTTCATCAACAGCATTTCCGGTTTAAACATGATGGGTTTCCCGTTCGTTGAGCACATGACCAAAACCCGAAAAACCCGCTCCATGATAGAGCGGGTTTTAAGTTTACTGCCTCACCGCCCGTGGCATATGAGCCGCTTTCCCGAAGCTCAACAGGTTGGGGGTATCCATCGGCTCGCTGTCTTCCAGTAAAGGCATGACATTGACCCTCCGGGGCAACCCCCATTTTCAATAATATCGGGTCGGCTAATCAACCACTTCTAGCATATGAGGTAGGCTTAAGATTCTAATCCCGACCCGAAGTCAGCGCAATGGAAAATACTTCAACTTGCAAAAAGTTAAAAATACTCAACTTTCCAGCAGACAGAACTTCCCACACGGTGCGTTTTATCAATACTCACTCAATCCATGACCGAGCTTCTCATTAAGCCTGCCCGCGAAACCGGCTGCACCGATCTCACTGCTCTTCTGGAAGCGGTGGAGGAAGCCAGTCAGCGCCAAAGTTCTCCTGTCGATGATATCCTTAATAGCGGGCTCGTCGATGAGGAACCTTATATGCAGCATCTTTCGGGAGATCTCCATATGGATTGGATCGCCGAGATTCCGCCCGTTGAGAGTCCGCTGCCGCTAAGGGCAGTGTGTGGGCCGCAAGTTGCGCTCAAGCATCGGGTTCTGCCAATTGAGATCGAGGGAGAGGCCGAAAACGCCCGCCTTCATATGGTCACATATGATCCTCTGAATCTCCTCGCACGTCAGGCAGCAGCCCAGTCCATTGAGATGCCGATCGTATGGCATATGGCTTCGCGCCGTCGGGTCCACGAGTCTCTTCGTAAACTCTACGGAGTTGGGGCTGACACCTTCGAGCAACTTTTAGAAGGAAGGGATCTTGATCTCGACAACCTCGACATGAAGGACGAGGCCAGCGTGATTGACGAGGTCGAGGACGAAGAGGCCAGCGTGGTGAAGTTTGTGAACCAAATCATTCGTGAGGCTCTTGACCAGAAAGCGACTGATATTCACGTCGAGCCGCTCGCCGACAATCTGCGCATTCGCTATCGTATTGACGGAGGACTCGTAGATATTGCCGTTCCTGATCAGATCAAATCCCTGCAGGCTTCGGTGATTGCCCGACTCAAAATCATGTCGAAGCTCGATATTGCCGAGCGACGACTCCCGCAGGATGGTCGTATTAACCTCCAGTTCGAAGGCACTTCGATTGATGTTCGTGTGGCGACTGTGCCTACCGTCGAGGGTGAGTCGGTGAGTCTGCGACTTTTAAACCAAGAAAAATTTAACGTTGAACTCCTTGGAATGGAGGAATTCGTGCTTTCCAAGATTCAGAATATTCTAAGTCTTCCAAACGGAATCATTCTGATTACTGGCCCTACTGGTTCAGGTAAATCGACCACTCTTTACTCCTTCCTGAGCGAGTTAAACACCTCTGACACCCGCATTGTGACCATCGAGGATCCTGTGGAGAACAAGCTCGAAGGGGTGATGCAAATTGCGGTAAAGAGTGAAATTGGTCTTACCTTTGCGAGTGGCCTTCGCTCGATCCTGCGAGCTGATCCAAACATTGTCATGCTCGGTGAGATTCGAGATCTCGAGACGGCGGAGATTGCCATTCGAGCATCATTGACCGGTCACTTGGTGTTCTCAACTCTGCACACCAATGATGCCTTGGGCGGAATCAGTCGACTCGTTGATATGGGAGTGGAACCATTTCTGGTATCCGCTTCGGTGAGAGCGTTTTTGGCCCAACGGCTAGTTCGTCGGTTGTGCAGTCAATGCAAGACGCCGGTTGAGGTCCCCACGGAACAGCGACATCGACTTGGGATTCCAGATCACATTACCGGACAGACTTATGAACCGGTAGGTTGTGATAAATGCCGGAACACCGGGTTTTCGGGTCGTCTCGCGATTTACGAAGTGATCTTAATCGGCAGTGAAATGGAGGAATTGGTCTCCAAAAATGCCGCCTCACCGCTTCTAAAAGCGCAGGCGGTGAAGGACGGCTATATTCCCATGCGGGAATATGGCTGGCACAAGGTGATGAAAGGCATCACCACGATTGAAGAGGTTGTTTCTGTGACAGCGACCGATATAGCTTCTCAATAGTATTTTGATTCAACAATTTAGCGACTAACCCAGCGTGGCGAGTTTTACATATAAGGCACTAAGTGGGAGTGGATCGGTAGTCACCGGATCACTCGATGCAGGAGATCGGGGCGAAGCCCTCAGGCAACTCGACCGTAAGGGGCTACAGCCCGTCTCCATTACCATGGGGGCTGCTTCCGGCGCGGCCTCAAAAAAGGCTCCATCAAATACCGCGAAGCCAACATCCGGCAAACCGGCCAAGGCCGTCGCTGAAAAAGTCATTCCAGACGGCCCTATTAAGCTCAAGAGATCTGAAATCGTTCTATTCACAGAGGAACTCTCAGACATGTTGGCTGCGGGTCTTCAACTTGAACCTGCCTTAAGAGCGATGGAGAATCGCCAGGAGCTTGGTAACCTAAAGGTCGTGTCGTCCAAGGTTCGCCAGCTGGTAAGGGATGGCAACAGCTTTTCGGTATCCCTTCGAAAAGTGAGCCCCAGCTTTGGGGACCTCTATTGCAACCTTGCCGCTGCCGGTGAAGCCAGTGGAGCGCTCGATACTATCCTTGACCGTCAGGCCCACTATCTGAAGACCCTGCAAGAGCTTCAAGGAAAAGTGGTTTTGGCTTTGATTTACCCCTGCTTCCTGGTGCTCGCTGGTATCGGAGTGGGCATCGTCTTCATTACTCAATTGATTCCCCAGCTGACGGGATTGATTGAGAATAGCGCCGGAGGAAAAATTCCTTTGGGTGCCAAGTTGCTCATGGGAGCATCGGATTTCTTCACCAAGTGGTGGATTGTGATCGTCTTGGTCATCGCCGCCGTGCTGATCCTCTTTAAAGCATGGAAAGATAATGAGGCCAATCGACCGACCTGGGATCGGATAAAGCTGAAGATTCCGCTTTTTGGTAGGGTGATTGAGCACCGTTTTTATGTCCAGTTTTTGGAAACTATGGCCAACTTGGTCGGCAATGGCCTCCCTTTGTTACGAGCCCTTGAGCTTACCAAGAACGCCACACCAAACCTTTATCTGAAATCCAATCTTACCGAGATGCTCGAATGGGTGGGGGACGGGCGATCGTTGTCGGCTTCGCTGAGTCGAACCGGATCATTCTCACCATTGTTGATCGACATGGTGTCAGTGGGTGAGCAGACGGGAAAAATCGATGTGTCGTTGCGTAAAGCGGCCGATCGATTCGACAAGGAACTCAATAACTCCTTGCAGGCCATCATGGCGCTGATTATGCCTGCGGTTTTACTCGTGATGGCAGTTTTGATTGGTTCGATGGCGTATCTGATGATTACGGCAATCTTCCAAACCATTGAGAGTATTGGCACGAGATGATTGAAGCCCGCCAAGTTCATCGTTCTTACACGCTCGCCAAAAAAGAGATCGAAGTCCTTAAGGGAATTGATCTCGCAATCGAGGCAGGTGAGAAAATTTTCCTTTGCGGTCCCAGTGGTGCTGGAAAGACGACCTTAATGTATACTCTCGCTGGACTGGAAGAGCCTCATCGTGGGAAGATCTTGATCGATGAGATCAATTTTTACGCTCTTTCCTCGGGGAATCAAGCACGGCTTCGGAATGAAAAAATTGGCTATATTTTCCAAAATTATTTCCTCCTGCCTGAGTTAACGGCGATTGAAAATGTTTTGGTTCCCGGATTGATTGGAGGGAAAGCTGACAAGCAAAATGCAATGGCAGCGCTGGAACGGGTTGGACTATCCACGCGGGTGGATCACCTTCCTGCCGAGCTCTCGGGAGGGGAGCAACAAAGAGTGGCGATTGCCAGGGCTCTTGTGAATTCCCCGTCGATTATTTTTGCGGATGAACCAACGGGGAATCTCGATTCGGCCAATAGCGATGAAATTATGGACATCCTCATGGAGGTGGTTGCAGAGCGTAACGCCACACTTGTTGTTGTCACTCATGACACCAATCTTTCCCGGCACGGTGATCGGATCTTTACGATTAAAGATGGTTTGATTACTGACGAATGAGCAAGCGTTCATCACGAGACGATGAGGATTTCTTTCATTGCTGCTAGTTTCGACACGGACCTCCGTGTGACCTGCGAGAAATGTGTATCCTTGGATGGTTTCTGCGAAGCGTGATTGGGAGTAAGTTCACCAAACATTTCTGTCTTGAATCCTACTGGGGCTGCCGTGACTGCCCGAACTCTCAGGTGGCTTTTTTTGTTTCACTGGACCGGTATGGAGAGCTGATTGAAGAATTGCATCTCCGACAATTAATCGATGGCGTTTGAAATGAGGTTTTTCGCGTCGAAGGAGATCTCGATTGCCGTCGTATTTCCGACGACCTTGAAGGTTAGAAATTGAAACTT
The DNA here is from genome assembly GCA_026421245.1 of Akkermansiaceae bacterium. Taxonomy (GTDB): domain Bacteria; phylum Verrucomicrobiota; class Verrucomicrobiia; order Verrucomicrobiales; family Akkermansiaceae; genus SW10. The sequence continues at coordinate 5,859 of JAPKDJ010000015.1, read as the reverse complement.
CATCTGGTTCGCCGAAGAAGCACACAAAGCAAGCCGGTTGGCACTGTCCGGCGAGCAGTGAAATTGAGTGTGAACTTCTTGGTCGTCCAAGGAGGTTGTGATAGATTCATGTTATGGACACATTGATTCACCACATGGAGAATGGGGAAGAGCTGGCTCCTCGTGAGGTCGCGATTGCAGCAGAGTATTTGCTGGATGAACGTGGGAAGGTCGAAAAGAAGGCCCATCTTTTGAAGGTTCTGGCCGAGAAGGGGGAAACTGCCGCTGAGATAGCAGAGTTTGTTTCGATCTTTTTGAAAAAAGCCGAACGCCCCTCGTTCTATGGTCAGACGTTTGAGGGCCCGACAATTGATGTCTGCGGAACTGGTGGTGACAAGCTGGACCTCTTCAATGTGTCGACGACAAGTATGTTTCTGGTTGCCGCGGCAGGGGGTGTGGTTGTTAAGCACGGGAATAGGGGGATCACTTCGAAGAGCGGCGGAGCCGATGTGCTCGAAGCCTTGGGGGTGTCCATCGATCTGCCATCCGAACAGGTGGGAGTTTGTCTGGAGAAAGCAAGGGTTGGATTTCTTTTCGCACCCAAGTATCACCCGGCATTTAAAGCGGTGGTGCCGGTCCGCCAATTATTGGCTAAGCAGGGGCAGCGAACGATTTTTAATCTCATTGGTCCGCTTCTCAATCCTGCGAATCCCGAGTGCCAGTTGGTTGGTGTCTTTGACAAAACTCTCTGTCCGGTCTTCGCGGAGATTTTAGAGCGTCTGGGAAGAGATCGCGCCTGGGTCGTGAATGGTTCAACTGCTGACGGAAGATTTGTGGATGAGATGAGCCTGATGGGGCCAACTTTGGTGTGTAAATCAGGTTGCGATCAAGGGCAGGAGGAAGAGGAAGTGAACCCCTCAGATTTTGGTTTGCCGCAAGCTGATGTGAAAGATCTGAAGGGAGGAGACGCGGCAGAGAATGCCATGATTTTGGAAGATATCCTGTCAGGGAGGGAAACGGGTCCCAAGCGTGACATGGTTCTTCTCAATGCCGCAGCGGCCATGGCCTGTGCCGGGTTGGCGGCTCACATTGCGGATGGTTTGGAAATAGCCCGTGAGGTTATTACTGACGGAGGTGCGCTTGAACGGCTGAGGTTGCTTCAGCAGTATGCAAAGAATTAAGGCTCGGTACAAAAAAAGCCGAAGAATGGATCTCCGGCTTTGTGTGATATTTGGATTGGGAGGACCTAGCCGCCGGCGTTAGCGAGGGCCTTATCCTCTTCCGGAAGGAAAGGAGCAAAGCGGCCTTTTTCGATCGACTTCATGTAAGCTTCCTGTGGGGAAATCATGCCTCCCTCGAGTTTCTCGAAGATGGCATCGTCCATGAATTGCATGCCTAGGGCCTTGCCGCCAATGATGACGTCATAGAGCTTCTGGGTGGCACCTTCACGAATGATTGCCGCGACTGCCGGAGTGGCAAAAAGAATTTCGTTCACGGCAACTCGTCCCGGCTTGTCGGTCCGTTTGCAAAGCAACTGGGCCACCACGCCCCGAAGGGAGGCCGCCAACATCGTGCGCACCTGCGATTGTTGGTCGGAAGGGAATACATCGATAATACGGTCAACGGTCTTACGTGCGTTGTTGGTGTGAAGCGTTCCGAAAACAAGAAGTCCGGTTTCGGCAGCAGTGAGTGCGAGGGAAATTGTTTCAAGGTCACGCATCTCACCGACAAGTACGATGTCAGCATCTTCACGGAGGCAGGCCCGCAGACCGTCGGAGAATTCCGGAGTCTGAATCGGAACTTCCCGCTGGGTGATAATGGAACGCTTACTACTATGAACAAATTCAATGGGCTCCTCAATGGTGATGATGTGGCGATTGAAGTTTGTGTTGATGTAGTCGATGAGCGCAGCCAAGGAAGTTGACTTGCCTGATCCAGTAGGACCTGTGACGAGCACCAATCCGGATCTCATGTGTCCGAATTCCTTGATGACTGGAGGAAGATTAAGCTCCTCAATGGAAGCGATCTCGGTTGGAATCAGGCGAAAAACCGCGCCGAGTCCATTTTGCTGCTTCATGAAGTTGCATCGGAAACGGGATTTTTCATCCATTTCGTAAGCGAAGTCGATGTCACCGGTTTCAAGATACTGTGCAAAAGGTCCTGGTTCGCAGATCTCGGCGAGGAGTTCTTGGAATTCCTGACCTTGCAGGACCGGTTCGTCGGGAATTGCGGAAACCCCGCCGTGGACGCGGATCTTTGGAGGAGAACCCTCGGACAAGTGGAGGTCGGACCCGCCAGATTCGACGAGGTACTGGAAAAGACGATCAAGTTTAGCCATGCCAATGAAAGTGTTTGTGGTGTGTGTGATTAGGATTGGAAGAAGAGCTTCATTTGCTGCTTATCTTCGCAGCGGTAAAGAGTCTCTTCTTGGGTAACGAGACCCTGCGAGTAGAGATTACGGAGAGACTCATCCATGGTGATCATGCCGACATTTTTACCGGTCTGCATGATTCCAGGAAGCATGAACGTTTTGCCATCGCGAATAGTTGCGGCAACAGCAGCCGTGTTCACGAGGAGTTCGAGCGCAAGGGCACGTCCGGAGCCATCGGCGGTCGGAACAAGCTGCTGGGAGATAATGCCGCGAAGCGATTCCGAAACCATGACGCGAATCTGTTCCCGTTGATCGACAGGGAACACGTCAAGAACGCGGTCGAGGGTTCGTGGAGCGTTTCCAGTGTGAAGCGTCGCAAGAACAAGGTGACCGGTTTCTGCAGCGGTAAGAGCGAGCTGAATCGTTTCAAGGTTACGCATTTCACCCACCATGATGACATCCGGATCTTCACGAAGGGCACCACGAAGGGCTTTCGGGAAGGACTCTGTATGAGCACCTACTTCGCGTTGGTTCACGTGGCAGCCTTGCGAGACGAAGACATACTCAATCGGGTCCTCGAGTGTAAGAATGTGATCCTCACGATCCTTGTTGATGAAGTCAACAAGAGCAGCCATCGTCGTCGATTTTCCCGAGCCCACTGATCCGGTGATGAGAATCAGGCCGTTCTGATACCGGGTAAGAGGTTTGATATGTGCAATGGGGAGACCAAGGTCCTCCATCGTGCGGATATTTGTGGAGATGATACGGAAAACAATTTCGTATCCGAGACGCTGTTTCACCACCGAGGCACGGAAACGACCAAATTCATTGGCATAGGCAAAATCGATATCGCCGACCTTGTCCAAGTGCTCCCAGCGTTTCTCATCGAGAAATGACCGGGCAAGGCGCTCGGTATCTTCCGCTTTGAGTGGGGCATGAGTGTCCCAGATGGGGGACAAAGTGCCGAATCGGCGCCATGCGGGAGGGTAGCCGGTCGGGAGGTGAATATCGGAACAATCATATTCGATTCCGATCTGGAGATACTCGTCAACGTGGGCGAGGACTTCGTGTTCTGACATGAATGGTGTGTGTATTTGAAAGAATGAATAGCGACAGAATTGACCCTTGAAGAGAAATCACTTTTGCGGCGAGCCGCCAAGCTTCGAATTGTCATCAAAGGGACCAAAGTGAGCTTCTAGGTAATCCTTGGCGTATTTCAGGGCAAAAGTCGTGAGTGCTGGGCGGGCTAAAGAGAAAATAAGCTTACTTGTGCGAAAAATGACGCCGTGTTTCCCTTTCCCATCGGTATAAATAATTTTTTTTCGACGTGCGAGACGGGCCAAAAGGAATGCCGTCCCGGCTCCCGCAGCAGCCCATTGTCCGGGATGATTCCTTAATGACTCCCCAAGCTGATGGGACAAACTCAGCTCACGCTGCAGGGCATCGCGGGTAGTGGTCATTTCTGACCGCTGCAACGCGAGTTGCTCGATTAAGGCTTTTTTTTGTGGTTCAGCCATTCCTGATCTTTTTTGAGTTCGCTGCGGGAGTATTCGAAAAGCTCTGAATTTGCTCCAGTTTTTCGGCCTTTCCGGATCAAAACCACTCCCACAGTCACATGGATTGTGGCCAGAACGAGAGCTGCACCAGTCCAGTTTTCCAACGAGACGGGCTCGCCGGCAAGAGCCGAGCCGATAAGTCCGATAAGTCCGGCAATCAGAAGGAGATAACCCAAGAGGAGAGAGATACCTCCGGCCACAATCAGGCTTATTTTTTTACCGTAAATTCCAGCCGCCTCCTTGGCTTCAATCCCCAGTAATTCTCCACGGAGTTGCGCGTAGAACGAAGCCTCCTTTAAAAAGGAGATGAGTTTTTGCTTTAAGCCTGGCGAAGATTCGCTGGAAGCGGGCTTTGAACGGCCAAATGCCATAACTTACCGTTAGCGGCGGATCAGTAGACCAAGGACAAATCCGACGCCAACTGCGGTGAGGACAGCTTTTGTTGGATTCTCACGCACATAGTCTTCCATCGAATCATGGAGTTCACGAGCCTTGACCTGAGTGTCCTGCCATTGGTCTGTCGCGGCTCCTCTGAGATGAGATGCGGTTTCTTCGGTCCCTTCACGTATTTCCTCGATTTTCTCGGTTGCCGCAGATCGGAGATCGTTAGCTTTCTCTCCGGCATAGTCACGGAGCTGCCCAGCTTTTTGCGCTACCGCTTCTTTCAGCGCGGTGGCCTTTTCTTCTGTGGCGGTCACGACCCGGTTCGGGATCTTTCCCTGGGCAGCGGCGCGGAGGTCGTTCGCAGCGGAACCGGCATCAGGGGAGTCGGGGAATGGAACGGGTTCGGAATCTGAAATTGCTTCGCTCATGAGTTAGAAACTTTCGCTCTAATCATGGAGAATGACAAGAGATTCCTTCTTCAGTCACCGAAGAGAATTTCGATAGGATAGGGGAAGTCAAGTCCTGGGAAGCCGTCTTGTGTAAAGTATTGGACTTCAACGGTCTCGGGGTCGCGGGAAGAAGGTTTGGTGGAAATCCCGGTGCAGGGGGAAAGGGCCATGAGGCATTCACAAGAATCTCCATTTGGATGGATGGGTGGCTCGGAAATGGAACCTTCAGAGGGCACCCAGTGATGAGACCTCCTTGAAAACCATGCCTGTTTCTTCGAGGACTTCGTGATGAAGCGCTTCTTCTGGAGACTCTCCCGGCTTCAATGGCCCGTCCTGTTTTTTGCGAAGGCGCGGTTCGCCACGTTTGTTGCGAATGACTGCTGCAACAGACGAGATGATTAGAAGGGGGGCAATGGCATCTCTGATTTTCTGATTAGGAGGGTGACCTTGTGATCAACGTCCCGAAATATCGCTTAATACATCCTTGTGAACATTAGCGGGAGTTTGCCCCGCATCGATTCGGTGAACGAAGCCGTCTGTTAATGAGGCAAAGACATCGTGGCACTTCTGCAAAGCGTCGCGCTGTTCAAACTCATTGGCCTGTCCATCGCGGCCTCCGATGCGGGAAAGTGCAATGTCGAGATCGAGTTCCAGGATGAAGACGAAATCGGGAATAGGGGCAAACTTTTCATTGAGGCGCCGGATCTCGGTTGGGTCGAAGCCACGGATGCCCTGGTAGGCCATGGTGGAGAAAAAGTAGCGATCGAGGATGACAACCACGCCACGGGCGAGCGCTGGTTTGATCAGATCCTCCACGTGTTCCTTGCGATCCATGTGGAAGAGATCGAGTTCTTCCTGAGCTGAAAGTCTTCCTGTTTCCGCTGACTGTCGTAATTTGCTTCCATGGGGACCGTCGGTTGGCTCCTTGGAGGTGATGACTTCGTGACCTTGAGCCCTGAGAGCCTCGGCTAACAGCTTGACCTGGGTGGACTTGCCGGTGCCGTCGATTCCTTCGAAGACGATAAACATGGAGAAAAAGAAAGTGGCGCGCCCAGCAGGACTTGAACCTGCAACCCCCGCATTAGAAGTGCGATGCTCTATCCAGTTGAGCTATGGGCGC
>JAPKDJ010000139.1 GCA_026421245.1 Akkermansiaceae bacterium | reverse complement strand
GATATTTTTTCGGACTAAGATCAATGAAAGGGAGGCCCTGTGAAGGGGCCCATCACGCGATAGAGAAATGATAGAGAAAACTCTCTCAAAGTGAATCATTAAAAGATTCGAATCTTACGACCGCAAAAAAGAGGCGGGGGATTCAAATCAAGAATCATCTTCGTCCGACCCATAGGCGCCGTAACTTCCGTAGCCATAGCCCTTTCCGTATCCGCCGTATCCGCCGTATCCGCCGTATCCGCCGTATCCGCCGTATCCGCCGTATCCGTATTTGGCGAGGAAGCCTGACTTTTCTTCGTAGCCATTAATGACGATCCCGGCAGGTTCTGCTCCGTCGTCCTCGAGGAGATCGATGACCTTGCGGATGGCCCCTTTTGGGGTTGATTCGGCGCGGACCACGAGGCAGAAATTATCGACGAGGGGGATGAGGAGGCGGGTGTCGGGGACGGCAAGAAGAGGGGCCGAGTCAACGACAATGACATCGAACTCCTCCCTCAGCTCAGCGAAGAATTCCGAGATCACTTTGGAGTCGAGGAGCTCACCGGGATTGGGAGCCTTGACCCCACAGAAAATGCAGGAAAGGTTTTCCTGGCCGGTTTCCTCGGTGAGGGCTTCCTGCCAATTCACTTTCCCGGCAAGGATCTCGGTCGATCCCGCTTTGAGTTCGTTGCGCTTGAGTCCAAAGGCCTTCTGCACAGCCGGTTTGCGCAAATCGAGATCGACCAGGACGGTCTTCTTCCCCTGGCTGGCGGAGGCGATGGCAAAGTTGGTGGACATTAAGGTCTTGCCTTCGCCCGGGACGGCACTGCTGAAGAGGGTGATCTTGCGCTTTTTCTCATCCCCCAGCAAGGTGATGGAGGCCCGAAGAATGCGGAACATTTCGGTATAGATAGATTCGGTGAGCCCGTGACGGAAGACGATGCGAGGATCCCACCTCTGGGCGGCCGGTGACACTGCGCTGCTGGGTTTCCCCTTGTCCGCGATAATCTCCTCAAGGATCTTGGGTTGGACGTCCCGGATGGTGGCCAGAACCGGAAGGTTGGTGAGGAGCTCGGCCTGGATGACGGTGTGGATCTTGTTGTCGAGCTTGGTCAGAAGGAAAGCGAGGCCAAAGCCGAAGCCCAGCCCAAAAAGAGTCGCCCCTGCGAGCACGATCATTTTACGGGGAGAGGCGGGATCTTTCGGGAGCTCGGAAAGGCTGCTGAGTTCCACCTCCGCTTCTTCCGCCTTTTGATCAATCTCAGTCTCTTGCATTTTGGTGAGGACGGTATTGAAGACCTCGTTCTGGCTTTTAATTTCACTCCCCAGAACGGTGGCCCGAGCGGTGAGAAGACGTTGGGCGATCTGGAGACGGGTTGCGACATCAAGATTCGCTTGGTCCCAATCGGCCCGGTTTAATTCCCAGTATGCCTTGTCTGCGGTCGCCTGCTTAACGAGATCAAATTCGGCCAGAAAGCGTTTCTGATACTCATCCAAGGTCGCCTTGGCGGTGAGGTGCTTGGGATGCTTGGGGAGATAGCGGAGATCGAGATCATTAAAGATGACCTCCTTTACCTCGAGGTCCTTGAGGGTCTCGAGGACTTGTTGATAGTTCGCGAGAGCGTTCTGAGCAGTCTGGAGCTTCAGGCGGGCTTGCTCGGATTGCTCATTCAAGATTTTCGAGGACGAATTCCGGCCGTCGGACCGGTTTCCGCTGAGTTCGGCGATGTATTCCTTGGCAAGGGCATCCGCCAATTGCCGGGCGATCTCCGGTGACCGGTGCGCAACCGTGATGTCGAGAAGGCGGGTCTTTCGGCGCACCTCGACTTCCAGCCATTTCCCAATCGTATCTCCCAGTTCGGCGGAAGTTTTTGGCTTTTCAACGGATTGCTCATCGGCCCCCCCGAGCCACTTTTGGGACCACCCGGGGAACCAATTGGTGGGCTCGAGAACGAGGCCATCCAGTTCTTTGATCTCCGGAAGTTCGGCCACCCGGGTGAGGAGCGCGAGGCGCTGGACCCGCTCGGCGACGGTATTTAAAGCGGCATCACTTTTGAGGTCCATATCTTCCGCCTGGTCACGGGAAATCACGGAGGAGGCGCCTTGCTTGACGAGAAGAGTGGCGGTGGCCTCATAGACCTTCGGAGCCTTCGAGAGGTAGTAGAGCCCACCCAGGACCCCGAGGACCAAGCCGAGGGCGATCCAGTGCCAACGCCCGAGCAAATCCGCGATCAACAGCCTGACACGTTCGCGGGAGGAATCGGAGCCAGCATCATAATCTCCCCCGTCATCGAAGGGGTCAAGATCAGCCTCTTTGGGGCGTGATTTTTTAGTGCTGGCCATCTGGAGGGGAATAGACTTGGGAGACTAGTTTTTGCAAAGAAAAACTGTTCTAGCCGAACAATTGGGAGGACCTTGGTCCGTGTTTGACGCCCTCATCGTTTTATGAATTGCTTGCGTGGAATACGTTAGGACTAAAACCACCTCTGGGAGACATTGACCACGTCGTTCGGCTTGAGCTCGATCGCGGCTCTTCCCTTCTCGCCGAGCTTGCGCACATCATAGACAGTTTTTCGCTGCCCACGGGTCACGCTGACCTTTTTGAGGTCGGCCAACTCGGTGAAGCCGCCGGCCATCGCGATCGCTTTCATGAGATCAAGTTTACCATCAAGGGGCAACGCGATGGCGCCCGCGTTTTTCACCTCACCCAAGATGGTGATGGTGGTGTTGTAGAAGGGGCTTTGGGGGACCCTGACGCTGTCACCCCCCTTAACAACCACCCGACCAGCTGCCCCGGTCTGGATCTCTTTGTAGCTGTAGCTCGTCGTTTTCCCGGAAATGATGACGTCGATTTTCAAAACATCCGCTTCCGGTCCGAGCCCCCCGGCCGTGGCAAGGGCCGACACCAAGCTCATCTGCCCCGTCTTATTGACGGGGTAGCGGCCGGGCTTCTTAACGTCACCGATCACTTCAACGGTGGCCCGGGCAAACTCGTTCTCGTTTACGATGAGTTTGTCGCCGGAATTCATTTTGAGGCGTCCGAGGTCACCCTGAATCGAGGCATAGGTGAGGACGCGGGTCGTCCCATCTTCGGTGACCAGGTGGATATTCTCGGGGTCCGCCGTCTCGGAGATGCCGCCCACCGTGGCCAGAGCCGCTCCCACATCGAGGAAACCCACCTGCGGGATGGGGACCGTCCCATTTCCTGGCTGCTTCACCTGCCCGATCACCGAAACAAATTCGGTGGCGTATTCAGTGACGGTCAGAGTGACCTTGGGGTAGCGAATGTAATCGGCCGCGTATCGCTTGCGAATTTCCTCGGAGGCTTCGTTCAGGCTGAGTCCTCCGATTTCGAGTGATCCGATGAGAGGAAACGTCGCCTGCCCGGCCTTCAGAATTGTCACCAATGAATCGAGGTCCTTCTCTTCGTAGACTGACATTTTCACGACATCATCGGGGCGTAAAATGTAGGAGGCGCGGAGATCTGATTTGGTCTCCGCTTGGAGGAGGTGCGGGAAGATCAAAAGCCCTAACAGGAGGGGTAAATAACACGTTGTTTTTATGAATTTCATTTCTAATGGGTGGGGGAGACTATCGAAAGAATAGGGTCGGGACAGGATCAAAAACGCCACTGAACTCCCAAGCCAGTTGCCAGCCCATCCCAGGACTGTCGGCTGTCTGAAGTGGCTTGATCTCTCCAGGTCACATTGAGGGTCAGGTCCGCCTGATCCTTGTAGATTGGGAAGGTCAGGGCTGCAGAGAGGGTCAAATAATTTGCATCCCTGATCCCGGCGACCGTCGGCTGAGAATCGGTGGGGTTGCGGTCCTCGTAGGAGACCCCCAACTCCGCCCGCGCCTTGCGGATTTGTCTCCAGTAGCTGAGGCGATAGGAGCTGATTTCATCGAAACCTCCTCCCGTAGCCAGGCTGGCCTGGGTGTCACGAATCATTTTGAGATCAAACCCCCAAAGAGCGGAGGCCCGGTAGTTGAGGGAGGCCGACCAATTCACAAGGGTGTCTTCCCCCGTGAAAGGAGACTCCGCATAATCAAGACCAATCGAAGAGAGGAACTTAACCTTGGTGGAAAGTTGGTAGTCGAGCCGAAGGGTCGGGCCAATCAAGGTGAATTGTGCCTCATCCACCCCTGTCCTCAACCCGTAACGAAATCCCGGGCCGACACTTAAAAGCGGCGAGGCCCGCCAGAGGGCGGAAAGACCGGTGGTGACTGAAGAGGTGTCACCGAAGCCCTCGGTTCGACTTTCGGTCGTGCGCTGATTCCAAGAAGCGAGGAGAGAGGTCTTTCGGGTGAAGCGATAGCTCGCGAGGAGATTGCTCTTGTAGGAAAATTGCTCCGTAAAACCACCGGCCAGGCGATTGATCCCAGAAATCGAGGAGATCCCGGAAATGAAGGAGGCGTCGATCTTTTTAGATTGGTAGCCCCCAAAGAGATTGAAAGTGTAGTTGGTTCCATCAAAATCATCACGGCTCTGGTAGAGATCACGCTCAAGGCCAGCGCGGGCGCCAAGCTTCAAGCGACTGTTTCCGAGTTCATAAGACGCATCAAGACCGGGGGTAATGATCCAGTCGGATTCGCCCCTACCCGATACCTGAGTGATGTTGGAATCATGGAGGGTCTTTAATCTCAATGTGATATCAAGATCCCCAATGTCTTTAGCCGGGGCGGTTAGATCGGCATTCGCGGTGGAGTATCCGGTCGGCAGGGATGGCATCTCGGCGACCCTATTCTGCCCAAAACCATTGAGGGAGGAGAGCCCAAAAAGGAGCAGCCCGGTGCGCTTTGTGAACAAAAAAAAACAATGACATCATGGGGCTTGACGTTCGTTTGACGATCCCCATAGGCGTAATGGATGCCGCGGGAAGCCAACCCGCGGCACGTCCAAAGGGGGAAATTGTTACTTCAGCCAACTAGGACCGGCGACGGCCCATGAGGAAGGCAGATCCCAGAAGCAAGAGGGCCACACCAGATGGCTCGGGCACGGACGCGGCAACAATGTTGTCGAAAATGAGAACATGGGCCGAGG
>JAPKDJ010000138.1 GCA_026421245.1 Akkermansiaceae bacterium | reverse complement strand
GGATCGAACAAACTCTCTGGGGATGGTGACGTCCAGCCAGCGGTGATGTGGGTCTCCCTCGCTGGAGTAGGTCAGCACCAGCGGATGCACGCCCGGTTCGAGATGTACAACGCCACGCTCTCTGGTCTCCCTGTCTTTGAGCCCGTCGGTCTCGATCACGGTTTCCGAACCCACCACCAGCCGGCCATCGTCATCCGACGTGAACGAAAATGCGTAGTCGCCTGCTTTCTTGACCTTCAGGTACCCCGTGAATTTCAAGCCGGAGGGGTGATTCGTCCGATGTTCTTTGCCGTCCTTCTTGGTGGTCTTGTGATAGGGCAGCAGAGCGCCCATCAGATGCGCTCGGTCGATGTGTCTGAGGACTCCCTGCTTGACCGGCTTCAATGAATCGAAGTCCGGCAACGTGTCCCACTTGCCATAGTAGCTGGCAACCTTCATTCCCTGCTCTTGGCAGGCCTCGGTGGTGTACAGCTCGACCGGATAGCTTTCAAAACCATCCGCCAGGCGGTTCGGGCCCTCCCGGGGGCCGTGCCAAATCACGTGGGGAGTTCTGGGAGCGTCGAACTGGCCAAACTGCTCACCCCCGCTACCGGTTTCACTATTCCATTTTTTGGCATTCGCACCACCGAGAGACACCAGGTGTTTGCCGTCGAGGCTGTATAGAACTTTGGTGACCGCGGCATCTTGATAGCCTTGTTCGGCCCCATGGCGGCTCGTCGTCAGTTTCTTTCCCGATTCCAGATCCCATTGGCTGACGAGCGATTCGCGATATCCCGCAACAAGCTGCTTGCCATCCGGCGAGAAGGCCAGCGACAACACCTGGCCCTGCTGGCCCTCAAGCGTGCGCAGCGCTTTACCGGTGATTGCGTCCCACAGCCTGATGTGTGCGTTGTCGATTGCGGTGGCTATGCTCTTGCCGTCCGGAGAGTAGGCCACGGCATGCACAGGCCCGGCGTGCCCGGCGAGCGTCAGCAGTTCTTTGCCGGAGGACGGATCCCAGATCTTGACCGAGCGGTCATAACTGGCTGACGCCAGCCGATTGCCGTCCGGCGAAAAGGCCAGCGCGACCACATCCGCGGCGTGCCCGAGGAAGGAGCGGACCGTCTGGCCGCTGATGGGATCCAGGATCGTAATACGATAGTCCTCGCTGCCCGCCGCCAGACGCTTGCCGTCGGACGAAAAGGCGAGCGAGAGGATGCTGACCGCACCGATGCCGATCGTGTGCGATTCCTCGGGTGTGGCTTTCTTCTCTAATATCTCATCGACGTCCCACAACCGGACGCTTCCGTATTGGTGTCCCGAAGCAAGTTGCTTGCCGTCAGGCGAGAAGGCAAACGATCGCGGCGAATCGTAGAGCACTCCCACCACCAGCGGTTGTCCCAAGTCGCGATGCGAGTGGCGGCCTTTTCTTAGCTGAATACGGTGGTCATGAGAATAGGCGGTACGGCTCAAGTCGGCAGATACAACGGGAGACGCCTGTAGCGCCTGTTGCGACCAGGGATAGGGCTGAAGCAGCCACGTAATCCGATTCTCGCCGCCATTTTTGAGGAATTTTCCCGGGATGACGATGTTTCGGTCCTGCCATTGCCACATGCGCCCGAGCGGCTCGCCGTTAATCCAAACGGTCTCGAGCCGTGCCCCGCGGGGTACGCCAGCTTCAAACACCAGGTGGTTGCCCTTCCAGTCCGCGGGCAGATCGAAGTCCTTGGCCAACCATAAGCCCCGGTTGTTTTTGAAATATAGCGTCCGCATGTGGTCCCTATCCCAGTGGCGCGGCCGCTTGATCGGCGACCAGTCCAAGCCGGCTGTCAGCGCGGCGAGCTTATCGGTGTCCGCAAGATGATGATACGTGCGGGCCTCGGCAAATTGCCAAGGCTCGCTCATGTCGACAGCCGGTTCGGTCTCTGCCATTTTCTTGAGCAGCGCCGCCGCGAACTCCGCGTCGCCTCGGACCGACAGCTTGATGTCGGAGAGCGCCAACGCGGCCGTTCTCCAGTGAGAGCTACCCGCTGGGGCACGGTCGAGGACTACGGCCAGGAGCTTTTCGGCGGCAGCGTAGCGAGCGTCCGTCGGGCCGTTTTCCGTGCGCCGCAAACTCTGCGCGATCCGCAGCAATTGGCTGTATGGATACGCGGCGATCACCTCATCCACCCGCCGGGCCAACCTATCGCCGACCCGTCTTCGAGCGAGCTCATGGACTTCACGGACGGCAAGTTTTACGCGGCCAAAATCCGGTACCCCTTCGCCATCGTGCACCTTCCAACTCGCCCGCCAGTGTTTCAAGGGATACGACCATTCGTAGAGGTTCACGAGATCGTCCAGCGGCAACGGCTCGAGCCTGTCTTCCTCCATAAACGCCCAAATCATCTCCTGCAGATAGCTACGATTGCGATTATCGTGCTTGATGCTGAAATCGTAGGTATCAGCCAGATTCAGCTGAACGTTGACCTCGCCCGCGGCGCGGGCGATCACCTTGCCGCCCGGGGCATCCAGCACCTCTAGCTGGACCTTCCGCATGCCGGACCGCAAGAAAAGCTTCATGACCTGCTTGCCTTCGGCCGTGCGGCCGTCGTCGAATCGCCAGCTGTAGACGGCGTTGGTCGAACCACCTGGGGCATGCGCGCTGAATCGAACCCAGTTGAGATCATGCCCAGGAGAAACGGCTCCGAGATGGGCGTGTTGATACCAACTGAACGAGGCCCACGATACTGGCGCACGATGTTCCAGCGGCGCGGCCGTCGCATCCGCCATCGGCTCCCACACTATGTAGCTTGGTATATGTCCGTAAGGGCCTCCCATTGTCGTACCAAATTTCGGCCACCGCGGACCGTAATCCCCATTGAAATCCTTCCTTGGATCCTTCCACCACAGCCCGGCCCAACCGACCTGCCCCGCCGGGCCATATTGCAAGATCTCAAGGCGATGTTGTCCTTTGTCGATTTCTATCTCGAAAAGCCGCCCGGCTTTGCCCCCCCGAAATGTCGCGATCAATTGGCCGTCCAGCAGCACATAGCCCCCAGGTCCAGCCATGCAAAAGATCCGGTAAGAACCCGTTGCCGGAATCTGAAAGGTCCCGCTGATTCGGCTGAGCGATGCCGGCTGGGAGTCCACCAGTTCGCGCAGGTTCAACCGGCCTGAGCCTTTCGGTCGGAACTGAACACCGCCACGATAGATCACCCGTGCTGGCCGAGTCGGACCGCGATGCGAGGTTTCCCGAACCTGCGGAACGCCCCTTCCTACAATCGTAGCGGAAGCGTCCCACAGCTTCTCAAAGCCGGGGAGCGTTTCGAGCTCGGGAGCGTAGCGTTCGAGCTGGCGGACCTCTTCAATGAGGTCGGCCTGTGGTGCCCAATCGAGTCGCGCGGGTTGTTTCGCCTGATCAACCAGGTAGACCCAATACTCCTCGTCGCCGCTGGACGAGTCGAACATGATCGACATTGCTTTGCCCACCTCCGCCCAGACGGTGCGGCAGCCGACCCGCTCGCCGCTTGCTCCATGCACGACGGGAACCAGGCGGCTCGGGTCACGTCCGGGAAGACAAATCGTCACGCGAGCGACGCGCGGGTTTCGGGTAATAAAGCCTGCTTGACGCAGGTATCGGGCGGGCGTCTCGATCTTGAGCGTCTTCGCACCGGGCGGGATCGGAGCGAGCCGGGCCAGCCGGCACTCTTTAGGGTGGCGGCGATCTTCCCCTACTTTCCAGGTCACCTGGAGCAGACTTTCCTCAGGAACCAGTTTGCCGTCGATATAGACCTTGGCGTGGTTCGGTCGCCATGAAAAGTATTTATACTCCGGCTTGATGGCGTAAGTCGCCGAACCGGTAACGGTCATGATCGGGCCGCCTTCGCGTTCGTGCAATCGACCGTAGGCTTTGGGGTCCCACTTCGTCTTCGCCTTTTTGTAGCGCTCCTTCTCCTTGGCAATGGTAGCCGCTTTCTCTGCCGGCTTGCGAACATCGCGCGGGATGGCGCTCTTGGTCTTCGGATTGAAGGCAAGTCCGCCCGTCCTTTCGAGCGGCGTCAAATCGGCGAGATACACCTGCGGCGGCATCCGCAGCAGCGCGCCCTTAACATCCACCTTGACCGGCGCGCGCAGCTCGGCGTTCTCCACATGCCAGAGGGCCGGCTCAGCGGGCTCAACAGCAGGCTCAGCGTCCGCCGCCAAGAGTGGTGCCGCCCAGCACAGTGAGAGTGTGATTAGAAGTGGTTTGAGGCAGCGTTTACAATTCATCTCGATCATCTTCGTCTTGCCACCACCACGGAGCAAAAGGCGACTATGTAATTTTATAGCCCCTTCGCTTTTTCCATGGCGATCATCTCGGCGGCCAGCACATTCAGGTCCAGCTTACCTTCCTGGCCCGTCATCTTTTCCGGCAGGTCGACCTTGTAGATGAGTGAGTAGAGGATCAGCCCTTCCAGGTCCTTTAACAAGGGACCCGGCAAGCCGCCTTTTACCGCAAAGATTCCCCTGGGGCCGACCAGCTGTCTAACCTGGGGCAACTTCCCTTCTTCGTAGCGCCGCCGCAACTCAGAGTTCACGCGTCCGGAAGACCAGAAGATGATCTGGTTATCCGGATACAGCGCCCGCATGGGCACCACGACCTCCTTGTAGAAACGGGCACGTATCGCATCGCCGGTTTTGTTGAACAAGCGGAGATCACGACTGACCGGGTCGAAGGAAGCCGGCAGATGAATCAGGAGCCGCGCCTCCGGGTTATGCGCCAGAACAAAATCAAACCACCTTTTGTAATGTCGGAGCCTGCCCGTATCCTCCATGTGATAGGTCAGACACACGAGATCATACTTTTTAGCGGCGAGTTCGAGTTGTAATGAGTTCCCCTTTTTATTCGGCATCAGACTCATGGCACCCACACCAGGCCCACCTTGAAAAGGCTTGTGCACATGAGCCTTTATCGTTTGGTCGTTAATCCCGCTTTCTTTCGCGATTGCAGTTGTCGCCTCAACCAGCGGAGCGAAGAATTTGTGCCCCCACAAGACGGCCTTGACCGCCTTCTTGTCGGTCTGTGCGACCGTATAGCCCCAGGG
>JAPKDJ010000137.1 GCA_026421245.1 Akkermansiaceae bacterium | reverse complement strand
GCTCACCTCAAAACACTTAAAATTTCATTCCGCTCTTTTGGAATTCGGAAGGGCATTACAAGGGCCGGCCGTAGGAGTGGCAGCGATTGTGCCATCCCTCGCGCCATCGTGATTCGCCACGGGATTTTGGAGAGTTTTTGATCCGCAGATCAAGACGGCGCTTGGCGGCCGCTCCAAACTCACGGGCGGCGGCCTGAGCGGAATAAAAGGGTTTCATTTCCATGAGCACCCACATCAGGCCCCAACCTTGACCGGCGTAAGCCTCCCGGGGGTTTGTGCCATCGCCCTTGAAGTTGACGTAGTCGACGAGGGCATAGATTCCATTTGGCGTCGAAGCGACCTGATCGTAGTTCGCCTTCATGCGTGCCCTTTGTGCGGCGGGAGCGGCGTTCATGATTTTGGGCAAAGCGGCCCGCGATTTGTAGGCGATGAATTCCGTTTGGACCGGGATGTTTGATGCCAGCCACTTCCGGAGGCCGGAGAGGTGCGCTCCATTGAAGTCACGCATGAAGGAGGCCTTGCCCGGCCACGGGCAATCAGTCTGACGACCGACAGCGGGAACCACGAGCCCGCGGGAGGTGGCATAGGCCACAAACTCCGGCCACGTTTCGGTCCAGCGGCCGTTAAAGCCCTTGGGGTACCAGATGAAATGCCCGATCCCCATCGAGGGAAACTCCTCGCCGTCATTCCAGTGGGTCAGCCCGCTGACCTTTCCGCCCGATTCGTTTTGCCAAATTTTGCGGCCGATCGAGTCCTTTTGCGTGCCAGTCAGCGTGATCGCCCCGGCGGTTGAGACGGTCGCGACACTCGGAGGGTTCCTCCCCCGCGGGGGATCGGCGGAGCAGGCGGTCACGAGGCAAACGATAGGCAGAAACAATCGGGCAACTTGCATATCTCAAAGATTGCGCTCAAAGTCGCGACATCGCAATGGACAAAAACGAATTGATCAAAGTCCTCACTCCGAATCTCCACGATGTCGTTAAGATTCTCCTCACCGCGGTCATCATCCTGGTGGTGACAAAACTTCAGCTTTTGAGTGACAGACTTTCGGCCCTTCTGATCGCGCTCCCGCTGACCTCCATCCTGGCCATGATCTGGATGCGTCACGAGAGCAAGGTGCCCGACCAAGTGACGCGGATCGAGAGCATCGCCAACCACGCCTACTACACCTTCTGGTTCGTTCTCCCGACCATGCCGATGTTTCTCGTGATCCCATGGATGCTGCGCAAGGGCCACGGCTTTTACTTCACTCTCTTTGTGAATGCCGCTCTCACCACGGCCCTCTTTTGGCTCCTCGTGGTGACCTTAAAAAAATTCACCTCCATCGAGTTGATGTGATGAAAAATCTCCTCTTCCTCCTTCTTGCTCTCATGCCTGCCCACGCCCAAAATCGGATCTCGGAAGCCCATGCCAATCGCATCGTTGAGATGGCCTTGGAGGGCCTCAATCGCGAGTTCCCCAATAAGCCCGGCAACCTGCTGAAGTCAGCGGAAGATGCCCAAACTCCCCGCGAGCTGACGCCGGTGTTTTTCGGGCACTTTGACTGGCATTCATCGGTTCATGGACATTGGTCGCTGGTCCGGTTGATGCGACTTTTCCCCGAGGCCGCCTGGCACGAAAAAGTGCGCGCCGCACTCTCCAAAAAGTTGACGCCTGAGGGGCTGCAGAAGGAGGCGGAGTATCTCAAAGCAAACCCCTCCTTCGAGCGCATGTATGGCTGGGCTTGGGCCTTGCGCTTGGGCCTCGAGTTGCGCGCGCTGGATGACGGACAGGGCAGGCAGTGGGCTAAAAATTATCGGCCGGTTGAAGAAATCATTGTCGCAAATGCCAAGGACTATCTTCCCAAACTAAGCTGGCCCATTCGGTGTGGATTCCATCCGGAATCGTCCTTTGCCCTCGGCCAGATGATTGACTGGGCGGCGGCGGCGGGCGACGGAGGGTTCAAAGCTCTCGTCACCTCGAAGGCGAAGGGCTTCTACCTCAAGGATGTCGCGTATCCCGTCCGCTATGAGCCCAGTGGAAATGATTTTTTCTCGCCCGGTCTCAATGAAGCCGACTTGATGCGGCGGGTTCTTTCGGCCCAAGAGTATCGCATTTGGTTTGAGAAGTTTTTTCCCGCTTTCGATTTGGGTAATCTCGCCACTCCGGTGGTGGTGAGTGATCTGACGGATGGCCACCTCGTTCACCTTGTCGGCCTCAACTTCAATCGGGCCTGGAATTTTCGCGGCATTGCCGGTGCTTTGGAGGGCGACCTCCGGGCGAGGCTCCTGAAGGTTGCCGCGGCGCATGAAGAAGCCGGCCTCAACGATATCTTTCGAGGTGATTATGCCGGGGATCATTGGCTGGGAACCTTTGCGGTCTACCTTCTCACCGGAGCAGGGGAGGGCACTACGAAATGATGACCTTGGAAAAAATCAACACCCTCCTGGCGGCCTTATCGACCAACCCGTTTTATCGGAATAAACTGGGTGGGCTGACTTCGGTGTCCTCGCTCGCCGAATTCACCCAAAAAGTCCCCTTTACCACCAAGGCCGAGTTTGCCGCGAATCAAAAAGCGCATCCGCCATACGGGACCAATCTGACCTATCCGCTCGCACGGTATAATCGGTTCCACCAAACCAGTGGAACAAGCGGGCAGCCCATGATTTGGCTCGATGACCCGGCGGGATGGGACTGGCTGCGCGGGAATTGGGAATGGGTCTGGGAGAAAGCCGGAGTCAGGGCGGGGCAGGCCGCTTTCTTCCCATTTTCCTTCGGGCCCTTTCTGGGGTTTTGGGCGGGCTTTGAATCCGCCGTGGCTTTGGGGGTTCGTGCGATCCCGGCGGGCGGGCTTTCGAGCGAAAATCGCATCAAAATGATGGCGCGATTGCGTCCTGAGATTCTCTGTTGCACCCCGACTTACGGCCTTCGACTCGCCGAGGTCGCGGGGAATGCCCGCGAGTTGGGAGTTCAAAAAATCATCGTGGCCGGCGAACCCGGCGGAAGCCTCCCCGAGGTGCGCAACCGGCTCATCGAGGCCTGGGATGCCGAAGTGATCGATCATCACGGCATGACTGAGATCGGACCGGTGACAGTAGGTGACCTAAATGATCCCAGCCGCCTCCTGGTGCGACATGATTCCTACTATTGCGAAGTGATCAATCAAGACGAGCAGGGGATTGGTGAGTTGGTGCTCACCACCCTGGGCCGTCATGGCTCGCCCATTCTCCGCTATCGCACGGGGGATCTGGTGCAGCCCGATAAAGACTTTGCCCTCAAGGGTGGGATCATCGGCCGGGTCGATGACATGGTGGTGGTGCGGGGTGTGAATCTCTACCCCGGGGCAGTCGAGGAAGTGGTGCGCTCGGTCGAAGGCATCGCGGAATACGAGGTTCTCATCGAAGAAAGAAGCTCCATGGCCGAAGTCAGATTGCGAGTCGAGGGATCTGGGACCGAGGAGCTGGAAAACCGACTGAGGGAAGTCTTCAGCCTGCGCATCCCTGTTGAGCAAGTTCCTGCGGGAACTCTCGAGCGCTTTGAAATGAAGTCCAAACGTTGGAAACGGATCGGACCGGAAGCAAGGTAACGTTTGTACAGGTCGGCCTAATCTCGTGCCGCCCTTTTGGAACTCGACGTGGCATCAAACGCCGTAGTTTTGTGCCACCGCCAGCCTCAAACAAGTTCGCGATGGGCAGGATCCCTCTCCCCCCAAAACGATTCTCACTTTCGCCAGCCGATGGGCTGTGTCCAGGCCTGCTCGCGCTGATCCGGGTATGACGGGTTTTTGTGAGGACGGGAGGATGTCACCACGGCCCGCACGTAGAGCTCGTCGCCGGTCAGGTGATACTCCGCTTCCTTCCCGGTGATGGTCTCAAAAACTTCGCCCGTGACTTTCGGGGTGCTCCGGCGAGTTCCGATGAACTTGGTTTCGTATGTGACGTCCTCGTCAGCGGCAATTTCGACCCGGTGTTTCCGGGTTCCCCGGTCGTATTCGACCTTCTTGAGAACGATTCCGCTCGATGAGTAAAACTCCCCTTTCTGCATGGCCTCCACCAATTGATCCGCTTCCAGTGCCGCGGCCCAGACCATGACCCACCCACGGCCCGGCGAAACTTCGCCTCCGTGGTAGTGATGCGAGTCATCGGTGGCCACGCCAAACAATGGCGGGGCCTCATGGACGAGGAGACGCAGGGTGTTTGCCATGTCCCAGATCGCTTCATCGCTGGGGCGGTCGGCATCGCCCAGGTGGTTGATGCCCGGGTGGCCGTTGTAGACCTCGAAGAAC
Organism: Akkermansiaceae bacterium; assembly: GCA_026421245.1. GTDB lineage: Bacteria > Verrucomicrobiota > Verrucomicrobiia > Verrucomicrobiales > Akkermansiaceae > SW10. Next base: position 831 of record JAPKDJ010000137.1, on the reverse strand, counting down.
TGTTCTTCCACCACTTCGGCCAATTGCTGGGGCGTGATGGCCCAATGGAAATTCGGGTGGTTCAAATGAGTCAGGATGGGCCGCCCCAGGCGCTCGGACTGTTCTTTGACCATCCGCAGATTGTTGCGCATCGTTTCCACCACCGAATCGCCGTGCTGCGGGGTGATGGGTTCGCCCACGTTGATGGCATTGATGTGAACCGGAAACTGTTTGAATTGATCGGTGATTTCCTCGGCTTCAATGAGGAGGAAAACGCCGTCCTCCTCGAAGCGCGGACGGATTTCCTCAAGGGTTTTCAAGCGGACCTCTTCACTGCCCGTTTCTCCACGCGTTTCCACCCAGTCCTCACCAAACCGTTCGAGGTAGTGGGCCATCGTTCCGTGATCCCCAGTTTTGCGACGCTTTTCGACCTGACTCAGGGGCATCCATTTCTCACCACGGCTGAGGATATTGTGGTCGGAAAGTGCAAGGAAGTCGTATCCTTGTTCCTTATACCAATCGACGATCATGTCCGGGAAGTCATTCCCGTCGCTCCAAAGTGAGTGGGTGTGGGTATTGCCCTTGTACCATGCCCCTTCCTCGGTCCATGTTCCCGGGTCTTCCGGTGGCTTGCGCCATTCGCGGAACACGATGGCGAGAATCGCCACCAGCAAGATGAGGAGGGGAATGACAATCTTTGCTCGTTTCATGGGTTTTGGGAAATTTCTTTCAAACCGGCCGGTCCGGTCAGTCAACAAAACCATTCAATGGGCTCATTGTGAAACGAATAATACCAAAGAGAGTTCCAAAAGAGCGGAATGGCGGCGCGATTTATCGTGAGGGCCCGGCGCG
>JAPKDJ010000136.1 GCA_026421245.1 Akkermansiaceae bacterium | reverse complement strand
AATTTTGGCCCCTTTCCCGCACCGAGCTTGAAAGAGACCGTCATGTTCCCGGGATTCGACGGAGGCATGGAGTGGGGTGGCGGTGCCGCCGACCCGGATGGCATCTACTATGTGAACATCAATGAGATGCCCTGGCTTCTGCAAATGGTGGAGACCCGACGGGCCGACGGCTCCCAGCCGATTCCGGGAGAGAAGGATTACATGCTCTATTGCGCGGCCTGTCACGGCTTGGACAAAAAGGGAAACCTCGCCGTGGAATCGCCGTCCCTCGTCGACATCGGCAAGCGGAAGACACGGGCTGAAATTGAACAAATCACCCGGCAAGGCGGTGGACGCATGCCGGGATATGCCAGCATGCCCGAAGCCCAGCGAACGGCCATTTTGAACTACATCCTCAACACCAATCCCCCTTCGACGCCCCGAAAAAAAGAGGAGACGTCCGACAAAGAGAACGACGACGTCACGACCTACGCCTTCGGAGGATTTCGACGGTGGCTCGACAAGGAAGGTTACCCAGCGATCAAACCGCCATGGGGAACCTTGAACGCAGTCGATTTGAACACCGGCGAGATCAAATGGAAAGTGACCCTCGGCGAATACCCGGAATTGACAGCTCGCGGGATTCCTCCAACGGGCACGGAGAATTACGGTGGCCCGGTGGTGACGGCGGGTGGACTGATCTTTATCGGAGCGACGGCAGACGAAACATTTCGCGTGTTCGACAAGGAGACAGGAGAAATCCTCTGGAAAACAAAATTACCTTTTGGCGGCAATGCAACTCCAAGCACCTACATGGTGGATGGTCGACAATATGTCGTAATCTCGGCGGGAGGAGGAAAGTCCGGTCGCCCAAAGGGAGGAAGCCTGGTGGCCTTCGCGTTGCCTAACTGAAAACAGATTAAATTGCTCCTCTTGAGGCCCCTCTTTTTCATGGCTGAAATGAGGGTGGTCGGTTTGATCCCAAGCAGTTCGTATATTTTTCATAGTTCCTGACTTGGGATTGGTGGATCGTCGTGTGCTCAATCATCTCAGCTCAATTTCAGTCCCTCTTCGCCCCCTTCAACCCCGCCTTCCAGCAGTCCACCCAAAAAGAAAATTCCTAGCAATCAGACTGAAAAATCGACCTCGCCCTGTGCGTAAGGTATTTCAACACAAAGTAAATCCGATGCCTTCGTCCGTCCATCCCACTTTGAACCGCAGACACTTCCTCAAGGGCGCCGCTGCTTTGTTTGCGCTGCCGACCCTCGAGTCCTTCGGGGGTCCTACTCCGCCGGCGGGTGGGCCGAGGAATTTCGTGGCGATCGGCACCTTTCTCGGATGGCACCAGAATGCCTTTTATCCAAAGCAGGAAGGAAAGGACTATGAGATGCCAGCCACGCTTGCACCCCTGAGCGGGCACCGGGACGAGTTCACCATCTTTTCGGGATTAGATCACCGTGCTCCGAACGGGCATGGAGCGTGGAGTAATTTTATGTGCGGAAACTCGCTGCGCACGCATTCCCTCGACCAGATGATCGCGGACCAGATCGGAAATGAAACACGGTTTCACTCCATCCAACTGACCGCCGGTTCGGGGGAGAGGAATGTCTCGAAAAATATGAGTTACACCCGGCAAGGTTTGGCCTTGCCCATGATCCAACGTCCAAGCGTTCTCTACAAGAAGCTCTTTGTCTCGGAGCAGGATCGCGAACGGACCGAGTATATCCTGCGGAGCGGAAGGAGTTCACTGGATGCGGTGGTCGAAGATGCAAAACGATTGCAGAGTGCTTTGCCGCATGCGGACCGGAACAAGCTCAATGAATATTTTGATTCGGTGCGGGCCGTGGAAAAGCGGATGGGGCAGCAGCTGGAGACGATCGACGAAATCGTCACGGTGCCGGACTACAAATTGCCAAGCTACGACCCGATCACCCCGAATCTGCAAATCGAGGCGGAGAGCATCATGTATGACCTGATGACCTTGGCTCTCGATTCCGGTGCGACACGCGTCCTGTCGATGTTCCTAGATGGATTAGGGCAGGTCTTCTCGATTGATGGCCGGGCACTTGGATCGGGTTATCATGGCTTATCGCACCACGGAAACGATCCGTCCATGATTCGCGATCTTGTTTCCATCGAGACGGCACACATCCATTGCCTGGCGGGCTTCCTCACTCAGCTGCGGGAGAAGAAGAACGCGGAGGGCAAGAGCCTGCTGGATGATACGGTGGTTCTGGTGGGAACGGGGATGGGCGACGCAAGCAGGCATAGCAACCGGAACCTGCCGACGCTGGTGGCCGGTGGCGGGTTCGACCACAAGGGGCACGTGGCGATCGACAGTAAGAAGAAAGACGCGCCCTTATTGGGAGATCTCTACATCACCTTACAGCAGAAGCTGGGTCTGGAAACGGACCGCTTTTCAAATGCGACCCGCAACATGAACGAGATTTTTTCCTGATGCGCAGACCACTCGCCGCGGGGCTCTTGATCGGACAATCCGTGACGGGGTTCCTTCGAGCGGAGACTGACACCGTGATTCCGGCGCCGGTGATGGATGTTCTCGCGGAGTATTGCATCGACTGCCACGACGCGGGATCAAAGAAGGGCGATCTCGACCTGGACTTGGCAGCGGTGGACTGGACACTCGAGAAGAACCGCGCGCTGTGGGAGCGAGTTCTGGTGGTCAATGAGCAGGGTTTGATGCCACCGCCAAAGAAGGATCAGCCGAGCGATGAGGAGCGCGCGAGATTGGTTGAGTGGTTGGATTCTTCATTACTGGGAAACACCCCGATTGGCGGAACCTTGCCGCGGCGCCTGAGCAGAAGCGAGTATCAGAACACGGTGCGAAAACTATTCAGCTTACCGGAGTTCGAGTTGCCGCTCGGATTCCCCCACGACACCGAGTTGCATGGCTTCGATAACCTTGGCGAAGGGCTTGTGCTTTCGCCGCCCTTGCTGGAAACGTATTCCAGCGCGGCTTGGCAGATTGCCGATGAGATCTATCCCCCGAAAAAACCGGTGGAGAAATCCTCGATCCGGACGGCTGAGCCGGAGGATATGGTGATCAGCTTTTCGGCAACGAGTGTCAGGGGGAATGCTTTGCGGCTGGCGTCACGCCATCCAAACATCATGCGGAGTTGCACGTGGCCGAGCCGGATCGAGGTGAAGACTTCGGGTGTTTACCGAATCACGGTGAGCGGTTCGACCTTCAAGCCGATTTCGAATGAGCCCATGGTTCTCGAACTCACGGCGCGGGAGGTCTCGGCAAGCGATCGGTCCAACATCGACAAATTCAGGGTGATTCAGGAAATCTCCTTCGGCACAGAGTCGCCCAAAAGCGTAAGTTTTGAGGCCGAGCTCTACGAAGGGCAGACCGTGATGATGCGGTGGGTGAATGCGGAGATGTCGCACGATGGCAAGGAACTCGAGAAGCTGATGCGGGTGAAGTTAGCGGAAAACCCGCGCTACCTGGCAGCGTGGCAGAAGGCGGTGTTTCCCAATGGAAAAACAAATAAGCCACGCGTGACCATTCTTCGCGGCGCGAACGGCTGGCGAATCGTAAAGAAGCACATCGCAGATCCGGAGCTCGACATGAGCCATGCCACGATGGACTCGAAGATGACCAAGGCACTCCTCACCGCGTTCCGAAAAGGGATGACAAATCTTGCGGACGCGGTGTGCCACAACTATTTCGAGAACGGACCGTCGCTGGAGTTGCACGGATTGAAGGTCGAGGGTCCGCTGAAGAGAGTGGACGGCCCGAAAGACCAACGTCGTCACGAGCTCCGCAAAAAGATGGCCGGGGTGGATCAGGGCACGTTGAGTGCCGGAGAATATGCCCGGACGATGTTAGGGAATTTTCTGCCACGTGCTTTCCGCAGGCCGGTGGCAGAGGAGACGGTGGCGAGCTATCTCGCGATCGCCGAGAAGCATTGGGCGACGGGGCATTCGTTTGAGGAAGGAATGCACTTGCTGGTACGGAACATTCTGATTTCTCCGCGTTTTCTTTATCGGGCGATCGGGCCGGAGAAAATGGACGATCATGATCTTGCAATGCGACTCTCCTACTTCCTGACGCAGGGCCCGCCGGATGCCACCTTAATTGATCTGGCCAACCGTAAGCGCCTGTCCGAAGCGTGGGTCTTGAAACGTGAAGCGACCCGCTTGATGCCGACGACGTGGGATCATCCCTTCGTGCAGAGCTTTACGCGGCAGTGGCTGGACACGGAATTACTGCCGGAGATTATGCCGGATCCCAAATTCAACTTTACGCCCTACTACGTGAAGATGGCGCGGGATGAGATCGAGCATTCCTTCGCGGAGATGCTCCGGGAAAACCGGCCGATGACGGATTTCATCGACCCGGACTTCACCTACACCTCCGGGCTCTTCGCCCGAAATATTTACAGTTTCGACGTTGAGTCCAAGGACAAGCCAGGGAGCACCGGGGACCGAAAATTACGGCGTGTGCCGCTGAAGCGTGGCGGCCGCGTGGGAGGTTTGTTGGGGCAATCGGGGATCATGATGGCGACTGCGAACGGGGTCGACACCCAGCCGGTGCTGCGCGGGGTGTGGGTCCTGGAGAATTTATTAGGGAGTCCCCCTCCCCCCCCGCCAAAGGATGTCCCCGCCCTCACCCCGGATACGCAAGGGACGACCAACCCCCGTGAAATGTTGACAGCACACACGAAGGAGGATTCCTGTATGGTCTGTCACCGGCGAATCGATCCGGTGGGCTTCGTGCTCGAGAATTATGATCCGGTCGGGCGGTGGCGAACCGAATGGCCGAAAGGTGCCGGAAAGATTGATCCGACCGGAGTGTTGCCGGATGGCACACCGGTCAATGACGTGGCTGACTTCAAGAGCTGGCTGACCGCGAACGTCGATCAGTTTTCTGAGTGCTTGGCTGAGAAGTTGATGACCTACGCGACAGGCCGATTACCGAACTACACAGAGCGGAAGGAAATTGCAAAAATCGTGAAGGAAAACCACCAGAACGGAAATGGCTTCCGGGATCTAATGCTGGCCTTGGTTGAGAGCGAGACGTTCCGGACGAAGTGATGAAAATGATGGCAGAGAGGCTCCTCAAATGCAAACACTCCCCTTTCAACGACGCTCTCAAACGATCAACCCAAGAAG
>JAPKDJ010000135.1 GCA_026421245.1 Akkermansiaceae bacterium | reverse complement strand
AGGGGATCGTGTACGGCAGTTCGGTGCTCAACTACCTGATCGGCGGCAAGCCGGTAAGCGAGTTGAAGGTGCTGGTCCCGGGCGACTACGCCAACGTTGAATTTGTCGGCCGCGACGTGCGCAACTGGAAGCTCGACGAGGCGGCTGATGATGCCGCCACTCAGTCGTACACGGTGTACTTCCAGTCCACGGTGTTCGGCGACTACACGCTGTTGGCGACCTTCGAACGGCAGTTCAATCCGGAGGGCGAGACGTTGGCGTTCAACGGCGTGCGCCCGGTGGACGTTCAGTCGGAGGCCGGCTACTCGATTCTGATCGGCAAGGAGCGGTTCGAGATATCGCAGCCCGAGACGGAGGGGGATCTGATTGCACTCGAGACGTCGGAAATCCCGGAGGAATACCGGCTGTTGTTCGACGCGCCCATCCTGGAAGCGTACCAGTACTCGGGTGGTGATTTCACACTCAACAAGACACTCAAGCCGCTGAACAGGCAAGCTTCACTGGAGCAGGTGGCCGACCGGGCGGAGTTCATGACGCGGGTTTCCAACGACGGCCAGGTGGTGAGCGAAGCGACGTACTTTTTGAAAAACCGCGGCCACGCCCACTTCGAAGTGACGCTGGAAGCCGGAATCGAGCTTTGGGAAACCAAGGTAGACGGCAAGCGGGTAATCCCGATCACGCAGGTGGCTAGTGAGAGCGAAGGAGAAAGAGAGACAATCCTCGTGCCGCTGCCCAAGGGGCAAAACTTGAACGTCCCGATCGAGGTGTTTCTCAAGTTCGCGCCCGAGCCGTCGAACGATGATGACGTGCGGGTGACGCTGCCGATGGTCGACTCGCCGCTGCTGCTGGCTAACTGGATTGTGAAGCCGGATCAGGATTATCGGCTCGAGTTCAAGGCCGAAAAGAACAACAACCTCTCCCCAACGAATCAGCACCCGGACTTAAGCGGGTTCGCCCGTCTGAAACAAGACGAATGGCGCGCCTTTCTCCTAGCCGGCTTCGCGGCGTTTGTCGGGGGCCTGCTCGTTCGCTGTGGCACCCGCACCGGCCGTCACCGCTGGGATTGGCAGAACGTGCTGGGGCAGCTCATTGGCTGGCCGCTGATGCTGGGGTCGTTGGTTTTACTGGGATTCGTGCCGGACTATGCCGCTGGACAGTCGCTGCACGTTGAACCGGAGCTGGTGTTCACCTCGTCGGTACTCGAGGCCAAAAAGGAATTGTCAATCACGGTGAGCAATCTCGAGGCCACTGCCGCGCTGTACTCGGTTACCATCTTTCTCCCGGCCGTGTTTGGCATTGGGATATGGGTGTGCCGCTTCCAGTCGGATGACGATGTGGTGCGCCGTGGCGGCTTGCTGGTCGGCTGGCTGTTCATCGCCTGGACGACGCTGCTGGTGCCCAACGGTCTGCATTGCTTCGCCGGGCTAGCCATCCTGTTCGTGCTGGTGCACGTCGCTTGGCCAAGCGTGACCGCCCAGCGCAAGCTGCCCCCCAAGCCGCCTAAACCACCGGCCCCGTCCAAGCCAACCGAAGGCTCCGTCACGGCGGCCGCCGCCGCTACAACGGCGATTCTGCTTGGCCTGTTTTTGAGCGCCGGCACGGCACTTGGCCAAGCGGCCAAGCCGGACGGCGGGCGGTTGCTTTCCGTGGTGCAGAGCGGCCAGGTGGCCAGCAGCCGCGTGACGCTTACCGGCACGCTCAAGTGGGAGGCCAAGGCCGGCAGCCGCATTCAGTTCCTCTCCTCGCCAGCGGTGCTGAAGAGCATCGATCTCAAGGACGGCAAACTGAAGCTGGCGCAGTTCACGGTCGGCAAGTTGACATCGCAACAGCTTATTGCAAACGAGGCGGGAGTGTACGACGTCGGTTTCGAGTACGAGACGCGCATGAAACACAGCAACGGCATGTGGGGCTTCACCGTGCCAACTCAACCGGCGATGGTAAACCTCCTCTCGCTGGAAATGCGCGGACAGGAACTGGAAGTGACTTCGACGGATGCCGTGTCGCTGAAACACACATTTACGAAAGACAGGATCAACAAAGTTGATTTGGTGTTGCCGCCCAAGCCGAATGTGCGGGTAAACTGGAAACCCAAGGCACGCGACGAGAGCATCGAGAAGCCTGTGTTCTACGCGGAGTTCCAGCAACTCTTCATCCCGACAGCCGGGATCGTGGCGGGAGTACACGACCTTAAGGTACGCCTGGCCCAGGGTCAGTTGAGCGAGCTCACCATTGCCGTGCCGGACGGTATCACAGTGACGGATGCGACGTCGAAGCTCGTGAACTCGTGGCGGTTCGACCCGGAGGTCGGGACGTTGCAGATCCAGTTTTCTGCACCACAGAAGGCGACGTTCGATCTGCGGGTGCGTTCGCAGCAGACGGCCGGTGCGTTCCCGTACGAAAAGACTCTGGGTCTGCTCGGCGTGAACGGCGCGGCGGGAGAGTTGGGCCTCGCGGGCCTGGCCACCAGCTCCGAGGTGCAACTGGACAGCGCCTCGGTGGACGGCCTCGCACCGATCAACCTGGAGGATTTCCCGGCGGCCATGGCCCAGTCGGTGCAGGGCGAGTTCGCCGGGTTGACCGTGCGCCGCGCGTACCGGTACTCGGGCCGTGCCGCGGGCCTGACGCTCACCGCCTCGGCGGTTCAGTCGGACATTCGCATAACGAGCAGCCAGCGACTCTCGCTCGGGGAAGACCGGAGCGTGCTGCTGGTGAACCTCGCCGCCCGGATCACGCGCGCTGGTGTATTCAAGTTGAGCTTTGTGCTGCCGGTGGGACTTGAGGTCGAGTCGATCACCGGTAACGCGCTGAGCCACTGGACGGACATCGAGGACGGGGACGATACGGTTGTGACACTGCATCTCAAGGGGAAGACCGAGGGCAACGCGCAGTTACAGATCAACCTCGCCGGGGCCGGGCTCGAGAAGACCGAGAGCTGGCAGGTGCCGCGCGTGGCAATCCGCGAGGCGACCAAGGAGAATGGCCAGTTGTTCATCATTCCCGAGCAGGGCATCCGCGTGTACATGAAGGACCGCGAGGGAGTGTCGCAACTCGATCCCAAGCAGGCCGGCATCCGCGACCGGGGCGTGCTGGCGTTCCGCCTGTTGCAGGGCGACTGGACGCTGTCGTTCGACGTTGAGCGGGTGGATCCGTGGATACAGGCGGTGTTCCTGCAGGACGCCTCCATCCGGCAGGGCATGGTCAAGTACCGGGGCGTGCTGGAGTATCAAATCGAGAACACCAGCCTGAAGACACTGCGCGTGGCGCTGCCGGATGCGGCGCAGGGCGTGGCGTTCACCGGCAACCAGGTTTCGGACTTTGTCAAGGGTGACGCCGTCGAGGATGGCCGCGCGGTGTGGGACGTGAAACTCGATCGGCGCATGATTGGGAAGTACCAGCTCACCGTGTCGTACCAGGTGCCGCTGGCTGAGGACGCTGCCGGGTCACCAGTGGAGGTGCAGAGTCTGCAGGCGGTCGACGTGAACCTGCAGCGGGGCTTCATCAGCGTACGCACCGAGGGCCGGATTCTGCTAAAGGCGGGCCCAGCACCGGATGGCCTGTACAGCGTCGAGTGGGGTCAGGTGCCGCGCTCGCTCAAGGGCGCGCTCAACCTCGAGGAGACGCAATTGGTTTTCCGCTCGGTCAAGCCGGCCACGCTGAGCGTCGCCGCCCAAAACCAGGGGATCGCCTCCGTGGCGGACGCGCAGGTGATCAAGGGCGGTTTCCGCACCGAGCTGTCCGGCTCGGGCAATGCGGTGACTCATGTGCTACTGGAGTTGCGACAGGGCGACGAGCGCGAATTGCGCGTCACGCTTCCCAAGGACTCGAAGTTCTGGTCGGCGTTCATCGACGGCAAGGGTGTGTTGCCGTGGGAGGACAACGGAGAGGTGGTGATACCGCTGGAGAAAAACCCGGGCGAGAACAGCGAATCAGTGGTCGAGTTTTACTATCAATCCTCGGTCGGCAAAGGCGAGGACATGACCTTGGCCGGGCCTGACATCGATTTGCCGATGGAGAAGCTGAAATGGACGATCCACGCGCCGGCCGGTCTGGAGATCGAGGTGGACGAGGACGCCTCGACGGTAACCTATCACGAGGCAAAACCAGTCCTGCCTCAAGGAGGTATCAGCGTGAGTTCCCGAGGCGGCGGTCAGGTTCCTGGAAGCGCTTCAAAAGTGTACCTCGACAACGAGTACAAAAACCAGCAGCGCCAAACCCAGAAGGCGGAACAGATGCTGGAATTCGGCAACCAGAAGATCGCACAGGGCGAACAGCGGCAGGCCCGCCGCGCGTTGGAGTCGGCCTACGCGCTGTCACAAAACGATGCCGCGTTCAACGAGGACGCTCGCGTGCAGTTGCAGAAGCTCAAGACACAACAGGCGATGATGGGCATCAATATAATCCGCAACAACTTCCTCATAAACAACGGCGCGGTTTCGCAGCAGATCGAACAGCAACAGGCAGCGATCCCGTTGCAACAGGGCAAAGGCGTGAATTACACCCAAGCGCAAGTGAAGCAGATCATGGAGTTGAACACCGTCGAGGATAACAGCGCGTTCCGCCGCTTGGCCGAGCGCATCGTCCGTCAACAGGAAGCAATCGAGGCCGAGGCAGGCGCCATCCAGGCGACGCTGCCGGGTGTTGGCCAGGTGCTGAGCTTTAGCCAATCGGTGCAGGGCAAGGACAGCCCGGTGCTGAAGGTTGTGCTGACCGCCAAGGCCGGCGATGAAGGTTTCCCAACGTATAATCTGGGCCTGTTGTTGGCGCTGTTCATCGCGCTTGGCCTGATCCGCCTCGCAGCACCCAAACCGGAGTGAGTGCTGCACAATCGGGCTTTACGGCGGTGCAACCGGCTGATAATTCTGGCGGTCGATAACGCTTCCGGTCATGAATTATTTTTTGGAAACAGAGGTGAAGCCGATTCAGGTCGATAACGGCCTGACGCTGCATCAGCGTTATCAGTCGATGCAGTACCGGGCGATCCGTTTTCCCGGCAGCGAGCAGGCGAGCATCCGGCCGGCCGCGCTCGACACCCGGTTTGGTAACGCTCCCAACGTGGCATCGCCCTTGGCCGTGGCATCGGTTGGCCAAGCGAGCGGCCGCTTGGCTATTCAGTCGTTCACCGACTACGGTCAACCCGAGATTAGCGTGGCGCGCCGCGAGGTCGCCTACGGGATCAACCCGTTCCCGTCCGGCTTGAACGAGGTCGGCTGAATTTCGATGAAGGACACCAAGGTTGCCTCCGTTCAATTCGAGCATGCGCCCGGCGACAAGCAGTCGAATCTCGACAAGGTGCGGCGCTTCACCGCCGAGGCAGCGGAGCAGGGCGTCGAGTTGGTGGTGTTCCCGGAGATG
>JAPKDJ010000066.1 GCA_026421245.1 Akkermansiaceae bacterium | reverse complement strand
TCCTCGGTAGGTGCTTCCTCAGAAGCTGAAACCTCTTCCGCTGGAGCGGCAGGGTCCTCGCCTTTTGATGCGGCGAGAATGCGATGGGCTTCCTCGAGATCAACCTCAAGAGCCCCCGCGATATATTCGACAGGCATTTGCGTGACCATATCAATAGTCACACCGCCGGCCCGGAAAAGTTTATCGGCAAGAAGAGGCACTAGCCCAAGAGATTCAGCCAGATGGGATGCCGCGTCGCCAACCCGTGCTTCGAACTGCTCATGCTGCGATTCGTCTTTACGCACCTGAACATCCCAACCGGTCAGCTTGGATGTGAGGCGGGCATTCTGTCCTCGACGGCCAATCGCCTTGGCAAGATCCTCTTCGTCCACCGTAACGTTCACAATTTTGTTTTCCTCATCGAGAGCAATACTACGAACCAAGGCGGGCTTGAGAGCTTCGGAGACGAACTCAGAGATGTCGTCATTCCACCGAATAATGTCAACACGCTCATTATTGAGTTCGCGCACGATATTTTTTACTCGAGCTCCGCGCAGTCCTACACAGGCGCCCACTGGATCAACTTTGTCATCGTGAGTATAGACAGCTACTTTAGTGCGGTAGCCGGCCTCGCGAGCCACCGCCCGGAGCTCAACGGTGCGATCGGAAATCTCAGCCACTTCTGATTCGAAGAGACGGCGTACGAAGTTCGGATGACTGCGTGAAAGAATGATCTCAGGGCCACGGCCTTCATTGTCTACTGAAACGACGTAGCACCGGATGCGGTCCCCAACATTGTATTCTTCGGTCCCAACACGCTCTTTGGAGGGCATCCGGGCTTCGAATCTTCCAAGATCGACCATGACATCGCTCTTTTCGAAGCGACGCACCGATCCGCTCACAATATCGCCAGCGCGATCCTTGAATTCGTCGTAAATCTTCTCTTTTTCGGCCTGCCGCAAGCGCTGCATCATGGTCTGCTTGGCGGTTTGAACTGCGATCCGACCAAAATTCTTCGGCGTGATATCAAAATCAACCCGATCGCCAATGACAGCGCCTGCCTCCTTCTTCGCGGCAACAGCGAGGGGGACCTCGTTGAACTTGTCGACGTAGTCGTCATCTGCAACCACTTCAAGGCTGGCAAAAATGCGGGTATCACCCTTCTTTTCATTGATGTCAGCCCGCAAAATCTCAATCGCATCTGCACCTGGAACCATCTTGCGATAGGCAGAGCAAAAAGCATACTGAAGAGCTTCGACAACGCGTTCGCGTTCGATGTCCTTTTCCTTTTCGTAGAACTCGATGAGAGCGACAATATCGGTAGTCATTAGAAAGTCGTGGTTTCCTGAGACCAAAAAGAGCGGGTTTGAAAACCCACTCCTTACTGCCGTCAGAAGTTGTTGAGGGGGTGCCTAACGCTTCCTGACAAAAAAGACAAGTCCTAATCAGCAAGAGAACGCCACCTTAATCCTCGCACTTCCGCCGCTGTTTGCCAGGCCGCCAGGCCAAGCGGGGCGCAGTATTCGATCACTCCCGCCCGGAGTCCCAACTTCCGCCCATCCGTTGCCACATCGACGACCTGTTCGTCATCAATAAACGCAGAGAGATGCCCTTCTTTAACCCTGACTCGTATCCGATACCACGTTCCATCCTCGAAATTTCGATAAGTGGTCGTCTCATTCTCAGACGCATCCATTCCATCAATCGAAGAAATCCCCACTGTTCCCCCGCCCCACCCGCCTAGAATCAAGGTCAGACATTCGTCTTTGGAAGAAACCGGAAACGTCAGCCCGCAGAAAAAGTCCGATCCCGCAATTTTGCGCGCTTCGAGCTCGAGCTCATAAGGAATTCCGGGCAACTCCCCGCCATACTGGGTTCCGGTCAACTCAACTCCTGCGTCGAGCTTCAGAACCCCCTCATTCCATTGGGCCGAACCCTCGCCACCGAATTGAATCTCATTCCAATACGCCGGATCCGATGAGATCCAGGAAACTTTCTCTGCCGGAGCCGGTTGATCCACCCCGCGATCACACGAAACCAGAACCAGGGAAAAAATCGGAAGTAGCTTTATCACTTCCTATCTTCGGAGGGTAGCAGGTTAATCTTTCGAGAGAGTAGACACTTTTCGCCGGTTTCGAAAATTTCTCCTTCCCCCCGAATCACTTTCTTCATCGTGGCCTCGGCTGTGAATTCGAGATCCGCAAAGAAAACGAAGGATCTTTGGGCTCTTCCTTTCCCGGCCAACGCCATGACTGAGCCCCCCTTTCCCGCTGTCCTCAGCACAAACAAACCCAATGAGAATCAGAAAAACGACAAGAAATATCATTCCTGATACTCCAATTCCAAAGACCGTCAAGGTCACGAAACTCCTCCCTTGAACGCCTCCAATGTCATCCGGCATCGGGGGCTTTTTGCTGCAGCTACCAGATTGGCTCTTCTCCTGACTTCCCTCTTCATATGGAGAGTTATCTCCCTTGAAACTTCCCCTCCCCTCCCTTCGTAGTCTAGCTTCTCAAATCATGAACCGCGCACTCATCCTCTCTCTTTCGGCACTCCTCCCGCTGCACGCACAGCTTGTCCCTTCCAAGCTCGATCCCAAGATCACCATTCCCGAAGGACTCACCCTCTCTCGGTTCGCCGACCAATCGCAGGTTCAAAATGCCACTGCCATCTGCCTTGACGGACAGAACCGGGTCTACATTGCTGAAACCAACCGCTGGCGCGTGCAGGTCCAGGACATCCGCCACGGCGGTAAAAACGGTCGCTACCTCAGGGATCGGGTCAACGGCGACATCTCCACCATGACCCTCGCCGACCGCACCGCGTTCCACAAAAAGTGGTCCGGAAAGGAGCCCGATTACCTCAAGTGGGAAGAGTTCACCAAGGACTCCGAAGTCATCAAACTTCTCGAAGACACCGACGGCGACGGCATCTCGGACAAAACCACCGTTTATCGCGGTGATTTCAATGATCCCCTCGCCGGCCCCTCGGGCGGCCTGATTGAAAAAGACGGCACTGTTTACTTCGCTATGATCCCCGGCGTTTACAGCCTCAAGGACACCGACAACGACGGAAAAGCCGAGGAGGTCAAAACCCTCGTCAACGGCTTCGGCGTCCGCGTCAGCTTCTCCGGCCACGACCTCAATGGCTTCGCCTGGGGACCCGATGGCAAACTCTACTGGTCCATCGGCGACCGCGGCTACCACGTCGAACAAGATGGCAAAACTTTCGCCCGTCCCGACTCCGGCGGCGTCTTTCGCGCCAATCCTGACGGCACCGAATTTGAGGAATTCTACATCAACCTCCGCAACCCCAAGGAGATCGTCTTCGATGAATTCGGTAACCTTTTCACCGTCGACAATGACTACGACCACGGCGATCGCGAACGCATCGTCTACCTCATCGAACACGGTGACTCGGGCTGGAAGATGGGACACCAAACCATCGCGTCCTTCGGCGGCTCCGCCTTTACTCACATGGGCGGCAAGCCTCCCCGCAAGGAAGACCAAATCGACGCGTGGATGAACGAAGGCCTCTGGAACACTCGCCACGATCGTCAACCCGCTTACATCAATCCGCCCATTGCCTACAGCGCCAACGGACCCTGCGGACTTGCTTACAATCCCGGCATCACCAGCCTTCCTTCCAAGTTTGACAAAAATTTCTTCTTCGCCAGCTACGTCGCTGGCCCCGCCCGTTGCCTCATCGAGCGCTTCACCCTCGATCCCGACGGAGCTAACTTCAAACTCGGCGAGCAAACCAACTTCCTCAAAGGCATCGCCCTCACCGACCTCGATTGGGGGTATGATGGCAAGCTCTACATCGCCGACTACGGCGGCGGCTGGACCAAGTCCGGCAAGGGGAACATCTACACCCTCGCCGACACCGCAAAGCTCGGAACTCCCGCCATTAAGGAAGTCAAAGAACTCTTCGCCAACGGCATCCCAAAACTGAAATCCGATAAGCTCTTCGCCCTTCTCGCTCATCCCGACCAACGCGTCCGCCAGCGTGCCCAATTCGCCCTCGCCGATCACGGTCTCAAATCCCTCCTGCATTTCGAAAAAGCAATCCAGCCGGACCAACCCCTCATGCGCCGCATCCACGGGCTTTGGGGCCTCGGCCAACTCGGGCAGGAAAACCCTTCCGCACTCAATTCGCTCACCAGCCTGATCGGCGACAAGGAATTGGAAATCCGCGCGAACCTTGCCCGAACCCTCGGCAATCATGGCAAGCACCTCGCCCCGTTCCGCAAGGCTCTCATCAAAATGCTCGAAGATTCATCGACCCGCGTTGCCTCCCTTGCCACCATCGCCCTTGCCAACCACGGCGATAAAGCGGCCGTTGAACCGACCCTCACCCTTATCGAAAAGAACGATGACAAAGACGTCGTCATTCGCCACGCCGGAGTGATGGCTCTTGCCAAGTGTGCCGCCCCCGAGGCCCTCGCGAAGCTCAACACCCACCCTTCCAATGCCGTTCGCCGCGCCGCCGTTGTCGCCCTTCGCCGGCAGAAATCCAAATTCCTCGAATCGTACTTCGATGACGAAAATCTCCACGTCCGCCACGAGGCAATCCGGGCGGCTTACGAAATGGACGTCCGCGTGACTTACCCTGCGCTCTCTCAGCGTGCTTACACTATTGCAAAGCGTGTTACGGCAGAGGTCAAATGGCACCCTCTCACCGCCCGCCGTGCCATTCACGCTGCCTGGACTCTCGGACAGAAAGAAGACCTCGCGGTCCTCGCCGGAATCGCAACCGATGCCTCCCTTGACTTCCGCGTTCGCAAGGATGCCCTCATCGCCCTTCTCGACTGGAACACTCCTCCCGTCGCTGATCCCGTCACCGCCTTTGTCCGCAAGCTTCCGACCAACCGCATCAAACTCGGAACCTCCCTCCTCGAGCAACTCACCGGCCTCCTTGATGGCAACGATGACAATTCCCTCAAGCTCCTTCCCCGTCTTCTCACTCTGGTTGAGCAAGACAAACTCCCCCTTGGAGCCGCCCACCTCGCCCGCTACCTCAAGAATCAAAAAGCTCCTACCGAGGCCCGCGTGAAGGCTCTCAACCTTCTCGCTCCTCTTCAGAAGGATAATCCCAACTGGCTTGCCACTTTGGAAACCCTCTCCAGCGACAAGAGCGACAAGATCCGAAGCAAGGCACGCGAACTTCTCTCCAAAATAGATCCCAATCGGGCCATTGGCCAACTCGGTGATCTTCTCTCTTCAAAAAAGGCCACTTTGACAGAGAAGCAACTCACCCTCGAAACCCTCACCAAGCTAAAATTGCCCAAGGCCAAAGAGATGATTCAGGCTGCGCTCGACCAACTCATCGCCCGCAAGGCCGAGTCGGGACTCGCCCTCGACATCGTCACTGCCGCTGAGAAGACCGGCCTTTCGCTCGACGCGTTCCGTGCCTCCCTTCCGAAGGATGACCCGAATGCCGAATGGAACCTTCTCTGCCGCGACGGAGGTGACATCAAACTTGGTAAAAAAGTCTTCTACGAACACGGAACTGCCCAGTGCCAGCGCTGCCATACGATGCACGGAGTCGGCGGCGATGTCGGACCTGAACTCGGAGCCATCGGAAAAAACCTCGACCGCTCCTACCTCCTCCGCTCACTCGTTGATCCTACCGCTGAAGTCGCAAAAGGATACGGTGCAGGAACCATCACCCTCAAAGACGGAACCCAAATCAGCGGAAACTTCATGCCCGACGACAAAAATGGAAATTCCATCATCAAATTCGCCGAGACCACCAAAGTCATCAAAAAAGGAGACGTCGCCACCAAGAGCCAACCCATCTCCGCCATGCCCCCCATGTCAGCCCTCTTAACAAAACAGGAAACTCGCAACCTCGTCGCCTACCTCGCTTCCTGTAAGAAGGACAAAACCGACGAAGGGCACAAGTAGGACCTGAAGCGCGGAGCCTTGACCCCGCCTTCGCGCAACCCCGGCAACCGGAAAAGCGGGATCAAGCTCCCGCAGTCCAAACCATTTCTAGCAACTCCTTCAACCTCCCCGTTTCCGACGCCGAGGTCTTCGCAATGAATCCCTTGTTGTGCGCGAAATGTACATCCGCTTCTTCACCCACTTTCGTGAATTCCATCCGCTTGTCATCATTGAATCGTGACATCCCGTATCCCTCGCCACGGCGATCCGGATACACCATCGCGACGACTTCGTCCTTTAACCCAAGGTCTTCAACGTAGCGCCCCATTCCCATAGAGCCGTCTTCATTGAGGGGCTCGGTGCGCGGCATAAAGAGAATTTTTTTACCGAAGCCCATTTCCCAGATTTCGGTATTCTCGGCAAGATAGGCGAGTTGATTTTTCATTCCACGGACGAACTTGATTAAATCCTCACCCACCATCTTCATTACCTCATAAATCGGCTGACCCGGCTGATGCTCAGTCACCGAGGCGAACCTCCGCAGCAAAGTAATATCGATCGGCGAGTTCAGTTTCGACATCGCCTCACGCTCCACCCCCAACCACTTCGCGGTATCATTCGGCCCACGCGTATCGATGTATTCCGCGACCTCCAACCAGTCACAAAATTTACGCGTCTCATCGTAAATCCCAAGATGCTTCAGCACCAAACTCAGCGCACAAAGCGGCTCCGCATCACGCGGGAACTGGTGGTGATCAAAGTTCATCTTCGACTCATTCCACTCCAAGCCCACATCCACCACCGCGATCTCTACGTCTTCTAAATCATCTTTCGAAGGCTCACGACGAAAAATCGGCACCTCATTTTCAGCGATAAGAAGAGCACAAGCGAGAAAGTCATCCTTATGAGCACCACCGGGGTGAACTACAATTTGTCGAATCATGGGTTCAGCCTTAGCCTCCCCACGAGCAATGCTCAACCACGAATGAAAATCTCCGTCATCATCCCCGCTCACAACGAGGAAGAATATCTCCCCCTCGGCCTAGCCGCAGTTGCGGAGGCGGCCAAATTCACCTCTTACGAAGTCGAAACGATCGTCGTCCTCAACCGCTGCAGCGACCGCACCGAACAAATCGCCCGCGACTTCGGTGCCATCATCGCCCGCGAAGACGCCAAAAATCTTGCCCGCATCCGCAACGCCGGCTTCGCAGCCTCCACCGGCGAGATCGTCGTCACCGTCGATGCCGACTCCCGCCTCCACCCCCACTTCCTCCGCATCGCGGTCGAAAAACTCCAAAAAAACCTCATCGGCGGCGGAGCCATGGTCTTCCCCGACCGCTGGTCTCTCGGCATCCTGTGCAGCGCCATGATGGCCGCCCCCTACCTCGCCAAATACCGCCTCTCCTTCGCCGCCTTCTGGACCACCCGCAAAGCCTTTGATGCCATCAACGGCTTCAATCCCGACTTCGTCACGATCGAGGATGTTGATTTCGCCGTCCGCCTCCGTGACTATGGCAAAACCCTCGGCAAAAAATGGGGCACTGTCTGGAGCGCGCCTCTTGTGACATCCTGCCGAAAGTTCGACCAATACGGCGACTGGCATCTCGTCCGAGATCCCAATTTTCTACGACGAGCTTTTGATGGCTCGGACAAAGAAATCGCCAACGAATATTGGTATGATCAGCGGGATTGAAAACACTCCTTACTTTGCTGCTTTTTGATAAATGGCCTCAACCGATTGTCTGGAGAGCACTACGAACGTGAAGATTCCCAAAATTGTCCCCAAGGGAATACTGAGACAATTCAGACCCGCCGTGATCATTGAAAAAACCTTGTACTGCCGCCGCCCCATATAATGGGCCGACATCAAATTCAGGATGATCTTCAAAACTATGAAAACTCCGAGAAAGAGATAAAAATACACAAACGGAGCAAAGAAATTTAAGAACAATTCAGGAGGAATCTCATTCACCTTCTCGATCTCGACCGGAAGCACCACCTCTTCACCAACCACCGGCGGCTCCGTCGCCGGTTGATCTGCGGTGATGATTGCCGGCAGGTCTTCGAGAGTCGTGAAAACCGCCTTCATAAACATGAAGTGCAATCCCAATCCCAAAAGCGCTGCAACCCCGATTCCCGACGCGACATAGTGAAAGATCACCAGGAGTCGGACCTGTTCCACATCGCGTGGATCTACCGGCAGGGGCGGTGGTGTCATCCCATTAGGCATTAAGCTTTAAGGCAGCCTTTTGCGCGGTATTCTTTGGACCATCACTCTTCTTAGCCTCACTGGTAAGACGCATGCCCACTGGTTTAGAAACTCCGAATTCTTCCATCGTCACCCCATACATGACATCGGCCCGCTCCATCGTCCGCTTGGAGTGCGTCACGATGATAAACTGGCTTTGATCAATGAAGGCATCGAGGACTTTCAGGAAGCGCCCGATGTTTGCTTCATCAAGCGGCGCATCCAATTCATCCAGCACACAGAAGGGGCTCGGCTTCACCATGTAGATGGAGAAGAGCAAGGCCACCGCCGTCATGGATCGCTCACCACCCGACATTAGCGAGATGGACTGAAGCTTCTTGCCCGGAGGCTTGGCGATCACCTCAATGCCACACTCCAGGGGATCACTTTCATCCTGTAAAATGAGATCTGCAGTCGCTTTCTCGCCAAAGAGACGCTTGAACATCGATTTAAAATTCTTGCTCACCGCGTTGAAGGTTTCGGTAAAGAGACGCTCGGACTCGATATTAATCCGAGCAATGATCTCAAGAAGCTTCGTCTTGGAATTCACAAGATCATCGTGCTGATTCTTGGTGAAGGTGTGACGCTCTTCCAGCTCATCAAATTCCTCGATGGCATCTAGATTGACCGGCCCCATGGAGTCAAGGCGACGCTTCAAGTCGACTACGATCGCTTCCACAAATTTCCAGTCCGGTCCCTCATCGTCCATCAGCTCCATGATGGCTTTTTCGTCATCCTCTGACTTTGGCCCCACTTCAATTTCCTCTTCGAGAACTTCTTCTCCGTCTCCCGCTGATTGGACCTCAAAGGCTGAGTTCCTCCTTCCCTTCTTCTCCGCTTCCTTTCGTTCGTTGATGCAAGCGATCAATCCGTGAGTGTCAGGCCGGAAGTGTGCAAGGTCCACCTGATGCCTCTCCGTCGCTGAATCAACCAGGTTCTCAAGTCGCAGATCGAGCTTGGTGCAAGCGACTTCTTCCTTACTAACTTGGTTGAGCACCTTGCTCTGACGTGTCCGGATCTCCGAAAAGGCCGCCTCCGCTTCTTCAATCCCCCGGGACAGCCCTTTACGCTGCTCGTCGGCATGGCTGAGTTCCTCAGTCAGGGTGGCGACTTCTTCACGGTAGCCCTCCATCTCCTTGACCATAGTCTCGTTCTCGCCATCCCCTTTTGTGATCCGCTCTCGGGCCGATTGAATCTCGTTCTTGCGGCGCCCGTTCAGTTCCGCCAACTCGCGGATTCGGCGACTCATCGGATCCTGCTCACGGGCCGCCGAATCGCGGATCTGCTTCTCAACTGCCAACGCGGTGCGGGCTTCGTTCAGTTGCTCACGCGCTTCGTTCTCTCGCTTGATCGCCTCCTCGACACGAACAGAAAGCTTGCGCGAGTCGTCTTCCAAAGCGGTCAGTCGCTCACGTGCTCGCGAGAGTTCATTTTCGAGAGCCGAGCGACTGTCGGTCGCGGTTTTCTCCCGATTCCCAAGCTCGTCGCGCTCCCACTTGTTGTTCCCCACTTTGGACTCGATGGAATCCGCCTCACGCTTTGCGAGTTTAAGCTGTCCCTGCAAGGTCGAGTCTTCCACCCGGTGACGCTGAAGCCGGTCCTTCGTTTGCTCCAGTTCTTCACGCAGTTCCTTGGTGCGGGCATCACAATCGAGAATATTCTGCTCCGCCACTTTCTCCTCGTCTGCCAACTTCTTGACCTCGATCTCAAGCGCTTCGATCTCGTTGCGACGCTTCAGCAATGAGTTATCTTTCCCTCCGCTCGATCCCCCGCGCAGCACGCCCTCAGGTGTCAAAACCTCCCCGGTCTGGGTCACAAAACTCAAATCCGGATAGTCACGACGCAGCTTCAAAGCGGTCGCCCGATCAGGAACGATGATTACCTTCGCTAGCAAGTGCTCCATCAAGCCCGTGAACTTGGCATCCACTGTCACAACATCCAACGCCCACGCGGAAGCCCCTTCGGGCAAAGCCTCAATCTGGCTCCCCTTCGCCACTGGCAAAAGACTCTCAGGAATGATCGCGGCCGTCCCCTTCTTGCCATCCACAAGCCGTTCGATGATGGAATCCGCCAACTCCTCATCACGCACGATGATCGCCTGGAGATACTGGGAAAGAGCCGACTCAATCGCGATGGCGTATTCGTCGGGAGCCTTCAGTTGCGCCCCGAGAAGCCCACTGAGACCCGGCTTAATCAGATCAGGGTCGTTGAGCCCCTTGAGCACCGCCTGGGTTCCTTTTTCCAAGCCCTCGCCGCTCTCCACAAGCTGTTTTAAAACATCCAAACGCGAACTCCTTTGCGAGTATGTCCGGTTCGCTTCGGACGCCGCCTTACGCGACACATCCAGTGAACCCCGTACTTCTTCAAATTCTCGCTGCGTCTTCTCGCGCGCCTCTTCCAGGCCGGGAAGCGTCTTCTGATGCTCCTCAAGCATTGTGACAAACTGATCGCGCTCGGCCACGGCTTTGGTCTGCTCGTTGCACAAACGCTCAGCTTCGTCCTCAAGTTGCTTCATCCGCTCCTTGTTGCCCTCCATCTGGCTGAGAGCACTCTCGATCTTGGCCAGCGAGCTCGCGATGATCTGCTGGGTCGAGTTGGCCTCAGCCCGCGCCCGACGAAGTTCGTTTTCAATCTGCTGACGCTCCTTCGCAAGATCATTGGACGATTGCTGACGCTCCTTGGATTGGCTCTCCTTATCATCGATTCGAGACTCGAGATCCTGCAACGCTGCCTGACTCTGCTGCAGCGTCTCCTTCTGCTCCGCAAGATTCGACTGGGTCGCATTGATGTCCTTCTCGTTCTGCTCCAAACGCTCGGCCAGCTCCCCCTTGCGCTCGTTGTTAAATGCCACACGATTTTCCGCTGCCGAAATGGCATTCTTTTTATCCGAAAGCCGCTGACGCAGTCCCGAAAGCTGGGCGTCCAA
Source organism: Akkermansiaceae bacterium (assembly GCA_026421245.1). Taxonomy (GTDB): domain Bacteria; phylum Verrucomicrobiota; class Verrucomicrobiia; order Verrucomicrobiales; family Akkermansiaceae; genus SW10. Next base: position 12,129 of record JAPKDJ010000066.1, on the reverse strand, counting down.
TGCTTGAGCCTGATCCCGTGCATTCACCACCGCCGCTTCATGCTCGGGCAACCCTTGCTCAATCGTATCGCGGTTTTTAAAAAGCGACGAAAGTGAGACGAGCAACTCCGCCCGTTCAGCGGTCAACCTTTCCCAGAGCCGATGACTGAGGTGAGTATCGAGAATGGTGACATCCTTAGCCAGCGATTGATAACGCCGCGCCTTGGAAACCTGCCTCTTCAGCGAGTTCATTCGCCGCTCCTGCTCTGCCAACACATCGGAGACGCGAAGAAGGTTTCCTTCCGTGTATTCCAACTTCCGCAGTGCGTCCTTTTTCTCTTTCTTAGACTTCGTAATCCCCGCCGCTTCCTCAAAAACCTGACGTCTATCCTCCGGCTTCGCCGAGAGCAACATGTCGATCTTCCCTTGCTCCATGATCGAGTATGAGGACCGCCCGATTCCCGTATCCATGAAAAGATCCCCAATATCGCGAAGACGGCATCGGGTATTATTGATGAGATACTCCGACTTGCTATCGGCATACACCCGCCGCGTGATCGAAACCTCGTTATAGTCGGTCTTCAACGCCACCTCACAATCAGCCAGTGTCAGCGTCACCTCAGCCATCCCCAGCTTCTTACGCTTCTCGGAGCCGTTGAAAATCACATCAGCCATCTCTCCACCCCGGAGAGCCTTTGCCGAAGTTTCACCCAGCACCCAGCGGATCGCATCCACTACATTGGACTTACCGCAGCCGTTCGGACCCACGATTCCGGTCACACCTTCGGCGAATTCAAAGCGGGTTTTATCGGCAAAGGACTTGAAGCCGTAGATGTCGAGAGATTTAAGATACATGGGTACTAGGGATGAAAATGAAGAGAAGGGTGGTTCAATTAGAGCGGTGATTACTCTAAAACCTCCCCCGCAATTCTGCAAGATCCACTGGCGAAAACAACTACATATTGAATGCTTTCGACAAAATAACACTCCATGTTGTGTGTTCGCCCATTTTAGATTACCAAACCAATTGGCAGATCAAGGGACCATCATAGAAAGAAGAGCGCTGCCCTCCCCCCGAAGTAATTTTGGATTCCAAGCCTCCATGCGGCCACTGCGATCCTCCAGATTAGTCCACCCATCCAATATTTTAAGCGTTCTCAATCACCGTCTACCGGAATAGTCACTAGCCTAAGAAAACATCAACCCTTCCAAGTCATTTCACGATCGAAACAAAAGAAATAACGATCTACCAATACGCAAATTGAATGAAGATCTCAATTCCCAGCTTGAGAACCCTGTCCGGACACACCCCCACGCAGAAGTGAATGATTATTTCTTTTAGATTCAGGCATTGATCTGTGTGACTCTGGCTCTTTTCCCTAGATTTTAAGGTTCTTGGGTTTCCCTCGATTTGGTGGGCGATTCTCCCCTCCGAATGAGCGCTCGAAGCTCGAGGATCTACAGTCAAACGGCCCGCTCACTCAAATCAGGATCAATCTTCCTTTCATGGCAGGTCAGATTTGGAAACTCCTTCGCCTCCCTGATTCCTCCGATCTTCATGCCGACAGCTCCATGTTAAAATCCAACCATGTAGTCCCGTGATCCAAGGTGATCCCCCTTCCCCTGCTCTCTCCCGGTAAGCCTTACCCGTCATGACGGCAAACCTCCCCGAGTCCATGGGATCTCTCTCCAACTTGGAAGATCCTAATTTTTTGCCCCTTGGCCGGCGTCATCGGCTATCCCCCAAAGGAATGGGAAGGCTGCCCTTTCACTCCGATGCCTTTGATCACGAAAAGCCGTCCGGCATGCTCTTCCCTCTCGGTCTTGTGAACCCCGGTGGTGACGTAAAGGTCCTCCAGGTCCGGACCACCGAAGGCGCAGGCCGTCGTTTCCAGGCAGGGAAGCTCGATTCGCTCAATTTCGTAGCCGCTCTCCGGATCAAAGCTCGTCACACAAGCTCCGTGGCAAAAGGCGATCCAAAGGTGACCGTTTTCATCAATGGCCATGCCATCCGGCGAGCTATCGATATGATTCGAGGCCACCACCCGGCGGGAATTCGTCAGCAAGCCTTCGGCATAGTCAAACGCGAGAACCTGCTTTGTCGGAGTATCGATGTAGTAACACGTCTCCCCATTCGATGACCATACGATCCCGTTCGAGTTGGTCACCGGCCCATAGGCCTTGGTGACCTCAAGATCCGGTGACAGCCGATAAAGGTCCGCATCCCCTTCCTTTTTCACCAAACTGATCGTTCCCGCAAAGAAGTGCCCGTCCGGGGAACATTTCCCGTCGTTGAAACGATTCTCCGTTTTTTCAGGCTCAGGATCGCCAATCGGAGTCACTTCTCCGCTTTCTTCATCTAAAAACGCAAAGCCATCGTCCCCTGCGATGACTAATCCCCCGCTTTTTCGCGGAACCACCGTTCCAACCCGTTGTCCAACATCCCAAACTTGCTCATTTCCGCTCTCCGGATCAAAAGAAATGACCTTGTGAGATTCGATATCGACATACAAAAGTCGATCTCCCACCCAAACCGGTCCCTCACCCCAAGTCGACCTATGATTCCCAACTGGTTCAATTGTCATGTGCCGACAACAACTTTGTAACGGTCGTTTGTCGAGGTTTTCAAAGGAAATACCCACCAGATGAATAATTCTCTCTTGTCTTTTGTTATAAAAAGGGTTCTAGCCAATGTCTTGACAATAACGCAGATTCTTGGCAATGCAGAGGGGTTGAGGTCGAAACCCGGATCTCCCCGACTCGCTCCCTCCTTCCATACCTCATATCATTATGACAAACGATGTCTCTGCTTGGATCTGGTTTAGTCTTTATACGGCCGTCCTACTCTGCCTTGCCGGTTACGGCTGCCACCGCCTGACCATTCTCTATCTCTACTTCAAGTATGGTAGCAAGCGCCCCATGCCTGACCGTGAGTTCGAGGAAATGCCCCTTGTGACCATCCAGCTGCCCGTCTTCAATGAATTGCACGTGGTTGACCGTCTTCTCGATGCCGTCGCCGCTCTCGATTACCCGCAGGACAAAGTTCAGATTCAAATCCTTGATGACTCCACCGATGAGACCGTGGATATTTCGATGGCTGGAGCCTCTCGCCTCCGCGACAAGGGCTTCGACGCCGAGTGTATTCACCGAAGCGACCGCACTGGCTTCAAGGCCGGAGCACTCGAAAACGGCATGAAGTTCGCCAAAGGTGACTACATTCTGATTCTCGACGCAGACTTCGTCCCCAATCCCGACCTTCTTCAGGAAACCATCCACCACTTCACCAACGACAAGATCGCTTTGGTGCAGACCCGTTGGGGACACCTTAATCGTAACTACAACGCCCTCACCCGCGTTCAGGCCCTCTTCCTCGACGGCCACCTCGAGCTTGAGCAGACCGCACGGAACCGCTCCGGTCGCTTCTTCACCTTCAACGGAACCGGTGGAATCTGGCGTAAGTCAGCCATCGAAGACGCTGGCGGATGGGAGCATGACACCCTCACCGAGGACATGGACCTTAGCTACCGTGCCCAGCTCAAGGGATGGAAATTCATTTTCCTTAAGGAAGTTGAAACCCCCGCCGAGCTTCCTGTCGATATGGCTGGCTTTAAAAACCAGCAACACCGCTGGACCAAAGGCTCCATCCAGTGCTGTAAAAAGTGCCTCCCTTCAATCTGGAAAAGCAAATACCCTCTCGCTGTCAAACTTGAGGCCACTGCCCACCTCACTGCGAACTACGCCTATCTAGCCTTGATTGCTCTTTGCTTCCTGATTTTCCCCAAGAACCAGTGGGGACCTGATCTTGGTCAGTGGGGGAACCTGCTCGTCAATGCTCCCATCTTCTTCTTCTCCTCAATCTCCATCGTGCTCTTCTACGCAGTAGCGCAAAGATCCCTCAACCCAAAAACCTGGTTGAAGGAAATCTGTTACCTTCCCCTCTTGCTTGCTCTCGGAATCGGAATGGCTGTTAACAACGCCAAAGCCGTGATTGAGGCCATGATCGGTCATGAGTCTGGCTTTGTCCGCACTCCCAAGTATGGCATCGAGGGCCAACAAAAAATGGAGATTAAGAAGAGCCGCTACAAGGCTATCAAAAGTCTCACTCCAGTCGTAGAACTTCTATTCGGCTTCTTTTTCCTCTTCGTAGTCCTCGAAGCCGTGTTTTCAGGAAATTGGCCTTCAGCAATCTTGTTACTTCCCTTCCCGGTCGGATTCTTTTATACTTCTCTGAATTCTTTGGGACAGATGGTAAATCTCCTCCAGCTTGTGCCATTCCGTTCAAAGAAGAATTAGGACCAATCCTTCGACCTCGCTCACACACGATGCGCTCTCTCAAACTGGTTGCACTTACACTCTCCCTGTTCCCTCCCCTTCTTTTCAACAGCTGCGGATCTTTCGTAGACCAGGCCGACCAAATGGTTGTGAGCGCGAGGGACCAAATGGTTGTGAGCGTGAGGGACCAAAAAATGCTCCTGATCAAAGAAGGCCAAGCAGTTAAGACCTACCCAGTGTCAACTTCCAAGTTTGGTTTGGGAAGCCAGCGAGGTAGCTACCGCACTCCTCTTGGTAATCATGTTATCGCCAAGAAGATCGGAGGAGGTGCACCCAAGGGAACTGTCTTCACGAGTCGCCGCCGCACTCGCAGCATCGTCAAGCCCAACACTCCGGGTCGCGATCCCATCGTCACTCGAATTCTTTGGCTCAGCGGGCGCGATCGCCATAACCGGAACACATACGGGCGTTGCGTCTACATCCACGGTACTACTGCCGAATACAAGATTGGACGCCCCGCTTCCTACGGCTGCATTCGCATGAAATCGATAGACATCATTGACCTCTATCGTCGCGTTGGAGTCGGTGCCGGGGTCAAAATCATTCGAGGTTCCCTCAATACAATCCGGACAGGCCGCACTTACTATGCAAAGAGAGGTGGCAGGGAACGTGCTACAGCAACCCGCTAGTAACTCCTCCTCTTAAGTGTCACTCAATCTCGATCCCAACCAACTACGCGAGCTGTCTCCTGAGGAGCGGCTCGTTTTTTTAAAAACCCGTCTTGCTAACGCAAACGAAGAACTGCACCGCCGACATCTTACCGGAGAAGCGGGCATCGCCCATACTGAGCTTCGGTCCGCAATGATTGATGAATTGATCATCGCAATCTACCAATCCTTCCTCAAAAAAGATGAAGATCTGACAGAAATTTCCCTTGTTGCAAACGGAGGCTACGGGCGCGGAATGATGAATCCCGGATCAGATGTCGACCTTTTCTTTCTCACCTCCGTTCCGTCTGAAAAGGTCTCCAAACGGATCTCCGAACTCGTTCGGGATATGCAGCATCTCATTTGGGATCTCGGCTTCAAGTTCCTCCCCTCCACCCGCTCCGCTGCCGAGAGCATCAATGAAGCAAAAAAGGAACCCCAATCACGGACTGCCCTTTTCGCGGCTCGACTCATCGCGGGCTCCACCGAGCTCTTTGAGAACTTCTGCACCCGCTTCAGGAAAACCTGCATCGAAAAGGACAAGGAAGCCTTCTTCGAAGAACGGAGCCTCGACATCAGAACCCGCCACGCCAAGTGGTCGCATACCGTCTTTCTTCAGGAACCCAATATCAAGGAAAGCCCCGGCACCCTGCGCGACTACCATAATCTCGAATGGATCATCGACGCCGAGGCCGGAACCCGCTCGATGACCGAACTCGTCTCGCGCCGCATCCTCAGCCGATTGGCGAGACGCGAACTCAAGGACGCCTTCAACTTTCTCCACCGGGTCCGCAATGCGCTCCACTATCATGACAAGGGAAACGACATCCTGACCCTCCGTTTCCAGGGGGTTCTGGCTGATGAATTTGGCTACCCTGAAAAGTCCATTCTGCGGCGTATCGAATCCTTCATGCGGGACTACTACACCCACGCCCGCAACGTACACAACCACACTAATTCACTCTTCGAAATCTTTGAGCTCCAGCACACCGAGCAACAAAGTTTCGGACTTCGGTCAAAACTCACCTTCGGCCTCATCAAAAAGAAGCCCAAGGCACTTGATGACTACACCATCCGAAACGGACGCCTTTTCCCTCGCCGTAAAACCATCTTCGAAGAAAACCCAGACCGACTCATTCGCCTCTTCGCCTATTGTCAAACGCACGATGTCCGTCCCTCACCTTCCCTTCGAAAGCTCATCAAGTCCAACTGGGATCTCATCGACAAATCGTTCTGCCTTCGGGTCAATAACCGCGATGCTTTTCGCGAAATCCTCGGACGCAAGGGTCAGGTCGCACGCATTCTCCGCCAAATGCACCGCTGTGGTGTCCTCGGCCGCTACCTCCCGGAATTTGGCGCGCTGGACTGCCTTGTGCAACACGAGTTTTTCCACCGCTACACCGCCGACGAACACACCCTCCGCTGCATCGACCAACTCGACAATCTTGTCGACGACGATAAACCGCGCCACGAACTGTACCGGAACCTCTACCTCAATCACCCCGACCCCTATGCCCTTTTCATCGCTCTTATTCTTCACGATACCGGACGAGCCGAAAATGTCAGGAAACATATCGATGGCTCCGCCATCCTCGCCGCCCGCCTCTGCAAGCGCCTGCAGATCACTGGTGGTCGGAGATCACTTGTCATGTTCCTGGTGGACCACCACCTTACCTTGTGGCGCTTCGCGACAAAAAAGAACATCGACGACCCAGAAGTCATCCAGGAATTCGCAAACCTCATGCAGGACCGGCACCGTCTTGATGCGCTCCTCTTATTTACATTTGCCGACTCAAATGGAACCAGCGAAGAAGCTTGGTCCCCGTGGAAGGAAACCCTCATCCTCCAACTCTACCGCAACACCCGTGAGTTTATTCTAGAAGGACAAACCGGCGGGAAAGAGGAGATCAACAACGAGGTCCATGAAACGCTTGCTGAAATCAAAACCAGACTAAAAGAAAAGTATCACGAGATATTCGATGAACACTCCAAGCTCATGCCGAAACGTTACTTTCGCTACCGAAGCCAAAAGAGTATTTCGAAACATATCGTCGCCATCTGGCAATACATCGATCGCCGCAAGCATCGTCCCGACACCCCTTTCGAATGTGCCGTCCAGTGGATCGAACACCCCAAATTCGGCTACAGCGAACTCATCATTGCCAGTCAGGACTCACATCGCTTCCTTGAAAAAGCTTGCTGTACTCTTGCCTCCCACCAACTCAATATTCTTTCTGCTGATGTTTACACCCGCCCCGACGGCGTCACCCTCGACCTCTTTCGGGTCAACAATGATGACCTCAAGGCCATTACCGGTGTTAGCAAACAAAAGGCTGTCGTCGTCACCCTCTATGAAATCAACCAGCAGGAAGACTATGACTCGAGCAGGTATCTCAAAAAGAAGATCAATTTCCTGAAGCCCGAAATTGAACAAGTCGTTCAGTTTCCCGTTCGAGCCTGGATCAGCAATGATTTGGATCCCCACTTCACTGTGATCGAACTTCAAGCGCTCGACCGAATCGGCCTCTTGCACGACGTGTTAAGAACGGTCAACGATCATAACCTCATCACTGTTCACTCACGCATCTGCACCGAAAAGGGGGCGGCCCTCGACTCCATCTATGTCAGCACTCGAGACGGTAAAAAACTCACCGACAGGGATGCCATGGATCGTCTTGAGGGCGACCTCCGCGACCTCCTCTAAACTTGAGGGCCAAGGCGACCCGGAATTCTACTCCTTTGGCCCATCTCTATCTTCGCTAGGTCGCAGGGAGGGCTCTCCGAATTTGACTCTCATCATTCCATCTCGGCATTTCTGCAACCTCGCATCAATCACGAGTGACCGCCCTTTCCCCGGGCAACAAAAATCTCAAAAATCCCTCCTGATTCCATCGCCTGTCCAAGCATCGTCGGAATGTCCATGCCCACGGTGGAAGACAACAACCTGAGGTGCTTCCGCACGGTCCGTCATTGCCTGCCGCCGTCTTACTCAGCCATCGCCGCTTCAATCTCCTCAACTGTCGTTGGAAAGTTCTCAAACATATCAATGTTCTCTTCTTCACCAATGATGACATCGTTCTCGATCCGAACGCCGAGGTTTTCCTCTCGAATATAAATCCCGGGTTCGATGGTAAAGACCTGCCCCACACCAAACGGAGCATTCGGTGGACTGACGTCGTGCACATCAAGCCCAAGGTGATGAGAGGTTCCATGCATGAAGTATTTCTTCACCAGCGCCTTCGACTCATCCTGCTTCTTGGCCTCTTCAGCATCGATCAAGCCAAGCCCGATCAACTCCTTCTCCATGATCTCAATCACCTGCTTCTGATACTCGATCGGAGTCAGACCAGGACGCAGAATATCGTTGGCTCCCCACATGACGCGAAGAACAGCTTCGTAAACATCTTTTTGGCGCGGGGTAAACTTGCCATTCACCGGCACCGTTCGAGTCATGTCGGCATTCCAGTTGGCGTATTCGGCGCCTACGTCCATGAGAACCATCTGGCCATCCTCGCAGATCTGATCGTTTTCAAGATAGTGCAGAACACAGGCGTTCTTACCCGCCCCTATAATCGGCGCGTAGGCAAAGCCACGGGACTTATTGCGCACAAACTCATGAAGATACTCGGCCTCCAGCTCCCATTCCCCCACCCCGGGTTTGAGGTATTTCAAAACACGACGGAATCCAGCTTCGGTGATGTCCATCGCTTTCTGAAGGAAACGAATCTCCTCGATATCTTTCACCATGCGCAACTCCTGCAAAAGTAAAGCAACACGCTCGTATCGATGAAGCGGGTAACGTTCCTGACACTCCCTGATGAATCGTCGATTGCGGGTCTCCACAATGGTATTCGCCCGGCTATACTCATTAGTGTGCAAGTAAATATTCTCCACATGGGGAGCGATACGGTGGAATGCCGCTTCGAATCCATCAACCCACTGGACGTTCTTAATCTCCGAAACTCCAGTCGCCTGTTCCTTGGTCAACTTGTCCCCTTCCCAGATCGAAATAAGCTCGGAGGTTTCACGCACAAAGAGAATCTCGCGATCCGCCTCGGCAGGAGCATCCGGGCAGAGAACAATCACCGTCTCTTCCTGATCAACCCCGGTCAGATAGAAGAGATCGTTATTTTGACGGAAAGACATCGTGCCATCTGCATTCGTTGGCAGGATATCATTGGCATGAATTACCACTAAACTGTTGGGTTTCAACTTCCCAAGCAGGCGCTCACGATTACGGGCAAAAAATTGTGGATCGATGGAGTCGTATCGCATTCGAGTAATCCACTCGTTTTTCACCTTTCTGGCAAGAGCCGAAAGAAACCTTCTCTAGTTAGATCCCTTTTCGAAAAGGCTCGGCATCCCCAGCCCCAGCCCCTTGAATCCCCCCACCCGTTGTCCCAATGAAAACCTACGAATCATGGCTCACCAAATTGCGCAAGCGAGCCCAGCCAAGCGGTGCTTTGAGCCAGTGGGCGGAAAGGCTTTCCAACAAGCAGGGAGGCGATGCCAAAATGTGGCGTGAACATCTTCGTGAAATTCTCGAGGAGGACGAAAAAGCCTCTCTCGATCTTATTCTCGACCTCGACCTCATCACTGCCCCTGCCCGAAAAGAGGAATCCGAGGACAAACAAATTCCGCTCTGGTAGAAGATAAAAAAGACGCGAAGGCCAAAGCCCTCACGTCTTAAAAAGTCAGACTGAAGCTTACTTGCCCCAGGCTTCGAGAAGGGCTTGGCCCATTCCCGAAGGAGTTTCGGCAACCACGATACCAGCGTCAGCCATGGCAGCCTTCTTGGCTTCAGCGGTTCCCTTACCACCCGAAACAATCGCTCCGGCGTGGCCCATGCGGCGTCCCGGAGGGGCGGTCGCACCAGCAATGAATCCGGCCACGGGCTTTTTGCAGTTCTCCTTGATCCAGGCAGCAGCTTCTTCCTCGGCCGAACCACCGATTTCGCCAATCATGATGATCGCTTCAGTCTCGGGGTCTTCGTTGAAGAGCTTGATGATATCGAGGTGGGAGGTTCCGTTGATCGGATCTCCACCAATACCGACACAAGTGCTCTGACCGTAGCCAAGTGAAGTCACCTGCCAAACGGCCTCGTAGGTCAGCGTTCCGGAGCGGGAAAGAATTCCCACGTTCCCCTTCTTATGAATGTATCCAGGAGCGATTCCGATCCGGCAACCGCCGGTGGAATCAGGACCCGTTCCGGGGGTTACCACGCCCGGGCAATTGGGCCCGATGAGGCGGGTCTTTGATCCGCGCATGTATTCCTTCACCCGCATCATGTCCATGACAGGGATCCCTTCGGTGATGGCAACGACGAGATCAACTCCGGCATCAACGGCTTCGAGAATCGCGTCAGCCGCAAATGAAGGCGGCACGAAAATCGCGGAAGTGGTGGCTCCGGTTTCCTTCACGGCATCTGAAACCGTATTATAAACGGGAACCTTATGCTCACCGTGATCAAAGGTTTGACCTCCCTTGCCGGGAGTGACACCAGCGACGAGAGCCGTGCCGTAGTCGAGACTAAGACCGGCGTGGCGTCCGCCAAATCCACCGGTGATTCCTTGCACCAAAACCTTGGTGTCTGCATTAACTAGAATAGACATCTTACTTTATGAGATTTGGGGTTTAGACAGAAGCAACGGCCTTCTTGGCAGCATCGGCAAGGTCATCCGCACCTGTGATGGCAAGACCTGACGACTTGAGGCTTTCGCGACCGGAAGCCACGTTATTTCCTTCGAGGCGAACGACGAGCGGAAGCTTGAGGCCCGTTTCCTGAACGGCAGCGACCACGCCCTCGGCGATGACGTTGCAGTCCATGATTCCGCCGAAAATATTAATAAGAATCGCCTCAACCTTCGGATCAGATTGAATGATGTTAAAAGCACCAATCACCTGCTCCTTGGTAGCACCCCCACCAACGTCAAGGAAGTTGGCGGGTTCACCTCCGGCAAACTTGATGGCATCCATCGTTGCCATGGCGAGACCTGCTCCATTCACGAGGCAGGCAATATTCCCATCGAGGCCAATGTAGCTGAGGTCAAACTCGGAAGCCGCGACTTCACGGGGATCTTCTTCCTCGGTGTCACGATAGGCGAGAACTTCGGGGTGACGATAGAGGGCATTGTCGTCAAAGCCGAATTTGGCATCGAGTGCAAGCACCTGACCATCCTTCGTTTCGACCAGCGGATTAATTTCCACCATGTCACAATCAAGAGTGACGAAGAGCTTGTAGAGATTCTTAAGAAGCTTGCCGAATTTCTTGGCGGCTCCGCCTTTGAAACCGAGGGCTGCAGTGAGTTTGCGAACCTCGTAGGGCTGCAATCCCGCCAGCGGGTGAATCAGCTGCTTGATGATCTTCTCGGGGCGATTCTCGGCCACTTCCTCAATATCCATGCCACCTTCGGTCGAGGCGACAATCACGGGACGGCTGGTGTCGCGGTCCATGAGGAGAGAAAGATAATACTCGTGTTCGATCTCGACGGCATCCGCGACCATGACCTTGCGGACAAGGCGGCCTTCCTCACCGGTCTGCTTCGTGACAAGAGTCTGACCGAGCATCTTACCGGCGATCTCACCGATATCAGCGGGATCCTTCGTCAGATGGACACCACCTTGAAAGCCGTTTTTAAAGGTTCCCTTACCCCGACCACCAGCGTGGACCTGGGCTTTGACGACCAAAAGGTCGGCACCAATTTCTTTTGCAATGGCTTTCGCCTCTTCAGCTGATTCGGCCATCTTTCCCCGAGGACTGGGGACTTCAAAGCGATCGAACAACTCCTTTGCCTGATATTCGTGGATATTCATGCCGGAAACCGGTGGGCACGCTAACCATGAAGGTACTAGGCGCAATCCTTAATCGGCTGAAATGTCGTTTGTCTCGGCCAGATCATCATTTCAGCCATTTTGGGCGGGCTTTCTCCCATGAGCGATCCCGACTCGGCAGGAGGTCTCGATCTTGACGACATCCTTTTTCCCGTTGCGAAAAAAGACACCAAAACGATGGACCGAAATCTGGTTAGCTTTCTTTTCGTCGTGGTTTTTGGTGGGAATTTCGACTTTCTCAATAGAAACGGCACCGAGATCATTGCCGCAATCCCAGAAATCAGCCCCTTGAATTAAAGGTGACCTCCTCAAAAGATGGGCCCGAAAAAAAACAAGCCGC
>JAPKDJ010000134.1 GCA_026421245.1 Akkermansiaceae bacterium | reverse complement strand
GTGGAGCAGGCACGGATGCGGATTCGGCGAATGGCCCGAACCACCTCCCCCAACGACCGGTCGCATGCCTTGGGTCTGATTGATTCCTCCCTGGCCACCCATCCGATGTTGCGTCTCGATCCGGAGTTCATGGTCAGCGTGATCGCCGTCTACGCCAATTTTGGCGACCCACGGGCAGCCATACTCGCCGAGCAGATGCTCGAGGCAGAGATGAACGAGGGACAGCGCCGCCTACTGATCATGACCCAGGTCAAGATTAAGCTCAACGCAGGCGATTTGCCCGGCGCGGGCAAGGTCTACCAGAAACTTAAGAAGCTCGCCCCGCAGAGTGAGGAAACGATTCAGGCCCGCGAACTGATCAAGGCTGCGGTGATTAAGAAACGAGATTAACTCATGAATTTGCCACACAAAATCACACCTCTCCTCATCACACTCTCGCTGTGCTGCGCGGCACCACTCTTGCAGCCACTCTGGGCGGCGGACCCCGAGCCGGCTGCTGAGCCTGCTGCTGCGCCGGTTCCCTGGCATCTCTCGACTGCTGAGATTCGGGTGCCGGTTAAGGTGGCGCTGGCGGAAGTCTTGTCGCGGACGGCGCCGCAGGTGTATCTCGCGGATCTGAAACCGCTCAAGGTCACGGGCGGCCTGGCCTTCAATCCGAAGACCAAGAGCGCCATCCAACATGACGTCCGTAAGCCGAAAGAGAAGGCGGCGACGATTGCCAAGGAGAAGGAGCTCTACAAAAAGGCGAAGAAGGAGTGGGACCCCAAAGCCTACGGTCGACTGGGTTACAAAGAAGGCGGCCCGATCATGCGCGCCAGCGGCTCGGCGACGTACGCCATTAAACCGGAGTACAAATACTTTTCCAACTGGTCAGACATCTACCCTAAAAACAAGATCTTCATCGATGGTAAGCTGGTTCGCCATAGCAGGGTAGTGGCCATCCCCGCTGGCGCCAAGACGCTTACGATCGAGGTCCTCGACACGCGTCTACGTCAGGCAGGTTTTGTTACCAGGGGTCCTGGCGTCACACGCGCATCGATCAATGTCTCCGGACGCGACCCGAGCCGCCTGGTCCCTATTGCGTATCGATTCGGTGGCGAGCGAGTCGGTTGCCAGACCGTCTGGGCAGAGGCTGGAAAACCGATGCGGATATTTTTGGACTCGTCTAGCGGCGACGAGGATTATTGGGTCTACCTGGTGGATCAGGCGAAGCAACCCGCGCCACTCGATTGGGAGCCGCAGGCGGGAGTTTTTGAAGAGGTCCGCTCCCTCGATCGCTACGATCCCAAGCTCGAGACGCTCGACGGCTTTGAGAAGCTGTGGGAGGGAAGCGCTGCGATCATGGGAAGGGGTGTCGTGCTGAGGGGGCCGAACCATGCGGCACGGGTGATCGTTCGTAGCAGTATGCCGTTCCGATCGAAAGGCTCAGACCGGTTGAATGTCGGCAAAGCGCTGGTCTCCCGGCCCGCATGGTTGAGTCGAATCAGCGTTACCTTTGAGATTCCGGCAACCGATCAGTACCGTTTCATTTGCCAGGTTTTCCCCCAGGGGTATATACTCTTGGACGGCGAATTGGTCGCGCCGTTTCTGGGGAAAACAAACAGGCGATTCTTCGACATTGAAATCGAGAAAGGACTTCATCGCTTCGAGATCCTGCAATATGCCTACGCGGGGCAAAATGGTAGGGCTGGGCTGTGGTGGAAGGATCCGACAAATAAGGATATGAATGGGGATTACATGCCTGGCTGGTTGGCCTTTGGCCATAATCCTGTAACTAATACGTATATCGCGTTGGAACCCATGGCGGATGCGACAAGCGGGCCGCTGGAGAGGAGCGGTGCGCAAGCATCGTGGGCCTCGTTCACTTGGCGCCAAGTCGGCAATCTCGGGGCCGTGTATCCCGGGCATGATCTCAACTGGGTTCGCTTGAGCGCGCATGCCCCGGGGGGGTCGACCAAGGCCGTCTACCGCTGGCGATTCGACGACGGCCGCACGGCCGAGGGCAAGCAGGTCACGAAGCTTTTCTTGCGGTCTGGCATGAGGAAGGTGCAGTTGGAGGTGCTCGATGCTCCGGGCGGCAAGGTGATCGCCCGCGCCGCCGGCGAGGTCAATGTTCAGATAAATCTGGCCTTTATGGGGGACTTTTTAGGCAAAGGCTCGGACGATCAGGTCGCGATGATTTGGGAGTTTGCGGAGGAAGACACCCTCGCGCAGCTGCCGCTGGACGATCTGGTGAACCTCTACGAATGGTCGTATCCCTTGAAGCACTGGGGGGGGAGTGGCATGGTGCACAACCGCGGTACTTGGCGAGAGTGGAGCGCGAGTGCCGAGGCAGTCAAAAATGGAAAATCAAAAACAGCAGCAGAGATTAAGAAGGAACTATTTTTAGCAGCTAGCTATGAAGCCCGTGAGCTCGCTCGAAGCCGGACCCGCGAAGCGCTGGGGCGGCGGGTCGATGAGGTGATCGCCGCGTATCCGTACAGCCAATTGCTGCAGATCGCGCAGAGTTTGAGTCGCAAGGCAAACAGTCCGACAGACGCTAGCTACGCCGTTGCCGAAAAGCTGCTGACCGTCGTGATGGACCGTTCGCCTGCCGGCAGCAGTCACTGGCGAGAAGCCGCGTTGGGGCTGTCGGATATCAAGCTATTGGTCCGCGGCGAAGCCGAGGCGACGGTAGAGCTGCTCAAGAAAATCGAACAGATCGGACCGGCCGTCGACATGCTTGAGTCCTGGCAATTTGCTAAAGCAAGCGCGTATCACTATCTTTTGGCGGGCGAGAAGCTCGCAGGGCTGACACAAGGGGTGCACTGGTCGCCGATCCGGTGGCAGTTCCGCACGGCACACAACGTGGGGCTGTCGTTCATTTACCCATACGAAAAGGGCCGCGGGTTCTGGATCGCCAAAACCTTCGACCTGCCCGCGGGCTGGAAGGGCAAGCAGCTGATATTCAAGTTTGGGGTGACCCACGCTCGCAGTGCGAACGTTTGGATTAACGGCGAGCCGCTCGGTCGCATGTGGCAATGGCCCGACGGAAACATCATCATCCCGGAGAGATACCTGAAAAAAGGTGGAGAGAACCGCATCACGTGGCTGATTCAGCCCCCTTCAAGACAGGACTGGAGACGGCTAGTGACGTCTCCTAGTGTATCGGCCGACTTGAGTCGTAGCGCCTTTTCAAGTCACCAGGCTCATAATGGTTCGTTTATTCTCATGCGTGACTTGAAGGGTACTATCCGAAGCCGCCACATCGAAACGCGCAGTGTGGGAAGCCATGCGGTGTTGGGAGGAGCGCTTCGCGACATGGAGCGCTCGCTGGTCTTGTCACCTGACGGCCGGCGGCTCGCCGTGGGATACGAATTCGGAATGGTCAGGGTGTATAACGCTGACGCGATCTTAGAGGGGAAGAATAAGATGGTACCCCATGGTGGGTACAATGGAGGTAAAATCACCATGGCACCCAGTGCAACGCACACGATCAAAGTCGCTCCGGTCGGCGTCGTTTCACTGGCCTTTTCGCCGGACGGCAAGCGGCTGGCGACGGGCAGCGAGGACGCTCGCATCACGCTGTTGGATCCCCTCAGCGGCAAGATGATCCACTCGTCCATCGGGCACGCCAGTGATGTGCTCGCGCTGGCCTTTTCGCCGGACGGTAAGCGTCTGGCATCGGCCAGTCATGACCGGACGGTCAAGGTTTGGGATACCGCCTCCGGTAAAGAACTGCTGACCCTGAGCGGGCACGCCGGGCCCGTTCATGCCGTGGTGTTCTCGCCGGACGGCAAGAGCATCGCCACCGCAATCGATGACTCCCACATTCGGCTGTGGGACGCGACCACTGGCAAGGCGCTGCGCACGCTCGAGAGGGACAAGGGCGAGGTGTTGTCGCTGGCCTTCTCGCCGGATGGCAAACGGCTCGCTGCGGGCAGTCGCGAGGGCTTCGTCAACCAATGGGACCTGGCGTCGGGAAAGAAACTGACGATGGTCCACCGTAACAGGGAAAATGAACACGATAGGTCTGCCAGCCGTGTTTCTATGCTTACGAAAGTTCTCTACAGCCTCGATGGCAAACAGCTGATTTCTCTCGGCATCGGTGTGGGTAGAAAATGGGATAGTGAAACCGGGGTCGAGGGCGACAAGTTTGCCAATTTCGGCGCTTACGCCAGTCCTCACCAGGCGGCGCTGGGGCGCCCTCAAAGTGGCCCAGACAAGCCGGCTAAGGGCTCTGAACACTTTCCGATTGAGCTGTACACCTCCAAGGCCTGCGACGAGCAGGGAATGAACTATGCCACCTACGCCGGTAGGTGGGACACGTTGCCGGACTTCGACAAGCTGACACCGGTCAAGAAGGGCGTCCTGAACCACATCGACCAGAAGCATCTGATGGGCGCTCTGCTTACCTGGCTCAAGACCACCAAGAAGGACGGTAAAGATCATCAGACCGTGCACCCCTCGAGCTTGAAAGTCACCGGCTACCTGAAGGCAAGGAGAGCCGGTGACTACGCGTTTTCGCTGAAGTCGAATGGCCCTAGCCGGCTGGTCGTCGGTTCGAAAGTCGTTATTGATGACGACGGGCAAAGAGAGAAAAAAGCAACCGAGGAAGTAAAGCGCGGCAGCGTACATCTCGAACCGGGCGTGCATGCGTTCGTGCTAACTTATTCCGGCGGAGGGAACCCACGTCACAGCTCGCTGGACATCACCTTTCCCAGAGCGTTTGCCCGATCCTTGGTGGTGGGGGACATGGATTCCAGCCGTATGATGGCGGGTGCACTGTTGGCGCAGGGGAAGCCCGAGGAAGCGAAAGCACTGCTGACTAAGCTGCACCGCGGCGGATGGCCCTTGTCGGATGAGGAGCAAGAGCATGTGGAGCAGGCACGGATGCGGATTCGGCGAATGGCCCGAACCACCTCCATCACAGACCACGGGCATGCCTTGGGTCTGATCGATACCTCCCTGGCCACCTATCCGATGCTGCGCCTCGATCCGGAGTTCATGGTCAGCGTGATCGCCGTCTACGCCAGTATGGGCGACCCGAGAGCAGCCATCCTCGCCGAGCAGATGCTCGAGGCAGACATGAATGATGGCCAGCGCCGCCTGCTTATCATGACCCAGGTCAAGATTAAGCTCAACGCAGGCGATTTGCCCGGCGCGGGCAAGGTCTACCAGAAACTTAAGAAGCTCGCCCCGCAGAGTGAGGAAACCATCGCCGCCCGCGAACTCATCAAGGCGGCGGTGATTAAGAAACAAGATTAACTCGTGAAACTCCCAAACAAAATCAAACCCTTCATAATCACACTCTCACTGTGTTTAGCGGCACCACTCTTGCAGCCACTCTCGGCGGCGGAGGCCGAGCCGGCCATTGCTAAGCCGGTTGCCTGGCATGTCTCGAATGCGGATGTTCGCGCGCCGGTCAAGGTGGA
>JAPKDJ010000133.1 GCA_026421245.1 Akkermansiaceae bacterium | reverse complement strand
GGTCTTGACCGCCTTGTTTGCCAAGGGGCATTGCGTGATGACCGGTGTTCCGGGACTAGCCAAAACACTGATGGTCAGCAGTCTCGCGAAAACCCTGTCTCTCAATTTCAAGCGGATCCAGTTTACGCCGGATCTGATGCCTACGGATATCACGGGCACCATGGTATTGGCAGAGGGGGATCAGGGACATCGGTCGTTCACCTTCAGGAGTGGTCCGATTTTCACCAACATGCTGCTGGCTGATGAGATCAACCGGACGCCCCCGAAGACTCAGGCCGCATTGTTAGAGAGCATGCAGGAAGGGCGTGTGACGGTGGGCGGTGTGACGCACACCTTGCCCGAGCCCTTCTTGGTGTTGGCCACGCAGAACCCGATCGAGCAAGAGGGGACATACACGTTGCCAGAGGCGCAACTGGACCGTTTCCTGTTCATGATTAATGTTGATTACCCATCGCTGGAAGAGGAGCAGGAAATCCTCATTAAAACCACTCTCGATGAGATGCCCAACCTCGGCTCCATGATTACCTGCGATGAGATTATGCAGTTTCAGAACCTGGTCCGGCGTGTCCCGGTGAGTCGCTACGTGGCGAACTACGCCGCCCGTCTTGCCCGCTCGACCCGGCCCGATGACGAAATCGCTCCCGACTTTATTTTGAAATCGGTGCAGTGGGGCTGCGGCCCGCGAGCTGGACAGGCTTTGTTGCTGGCGGCCAAATCCCACGTCCTACTGAGCGGGCGGTTCAATGTGTCAGTGCAGGACATTCGCAAGTTCGTCCATCCCGTTTTCCGGCATCGCTTCGGCTTGAACTTTACCGCCGTCAGTGAGGGCTACGATACGGACAACATTATCGACCAACTGCTCGAGGCCGTGCCGGTGATTCCTGACGAGCAAGCAAAGTCAGGATATTTTGGAAAAATATTTGGTCGGAGAAAGAAAGCAACGGTGAAATAACATGGCGGAGCAACTCAATACTTACAAATACTTGCCGTCGCGCATGGCCGACCATCTGGGGAATTTGCAGATCGGTGTGACCAAGCGGATGGACGTCGGCCTGCAGGGGCGGCACCGGTCTTCGACATTCGGGTCTTCCGTCGAGTTTGCCGAATATCGGCAATACATGCAGGGTGATCCGATCGAACGGATCGACTGGAATGTCTATGCCCGCACGGACAAGTATGTGATTCGTCGCTTCCACGACGAAGTCAATATTCGCGCCAATGTTCTGCTGGATACCTCCGAGAGCATGGCCTATAAAAATATGGGGTCGATGTCCAAAATGGACTACGGCTGCAGTCTGGCTGCGTCCCTGATGTATGTCATGGTCAACCAGGGCGATTCGACAAGTCTGATCACCTATGATGATGATCTGCGTAAAATGTACGAGCCCGCCGCGACCTTCGGCGCACTTCGCCCCCTGTTGCATGGACTCGAGGAGATCGAGCCAAAAGGTGAGAGTGACATTCAGAACGCCCTGGCGAAGGCGACCGAGTTTATCAAGGGACGGTCGCTCGTCATCGTCATTTCCGACCTGTTGCAGGACCCGCGCGAGACGCTCAAGGGTGTCGGCAATCTCTGTTACGCGGGCCACGACGTGACGGTGTTTCACGTGCTGGACCCCGCGGAGATCCGCCTGCCTCAAGAGGGGTTGATCGAGGTCGAGTTTCTCGAAACCCGCGACAAGATGAACGTCGATATCGGCGAATTCCGCGACCTGTACCTGCAGAGGGTCCGGGAGTATTTAGACGATGTCCGCATCGGCTGCACCAACGAGGGGGCCAACTATCTGTTGGTCGATACCTCGATGGACATTCATGACACTTTACTGAAAAGGGCAACAAGCTAATGATTCTAGGAGCACCATTGTTTTTGTATTTACTTCCGCTGGCCGCGGCGCCCGTGCTGTTTCATCTGTTGATGCGCCGCCAGCGCAAGACGGTCTTGTTTTCGACAAGGATGTTTTTCGACAGCATGCAGCCGCGGCTTTCTTTCCATCGGAAGTTTCGCGAGCCGCTGCTGCTAGCGGCCAGAACTCTGCTGCTCTTGTTTCTACTGCTCGCCCTGGCCCGCCTGGCGGTTCCAAAAATGGGTAATGTCCTAGGCTTAGGCGGCGAACAGGCGGTGGTGATTGTCATCGATAACTCCAGTTCGATGGTCGGCTCGGTCGAGGGCAGTGATCGGACCAAGCTGAGCGTCGCCCAGGAGGGTGCGCGCACGCTCTTGAAGAACATGGACCCGCGTGGCAAGGCTGCGATCGTATTGCTGGTACCCGAGCCGGGGGCAGAGCGGTTTGGCGGGATGACCACCGACAAAGATTCGATGTTGGGCTTTCTGCAGTCAATCCAGCCGACCGAGGCGACGGGTGATTCTGCCAAAGCGATGCTGCGGGCGACGGCCTTGCTAGAGAATGCGAACTCCGGGGGAGGTGGTTCGCTGCATGTGTTCACGGATCTCCAAGAGGCCGAGTGGAAGGCCCCTGTGCTGGCGGCCGATGATATGGATGGGCCGCCCCAGATCTTCGTGCACCGCGTGCCCACCGCCGAATCCACGCTGCCGAATATTTGCCTGCTCAAGGCGAGCGTGTCATCGCGCAGAATCCTTCCCAATCAGCCGTATTCTCTGGAGGTCCTGCTGCGCAATGACGGTGACAAAGATTTCCAGGTCCGGGTCCATCGCAAGGGTTCTGAGAACAGCGTTGCTGAGATCACCAATGTCGAGGTGGGTGCCGGTTCACAGAAGCTTGTGAGGTTGCCGCTCCAGCCGAAAGCCCCGGGCCGTCACTGGGTCCGTATCTGGATTGAAGGGGATGGATTTGATGGCGATAACCGGGTCTTTGTCCCCTACATTTGCGAGAAGAAAGGGGACATCTATTTTCTCGGCGATCAGGCGGCGGGCACCTTCGGTCTACTGCCACTCGCCCTCTCGCCCAGCGGGGATGGCAGTCTCACTTCCTTAGTGCCGAGCTTTTTACCCCGGGACACCATCAAGAGCCGCTTGCAGCAGAAGGCGCCGATGCTGGTGGTCTTGACCTGGGCGGATGCCTCGACCTTGGACGAGGGGACGAGCACATTGCTGGATCAGTACACGCAGCGTGGCGGCAATATTCTGGTCTTACCCGCCGTAGATGCCAGCGAATCAACCGGCCAAGCGCCTGCATGGCTTGGGGCGAAACTAGAGCCCTTGAAATCGGTGCCGGTCAGTGTGCCGTTGCGCGTGGCCAACCAGTCGTCGCCGTTCTGGTCCGACATCCGCGGGCTGGATGGACGGGTTCGCATCGGCACCGCTTTTGTAAAACAGTACTTTCCAATCTCATTGGCACAAGACGCGGGCTATGCTGCCCTCCTGGGTGCCAATGAAGACCGCACCCTGTTGGCGATTCGCAAACACGGAAAAGGCCAGATTGTTGTGAGCGGTATCGCCTTCGGTCGAACCGGGGCCTGGAGCACGCTGCCGAGACAGAAGATCTTTCTGGTGATGGCCCAGCCGATCGCTTTGGGTGCCGTGGCCAACCTGTCGAATGAAAGTGTGTCGATCGTCGCCGGCCAGTCGCCGCGATTGCTGCCTGGCGAAGGCGATGAGATGTCGATCACGACTTTGTTAGGCAACCAGATCGACTGGTCTGGCTTGAAGAACGAGTCTCCGATCTTGGTGCGTGGGGGCGCTTACATCGCCACGATGGGGCAACGGGAGACCTGCCTGACGGTTCTGCCATCTGAACTGGAGGGACACAGCGCCTTTGTCGAGGGCTCCGAGATCGGCGCCTTAGAGGGCATCCCCCACGGGGTCCGGACACTCACCAACGAAGATGATTTCCGTGACGAGTTGGAACAGTCCCTCGCTGGCACCGGTTTTTATCTACCGTTTCTATTGTTGGCCATGGCATTTTTGATGGCTGAGGGATTGCTGGGAGCGCCAGCGAAGAAATGGAAAGACAAGGCCAAGGGCGATACTGATAAGAATCCCGACGCCACATCAACAGAATCTGGAGAGGAAATTATTTAATGATAGGGATGCTTATATGGAAGCCGCACCTCGGCACGTTGGCGAACAGTTTCATCATCCTTCTGGTGATGGGCTGGTTATGCCTCCTGTGGAGCAGGTATAGGTCGCGCTATACGGTGGGGAAGACAACGATGCTGCTGGCTCCGAAAGTGCTTTTTGCCATCCTTGCGATCGTCGCATTGATGGATCCAGCATGGCGGAATATGAAGCCGACGGATGATTCTCAGAAAGTGGCTGTCATCAGCGACATTTCTACCTCGATGGATGTAGAAGACGACGGGTCGGATACCCGCACGCAGCGCGCCATTCCGATCATGGATGACATCCAGGCCGGACTCAAAGGAATCGCCAGCGTGGAGCGCTACCGATTTGATGTCGATATCCTCGGAGGGGAGGATGACCCGGCAGAGGGGACGCGCAAAACGGATCTGGGCAAGACGGTTGTTTCTCTCTCGGAAAAGCCGGACCTGTCTGACTGCAAGGCGGTTGTTTTGGTCACCGATGGAGGCGACGAAGTCATTCGTAGCGAGCGCCATGGGGCGATCCCTATCTATATCCTTGGCGTCGGAACCGACCCCTCGACCTGGGACGATCTGGAGATCCGTAATACGGATATCCCGGAGGAGGTCGAGTTGGACACGCCGTTCAAGGTTTCTGCGGACATCGTCGTGCACAGTGCCTCACAAGCGTTTGCGGAGAAAGCCGAGGATTTCGAGGTACAGATCGAGAAGCGCGTCGACGGCCAATACGAGCAGTTGGGCGCCGTGACGGTGGACCCTGGAAAAAACAATGGCCGGGTGGAGTTCGACCTTCCTGCCGAGGAGACCGAGGGGATTTACCACTACCGTCTTTCGGTCAAGGGCGTGGATGGCGAAATGACCGCGCTGAACAACACGCGTGACTTCGAAGTGGATATCCGCGAGAAGAGCATCACCGTCCTCTTATATGGCAACATGCTGAATTGGAATTTCGCGATGCTCAAGCGAGAGTTCAGCGATGATGCGACGATCAAGCTGACCTCAGTTTATCGGAAGAACGCCGGGGTGGTTTTGATCGATGGCGCGCGGCAGGAAGGCGACGCGGTGTTTTCGAGTGGGTTTCCTGGGGATGAAGAAGTCCTGAACCTTTATACCTGCATTGTCCTGGGGTCATTCCCAGCGGAGTTTATCGGCCCTGTGGGGCTCGAAGCGTTAAGGAAATACGTTGAGGGTGGCGGCAACCTCGTCATGCTTGGCGGTCCAAAGTCCTTTGATAAAGGCGGCTACTACAGAACGGCGATTGCGCCACTGATACCCTGGAAGGAGAGCCTCGACGCCCGGGGAATCAGCGCAGGACAGTTTCCCGTCATCGTCCCTCCGGAAGGGGCGGGGCATGGCTTGTCATCGGCGACGGCAGCCATCTTGGATGGCGTCACAGC
>JAPKDJ010000065.1 GCA_026421245.1 Akkermansiaceae bacterium | reverse complement strand
CTCGCCATGGAGGACCTCATCATTGTGAAGCAAACCGATGCCCTCTACTGGTTCAGCGATCTCCGCGATCCTCAGGCCGAAGCGGGCCTCGTTCACCTCGGCGAACTCCTCCAGCGCTCGGGTGCCCTTTTCTACGTCGCCTCGGTTGATCAAAAGCCAGAGAACGAACTCGAAGACCTCATCACCGAGTTCAAGAAGAAGTAATCCATCGTGAACACAAAAAAGGGCCTCGGGTTTCCCCGAATCCCTTTGAGAATCAGATCGGCTAAAGAAGACTAGCGGCGGCGCAGAAGACTCAAGTTTGCAAGTCCCAAAAGAGCTGTTCCGCTAGGCTCATTGCTACCAAGACTATCAAACATAGTGCTCGGAAGGCTCCTTGATGACGTGGCCTATGCCGGGCTGCGCCAAGAAGCCGTCTCTGATTTACATGGAAAACTTCAAAGCCCACGCAGAAGAAGGAAAGAACCTCCGCGACTCCGACGAGTCCTAGCCCATGCCGGCACCAAGGCGTTCTGTCCGGTGCTCACGGAAATACAGGACAGATCCCCTGCTGTTTTTGCAATGACCAGGCAAGCGCGGACTTACTCACCTTTGCTCTTTTCAACAGGCTTGTCCGGAGTTGCCCTGGAAGACTTGGTTTCTTTTTTCCCTTCCTTCTTCCCGGCTCTCTTTTCTTTCTTCGCTGCTTCCACCACCTCGGCCGGCACAAACTTCAAGGCCCCTCCATTGATGCAATAGCGCTGTCCGGTCGGAGTCTGATTTCCGTTGAAGGCCTCGAATCTCTCTCCGAAAAACACGTGCCCGAGGTGTCCCTCACAAACGAGGCATAGAACCTCTGTCCGGGTCATCCCTCCGGTGATATCGATCTTTGTTTTCACGTTTTTCGCCTTGCTCGGATCGTAGAACGATGGCCATCCGCAATGGGAATCAAACTTTCCCTCGGAAGAAAACAGCTCCGCGTCACACCCCGCGCAGTAGTAGGTTCCACCACCTTGCGCTTTAAATTCCTGATAAACTTTCCCGTTAGAACGCTCGGTCCCGGCTTGGCGAAGGATGCGAAACTGCTCCGCCGTCAGGCGCTTTTTCCACTCCTCGTCTGTGAGCTTGGCGGCTTCCTCCTTTGTCAGGGATTTGGGGACTTCTTTGGCAACTAGCATTGCAGGTTCTTTCTTGTCCTGAGCATAGACAAAAATACCCAGCATCGTGGCAACGATCAAAGTGAGTGAAAGGTTTTTTTTCATGTTGGTGGGAGCGTAGTCCACAAAGTCTCATTCCTCAACTCATAGTCTCACGAAGAAAAAGTTTCCCTATTTCGCGGATGCCCGCTTCTTGGGCCGATACTATCCTGATCGATCCGATCAATGAGTCGCTGGAATGGCCGACTTCCCAAGTTTCCTGATAAACTTCGCGATAAAAAGGTGTATTTTGACGACATGAAAACGATATTTCTTGGATTCACCCTTTTGGTCAGCCCACTTTTCGCAGGCGCCCCCGAGGGATTCGCTTCGCTCTTCAATGGAAAAGACTTCACCGGCTGGTGGGGTGCTGGCACCGAAGACCCCGCTAAATACCTCGCCCTCTCCGATGAAAAACTGGCCGCTAAAAAGAAAAAGAGCCTCGAAAACATCGCCAAACACTGGCAGGTCAAAGACGGCTTCATCTACAACGATGGTCACGGACTTTTCCTCTCCACCGAGAAAAACTACTCCGACTTCGAACTCAGGCTCGAATTCAAACTCGATCCCAAGGCCGACAGCGGAATCTACCTCCGCGGCATTCCCCAGGTGCAACTCTGGGACACTACCGAAGCCGGAGGCAGCTGGAGGCACGGTGCCAAAAAAGGCTCCGGCGGACTCTGGAATAATCCCAAGGGCACTCCCGGCCGCGAACCTTTCGTCCACGCCGACAAACCTGTTGGCGAGTGGAATGCCATCATCATCAAATTGGTCGGCGAAAAAGTCACCATTCACCTCAACGGGAAGCTCATCGTCGACGACGCCAAGCTCTTCAATTTCTTCGACAAGAAAGGCCCCCTTCCCAAAGCCGGTCCAATCCAGCTTCAAACGCACGGCGCTCCCGTGCAGTGGCGAAATATCTTCGTCAAAGAACTCTAATACCGGCGGATTCACCATCAATTCGGGCACGATCCGGGCTAGCCCCAGATCGTGCCTTTTTCTTTTAAATTTTCCTCATGAACTCAAAATCAGTCTCCATCCTCGCTTTCCTTTCGGCCCTCTTCTTCTCCCCCGCCTTCGCCGGCAAACCCAACATCCTCTTCTTTTTTGTCGATGACATGGGTTGGCAGGACACCTCGGTCTCCTTCCACTCCTCTGAAACTGAACTCAATCGCCAATACCGGACTCCCAACATGGAGAGGTTGGCAAAAAAAGGCCTTCTCTTCACCAGCGCATATGCCTGCTCCATTTGTTCGCCTTCCCGGGTCAGCCTCATGACCGGGCAAAATGCCGCCCGCCACGGCGTCACCTGCTGGACCCTTCGCAAAGACCGCTCACCGGAACGCCCGAACAAAAAATTTGCCTCATCCCAATGGCCCCTCAACGGCCTCCAACCTGTTGATTCAAAAATCACCCGCAGCTACCAATCCAACACCCTTCCACAGGCTCTCCAAAAGGCAGGATACCGCACCATCCACGCCGGCAAGGCCCACTTCGGTGCCCAAAACACCCCCGGAGCTGACCCCCAAACCCTCGGCTTCGACATCAATATCGCAGGCTGTCACATCGGCGGTCCCGGCTCCTATCACGGAGACAAAAACTTCTCGGCCCAGTGGCGTAATGGCGAGGCCATCTGGGACGTCCCCGGACTCGAAAAATACCACGGCCAACAAATCAACCTTACCGAAGCCATCACCCGTGAAGCCATTTCCGCTGTGGAAAAGTCTGTCGAGGACAAGAAGCCCTTCTACCTCTACCTCTCCCACTACGCCGTTCACGCTCCCTTCGAACCTGATCGCCGCTTCCTCCCCAACTACAAGGACGAAAAGTGGAAGGCTCACCAAAAAACCTACGCCTCCATGCTTGAAAGCATGGACCACTCGCTCGGCCAAATTCTCGACACCCTCGATCGTCTCAAAATCTCCGACAACACCATCGTCGTCTTCATGTCCGACAATGGATCCCCCGGCAACAACCCGCAAAACACCCCCCTCAGAGGAAGTAAAATCAGCGGCTACGAAGGAGGCACCCGCGTCCCCCTCATCGTCCACTGGCCAAAAATCACCCCGGAAAATCAACGCACCAACTCGCCAATGATCATCGAGGACATCTACCCAACTTTTCTCGAAATCGCCGGGGTCGAAATGGAGCAAAAAATCGACGGGCAAAGCTTCACCGATATTCTTAAAAATCCCACCACCGACCGATCCAAACGTCCTCTCTTCTGGCATTACCCCAATCTCTACCACCTTCCTCCCTACAGCTCCGTTCGCCTCGGAAACCACAAACTCATCCACTGGCACCTCACCGATGAACTCGAACTCTTCGACCTCAAAAATGACATCGGAGAGAAAAATAACCTCGCCTCCCAACAACCTCAAAAAGTGAATCTCCTCTCCAAGCTCCTCGGCAACCACCTCCGCGAAACCAAAGCCTTTCGACTCACTAAGAAAAGCTCAACCTCGTTCGTTTCATACCCTGACGAACTCTGATCGACTTCGAGTTTGTGATCTCCCCCCAGATTGCCAAGATCCCACACGTGAAAATCCGCCGCCATCAAGTCATCATCGCCGCCCTCATCGTGCTGGGCATCACCTTCCTGACGATTGGCGTTTTTCATCAACAAGACCCCGTTAAATACTACGCCCACTCCCTCCGGAACTGGCAGGAAGCCGACTCGGTGGCCGGCTACCCCATCTCGATTCATGACGGGGCCGAAGGACACACGCCCGAATTCATCACCGCTGAATTCCAACCAAACCTCAGCACGATGTCTCCCATGGAGCGCTACCGGCTCCCAACTGCCCGGGGCTTCATCCGACCCCCATCGGACAAAGCCCTCGCCGCCGGAACCGGACTCGTTCTCTACACCGGAAACCCACAAGGCCACGACGGCAAAGCCGTCCTCCTTGGTCACCGCCTTCCCGACGGCTCCATCGTCCAAACCTTCTACGCCGGCCTGACCAATTTTCATGTCAGAACCGGCCAACACCTTCCCCGGGGTGCCCTCCTCGGATCCCTAGATGAAAAAGCCCTCTACTTCGAAATCCGTTTAGGAGTATCCATCGATGTCGCCCAGGAAAACATTGCAGGCTTCCTCTTGAATTCGACAAGCGGCAAACAATCTGAAAATCGGCTTTCCGCAGATGAATTTTTTGCGACCTATGGTTCGGAGAGCCCTGCTTCAGACCCTCTGGCCATCATTCAGGAAAACATCCAACCTACCTTCAACCTGCCCCCCACTAAAGGTGGGACTCGATAAACCGTGCAAAGAATCTCTTGTACCCCGGTTCCAGTAACCTCCCGAGATTCACCAAAGTAATCTCCTGTGAGCTCCGCAAATCTTTTTGGAACATCTCGGTCTGCTCCAGTGCAAATTCCTCCGAATCCACATGCAAATTGATCTCGTCATTGATGAAAAAGCTCCGGTCATCAAGATTCCCCGAACCCACGATACTCAGCTGACCATCCGCCACCAAAAGCTTAGAGTGCATCATCGTAGTCTCATACTGATAGATCCGGATTCCTCCTTGCAGCAACTCCGCCCAATAATTCTGTGAAGCATACCGGGTGAGCCTCGAGTCGACCAAATGATTCGGCACCATCACCTCCACCTCTACTCCCCGGGCTGCCGCTCGCAGAAGTGCCTCCCGAAAATCACGATTGGGCACAAAGTAAGACTGCTGGAGCAGTAATGATTTCCTCGCTCCATTGATCGCCGCTAAAACCCCATGCGCAATAGGATGACTTCCGTCCCAAGGACTATCGAAAATCACCTGCACCGGAGTCTTCCCAACTCCTACCAACTCCGGGAAGTACGAGGATCCCCCGAGATTCTCCCTCGTCAACTCGAACCAATTCTCGCAGAAGGCTTTTTGAAATCCCGCGACGGCCGGGCCCTTGATTTCGTATTGGGTATCCCGCCAATGTTTTGTGCTGTGGGCATTCCCGCTCCAGGCCAAAGCAAAACCCGCCCCTCCCGTGTAGGCCACCTTCCCATCCACCACCAAAATCTTGCGATGCGTCCGGTTGTTGGAAATCTGTGGACGAAAAATATTAATGGGATGGAAAAAGTGAAGCTCCACTCCGGCCTCGCGCATAAGACGAACATTATCCTCCCCCGCCTTGGCCGAGCCCACATCATCCAGGATCATCTTCACCGAAACCCCGCTTCTCGCTCTCTCAGCAAGGGCTCTCGAAAACTCCCGCGTCACCGGAGCATCGACAAAGGCAAACGTTTCAAAGGTGATACTTCTTTTGGCCGATTTCACCGCCGCCAACATTGGAGGGAAAAAAGCGTCTCCATTTGGCAGGGTTCGCACCTTGTTCCCACCCATCCACGGAGTCCTCGACATTTCAGCCATCCTCTTTGGAAACACTTTCGACCTCACGTCCCACCCATGCCCCACCCATGAATCGACAGTCGAGCTAAAGCACGAAGTCGCACAAAATCCCCCGGTAACGAGGAGAACCCTAGCGCCCTTCGGCAAGGCGCTCGGCAAGAACATCAGGGAGACCGGCAGCACGAATCTTTTCCTGGGTAGTGGCGAGATCATATTCCACGCGACGGAAAGTAACGGTGGAAGTCGGCAGATCATAAATGACATAGCAAGCACGCCAGTCGCCGTCTCGAGGCTGACCCACCGAACCCGTATTGATAAAATACTTCATTCCCAGCTCAATCACAATCGAATCAGCCTCAACCTCGGTCACTCGCGAATCGCGAACAAAAATCCGGGGCACGTGAGTGTGTCCGTGGAAACAAAGATTGGTAAATTGGTAAGAGAAGTTCGACATCGCATCGAATTTGTTCGTCACGTAATTCCACGACTGCGGTTGGTCGAGAGTCGAGTGGACCACCGTGAAGTCCTCCACCTGTCGGACCATGCGGATCGTCCGGAGCCAGTCACGTTGCTCAAGGGTCAACTGATCGCGGGTCCACTCCAAAGCGGCGGCCGCAACCGGATTCATGCTATCGAGGCTATGTTCGCCCGAAGCATCCTCGTCGTGGTTTCCCTTCACCACCGGCCAGTTGCTCTCACGGACCTTCTCCAAACAGGCCGAAGGGTCCGCATTGTAACCGACAATATCGCCCATACAGACGTAATCGGTGCAACCTTGCTCCGCCGCATCTTTCAAGACGGCTTCCAAGGCCTCAAGATTGGCGTGAATATCTCCAAAAAGGGCAATCCGCATATCGCTAACAGAGAGAACAATTACGAGAGAGGTGCAGAGTGTAAAGGTCAGATTGTCACATCATTCCCGCCATGTCCTCTTATCGAGCGCCTTCCTCTTTCTTCTTGAGCATCCAATCCGGAACCTGGGCCTTCGGCTGGTCATCGGATTCCCGCCAATGCTCGGTGTGAATTCGGTGACTTGAAGGATTTAAAAACGGATTGAGCTCGTCCGGAACGCCCAGCTCTCCAATCAAATTCAGGAGAATTCCGTCAATATTCCCGGCATAAAACCCCTCTTCCAAAACCCGCTGACGATAGTTGAAAAGATCCTGATAAGCCTTCTCCCTAGTTCGAAAAACACCATCAATCGTCGGTTTGATTTCAATATCGGAAATCTTCGGATTCGTGGGTAGCACGATCAGTAAACACCGAAAGGTGGGCACCGCGAGGTGTCTGGGATTCTCGGTCAAAAGACGAATCACTTCTTCATAAGCCTCAATTTCACGTCCCGGAATCCGCGCGATCGTGAAAAGATAACGCCTCCGATAAACCGGATTCCCAGAATCGCGTGCTTTCTCGAAGGCCTCGGCGGCCCGCTCAAAATTCGGCCGCTTGTATTCGTTGGACCACATTGAGCCAATCTCAAACCAAAGCGACTCCTCTTCCGGGAGATACTTTAATCCCTTTCGATAGAACTCATCACCCGCCTCCAGAAAATCCATCTCCATGATCCGGCGACGCGCCGGGCTGAACTCCCGATTACTCCTCGCCCATGAAGCCGCGTTGTAACCGATGTGCCATCCCCCGTGGGACCAGTAAAAAGCATTATACGGATCCAGCGCCGTGATCACCTCGTAGTCCTTCTTAAGGTCATACCACTCGTTCTCTTCAAAATGACTTTGCGCGTTCAGGCTCAGCATCGAGGCCATCACCGTCCTTAATCCTCCAAAGGTCCCTGCCAGGCTGGTTTGTCCCATTTCACTCCAGGCATCGCTCTCGATCCGGGGCTGCACGATCTTTCGCTCGCGAAGATCCTCCGTGAACCTTTGCTCCACCGGCATCCGCAAATACCCCGTCACCACCAAACCTCCGGCGATCACGAGCAAATTACGAATGGTCTTGAATCTCTTCATCGGCTTATTCCTTAAAATTCCTTGTCCGAAAACACGAACCACGAAAGGACAACGTAGATCCCAACATAAAGCACACTCAAGCCTGCGAGTTGAGCCATGTCAGCGGGCAGCACATCCTCCGCTCTTGCCGCACCATCCGAAATTGCCTCAAAAAGCTGAAAATCGGGGAAAATCAATGAGACCAAAGTGCCCACGATCTTGTCAGCCCACGTCGGCACATCACCAAACTCGGCATCGTTAAAGAGCCCGTCGCGCGCGATCGACTGAAACGCGCCGATGATCCAGATCATCACGCTCGTCGCGATCGTAAAGAGGGTCGAAGTCGAGAACGTCGAAATCAACAAGGCCACCGCCGCAATCACACAGGCTTTCAGAAAGTGAGAAATTACCCCGAACTGTAAAAGTAATGTCGGACCGTGAGCTGAGATCTCCGCCCTACCCGCCTCTATCTCGCGCTCGGGGTAACCGATCTTCGTCATGTATGCCGTGGTCTCGATCAATTTCTCCTCAGTTCGAAAATGCAAAGTGGCCACCAAAAGGACATCCATCACCACCATCGCAATAAAGATCACCGCAATCACCCCGAATAGCTTTCCAACCAAATAATCGAGCCGCGGGACCGGCTTACAAAGGATCGTATACAAAGTCCGGTCTTCAATATCCCCGGGGATCAACAAAGCCGTCGAAACAATCGCGAAAAGCGAGGTGAAAAGCATCATCGTCCCAAGACAGAGATTCTTGTGCATCCGTAACTCTTGCTCCGGCATCAAGGCCTCGGGACCTTCATACCAGAAAGCATCGAAAAACTGGAGCCCCAGAAACAAAAGCGCAATGGGAGCGAGGAAGTAAAAAACCTTCATTCTCACCAGCTGCGTCACCGTACTTTGCGCAATGATTAGCGAACGGCGGGGAGAGAAAAAGGATGTGGCAACAGGGCGGCTCATGATGTTTGGATAAAGTTCAAGGGGCCGTTAAATTATTTGCTCACGCGTCTCGATTTCGCGGGAACACCAGTCGTCTTCGACTGGGTCTCTTTCAAAAACAGGCTCTCCAGCGTTGTCCGCGCACGACCTTCCGATATCACCCCGGCACCATGGGTCACTTCGACCAAAGATCGAATCTGCTCCATCAACTCAGCACTGGCATTCTCGAGAATCAGTTCGGTTTTATCCTCAAGCGAGATCAGGTCATCCAGGCGGCCTTCATTCACCAGAACTCCTTGGTGGATGATCCCCACGCGGTCACAGATTTCCTGAACCTGTTCCAATAAGTGTGAACAGAGAAAGACGGTAACCCCCCGATTCTTTAACTCTAAAATCAAATCCCGGATCTCCCGCGATCCCACCGGATCCACTCCCGCCGTCGGTTCGTCAAGCACTACCAATTTCGGATCTTGCACCAAAGCCTGGGCCAGACCAATCCTCTGCAACATCCCCTTTGAAAACCCTTTCAGTCGGCGGTCCCTTGCATCCTGCAAGCCCACCAACTCCAGCATCTCCTCCACCCGATGCTTCAGCTCCAACCCTTTCATCCCACAGAGCCTGCCATAAAACTTCACCGTCTCAGCCCCCGTCAGATGCTTGTAAAAGTAGGGATTCTCAGGCAAAAATCCCACCTCACTCCGAGAGTCCACCTTCGTCGAATTTCGCCCAAAAATGGCACACATTCCTGATGTCGGCGCCACCAGACCCAGCACCGCCTTCATCGTCGTCGACTTTCCCGAACCGTTCGGCCCGATCAATCCGTAGACTTCCCCCGGAGCAATTGTGAGCGAGACATCCCTCACCGCGTGCACTTTCCCCCCCCGAAAAGGCCCCTTAAAGTCCTTCACCAGGTTTTTAACCTCCACTGCCGCGACATCGCTCATCGTCTTTTCACTCTAACCATCCTCAGCCAAGGTGCAAGAAAGGGGATAGAATCTATCATAAAAAATCCTCATTGCACAACCGCTGGACCGGTGCATGTTTTCCTCCTATGAAGAAACTATTCTTTTCCGTCCTCAGCCTCGCTGTCGCTCTTATCCTTCCCAGCTGTCTCGAATACGAAACGGAAGTCACCCTCAACAAAGATGGCAGCGGCACCATCACCGAAGAAATGGTCATGGGCGCCCAAATGATCGGTATGATGGAAATGGCTGCCGCCCAGGGCGGTCAGCAAAAGAACCCGCTCACTGATATGAAGGACGAAGCCAAGCTCAAGGAGAAGGCCACGGAATACGGAGAGGGAGTCGCCTTCGCCAAAGTTGAGGACATCAAGCGCAAAGACGGAGGCAAAGGCGTTCGGGTCACCTACACCTTCAGCGACATCAATAAAATCACCATTAGCCCCGGCGGCGGCATGGACCAACTCGGAGAGCTTCAACCCGGAGCAAAAATCGAAAAGGCAGCCGACGATGCCAAAGCCACTTTCAAATACGCCGACAACGAGCTCACCATCAACCTTCCCCAGCCCGAGGAAGAGGAAGATCAGGGAACTCCCGACGAAGGCAATGCTGGCGGTGAAGAAATCGATCCGCAAATGGCCATGATGGCGGAAATGATGAAGGGCATGAAAATGGGAGCGAAAGTCATCGTAGCCCCCGGAATTGCCAAAACCAATGCCTCCCACCACGAAGGAAATACCATCATCCTCTTCGAACTCGACTTCGATGAAGTCATGAAAAACCCCGGTGGACTCAATGCCCTCAATGGACTCGATAAAAAGAACCCCGGCGAAGCACTGAAAAAAATCAAAGGTGCCAAGGTTGAATCTCAAAGCAAGATCACTGCCACCGTGAAGTAAGACTCAGCCTCTTTCCCCCAAGCCCGCCCGGTCAATCCGCGGCGGGTTTCTTTTTTGGTAGATCATCCCCAGTTCTGCTCCTAATTTCCTCTCCATCCCCCTCACATCAAGTCGCTTGCCGCCGCTGCCCATGAAAAACTACCTCATCGAACAACTCGACAAAGTCCCTGGAATCCCCTGCCCCTGCGGCACCTCACGCCGCGCCTTCTGCATTCCCGAGAACCCCGTCGCCAGCATCCACCTCGTCGACATCTCAAAAGAAGCCCGCACCCACTACCACAAAAAGATGACCGAGATCTATCTCGTCCTCGACGGTGAAGGCCACATCGAGCTCGACGGTGAAGTCCTCCCGGTCAAACCCATGACAAGCATCCTCATCAAACCCGGCTGCCGCCACCGCGCCATCGGTGAGATGCGCATCATTAACATCCCCATCCCCACCTTCGACCCGGCGGATGAATACTTCGACGACGGCTCCTAGGCCTCTGGCGCCGCCCAAGTTTGCTTCTCAAACTGAAGAACCAAATCGGCATCTCGGTAACATCGATCAAATCCTTCGCCGCCCCATTCAGCGTCCCCTCAACCTCCCTGACCAAAACCAATTATTTCGATTCATCAACGAGGCCCTTATCCCGCTCCCTTGATCGCCTTCTTCGCGGTCGCCAGAGCGGCCATGTAGATCGAGATTACTCCACCCGCTGTCCAGATCACACCCAGCGTAAAAATCACCGCCAGAATCCCCCGGAAAACCGAGCCATTTCCCGTTCCCCAAAGCATTCGAGATGATTTTCAGAGAGTTTGTAAAACTAGACATTTGCTCCCCTCTCTTATTCCGGCGACTCATCCTCTTTCAACTCCTCTTCATAAGACCCGATCAAATTAGAAGGGTGGCGCGTGTCCTTTACCGTTCCAAGGAGATCTCCCGGCAGCAAAGAACTCCTTATCGGGAAATTCAATTTTGAAATCACCGATCTCTGCCTACGTTCACTCCTACATGAAAGAGCAGCTTCTCAATGACCCTGTCTTCGGCATGGCCGCAGGACAATTCGACCGTGTTGCCGACTTCCTGAACCTCGACGAACGCGTCCGCGAACGCTGTAAATGGCCCAAGCGTATCATCACCGTCAGCCTCCCCGTCACCATGGATGATGGACGCACCGAGGTTTTTTTCGGGCACCGCGTTCAGCACCACCTTTCGCGCGGCCCCGTCAAAGGCGGACTCCGCTTCCACCCCAAAGTCAACGTCGGAGAAGTCGCCGCCCTCGCCATGTGGATGAACTGGAAATGCGCGCTCATGGGCCTTCCCTACGGCGGCGGCAAAGGAGGCATCGCTTGCAACCCGCGCGAAATGAGCATGGCCGAACAAGAGCGCCTCACCCGCCGCTTCGCCCAGGAAATCTCCCCCTTCATCGGCCCAGACATCGACGTCATGGCTCCCGATGTCGGAACTTCCTCCCAGCACATGGCCTGGATCCTCGATACCTATTCTACCCGCGAAGGTCGCTTTGTCCCTGAAATCGTCACCGGAAAACCCGTTGTCCTTCAGGGCAGTGAAGGTCGAACCCAGGCCACCGGCCACGGCGTTGCCTTCCTCGTCGCATGTGCCCTCGAAAAGCTAAACATCTCTGTCGCCGGCGCCACCGCCATCGTTCAGGGATTCGGAAACGTCGGGTCCTACGCCGTCGAAACCATGGATGCTTATGGCATGAAAGTTTGTGGTGTCTCCGATATCACCGGTGCCGTTTGGAACGACAAGGGCCTCAATGTCGCCGAGCTTAAATCCCACCTCGCCAAAACAGGCGGAGTTGCAGGCTTTGCCGGAGCCGAAAAGATCGACCCCGACGAAATGCTCCTTCAGAAGTGCGACGTCCTCGTCCCCGCCGCCCTCGAACGTGTCATCACCGAAAAGAATGCTTCAGGCCTCCGTTGTAAGATTCTTGCCGAAGCCGCCAACGGTCCCACCACCCAACCCGCCGACGCGATCATCGAGGAACGCGGCGACATCTTCCTCATCCCGGACATCCTCTGTAACGCCGGCGGGGTCACCGTCAGTTACTTCGAGTGGGTTCAAAACCTCCAGCGCTTCAGCTGGACCAAATCCGAGGTTCTCGCCAAACTTGAGACTAAAATCAACGACGCCTTCGAAAACCTTCTCCACTTCTGCGCCGAACACAAATGCTCCCACCGACTCGGAGCCCTCGCCACCGGCGTCGACACCGTCGCTAAAGTGAAAAAAAACCGCGGCCTCTTTCCTTAGGCCAGGATAACCCCCAGCAACAATGGCAAAACTAATAGCGGTTCATCCAAACACGAACCGAAATGACGATTACCCAAAAACTCTAGCCATGAGCCCGAAACTCATGAACCAAATCACAAGCGCGTATCTCATGATGTCGGGAATAATTTGAAACTCAGCTGAGCTGAGCATCAGTCATTTGGCGATCCGTCTTTCTTCGATCTCAAACCGCACCTTTGGCTGATTCGGATCCTCCCCCTTCACCTCGCTCTGCTCAATTCCAAAACCCACACTACGCCCCAGGCTCTGCAAGGTTCGTATTGGAACCTGCGTGGCTGTTCGAAGAAGACCACAGGAAGTGAGACACAATACGCCAAGCAAAATGGCAGGTAGCAACAACAGTTTCATAGGACCCCTGAATACTCCCGGCCGTTACCCTGTGTCAAACTTACAATCTGGTTGCGAATTCCTAAAAATATTCCAAGCTCCCCACCCCTGCTTATGAAATCCTTGTTGTTTCTCTTTCTCGTCACTCTTTTCGCGCCCGCCGATACTGTCTCTGAATTCTCCCGCCAAGCCTATGTGCAGATGGCCACCCACGACTCCATTCGTGTTATCTGGCGTAGCCGCAAGGACATGAAACCCAGAGTTGTTTACGGCCACTCGGTCGAAGATCTCTCCCTCACCGTTCCCGCCGGACAGATTCTCACCCGCCTTCATCCCTCACTTGGCGAGGCAAATTCCCTCTTCAAAGACACCCCGGTCGACACCCGCCAGTTCGAAGCCACTCTCACCAAACTCAAACCGGCTTCCACCTACTATTACGCGATCTACGACGGCGATACCCGCCTCACCCCTGCGGACAATTCCTACCGCTTCAAAACCAATCCCGTTCCTGGGACTGATACCCCCGTTTACTTCTGGGTCGTCGGCGATTCCGGCACCGCAGGAAAAGCCCAGGCCCAGGTCCACGACGCCATGGTGAAGCACAACGCCGCCGCCGGACGCTCGCTCGACTTTTACGTCCATGTCGGTGACATGGCCTATGGTTCAGGCACCAACAAGGAATTCAGCGACCGCTTCTTCAACATGTATGAGCCCACCCTCCGCAACGTCGTTTGCTGGCCATCGATGGGCAACCACGAGGGAAAGACTTCCAAAGGCGCCACTGGAGTTGGCCCTTACTACGACGCCTACATCTGCCCGACCCAGGCAGAAGCCGGTGGACTCGCATCCGGCAAGGAGGCCTTCTATTCCTTTGACTTCGGCAAGACCCACTTCATCTGCCTCGACTCGCACGATCTCGATCGACGCCCCACCGGGGAAATGGCCCAGTGGCTCAAAGCCGACCTTGAAAAGACCCAGGCCGAATTCCTCGTCGCCTACTTCCACCACCCCCCCTACACCAAGGGCTCTCATGACTCTGACAAGGAGGGCCAGCTCATTGAAATGCGCGAGTACATCATGCCTATCCTCGAAAGTGGCGGCGTCGACCTCGTCTTCACGGGGCACTCCCACATCTACGAACGCTCCATGCTCATCGATGGCGCTTATGACACCCCCTCAATCGCCAAAGGCGTCATTCTCGACGACCGCGACGGCGACCCGAATGGCGATGGCCCCTACAAGAAGAGCCAGGGCCTCAATCCCAACAATGGCACCGTTTCCGTGACCACCGGCCACGGCGGCACCACCAACCGCCGCTCCGGCACACACCCTCTCATGCGCCGCATCATCCTCGATAACGGATCCTGCCTCATCACCATCAAAGGCGACACCATCACCGGTGAAATGCTCAACCTGAATGGAGAAATCCGCGACACCTTCGCCATCCACAAGAATGGAACCGTGGAACACGCTCCCATCATCGATCCCTGGCAGCCCGAACCCCACAAGCCAAGTCAAAAAAAGACCAGTCTCGTTGCCCCCAAGGATGCCACCGAGCTCGTTGCAAAAAATGCCGAATGGTCCTACCTCGGTGGTTCCCACCCGTCCGGTGATCCCACCGATTGGGCCGCTCCCAAGCATGATGTCTCAGACTGGAAAGTTGGCAAAGCCGGCTTCGGCTACGGTGACAATGATGACACCACCATCATCAATATGCGTGATAAATTCACCACCCTCTACATCCGCCGTGAATTCAACCTCCCCAAAGGCGCCACTCTTAACAAACTCGGTCTCTCGGTCTCCTACGACGATTCCTTCATCGCCTACATCAATGGCCACGAAGTTCACCGCCAGGGCGTCGACAAGGAGCAAGGCGCCTCTGCCGATGGTTTCACCAAGCATGACGCCGATAACACCTTCGAATACTTCCCGCTCAAAGGAATCTCAAAGATCCTCAAACCGGGTGGAAAAAACGTCATCGCCATTGAAGGTCACAACGTAAAGCTCAAAAGCTCGGACTTCACCCTTCATCCCCGACTTCTCCTCGGGAAGTAGGCATGTTGCACACGCGCCTCCTCGCTTTTCTCGCTCTCGTCATGCTTCCGGCCACCGCGCCGGGACACAACGACGTGTCAAAGACCATCAAGACTCTGAGTGCGAAGATCGAGGAGTCGCCTAGCGCCGACCTCTACTACCAGCGGGCAACCGAATTCCGGGCCCTGCGTGAAAAGGAACACGCCATCGAAGATCTCCGCTCCGCCCTCAAGCACGAGCCGAGGCACCGGCCTGCCAAAATTTCACTCATCCGTGCCCTCGGGAAAAGTACTGAAGCCTTGCACCTTGCAATCCAACTTCAAAGCAGTTCCGCTCACGCCGAGAATAGCATCGAACCTACATACCTCGTTGCCAAAATCCATCACCTTCGCGGCAATCCCAAAGACGCCCTCACAATCTGCGCAAATCTCCAAAAGCTCTCTCGCAATCACTCCACGGAAATCGACCTCCTCCACGCGGAGGTCCTCCTTGCTCTAAAGCGCCCTGCCGATGCCTCCACCATCTTAAAAAATGCCTGGCGACGCACGAACTCCATCGTCCTCCGAAACAATTGGATCGACACCGCCCTCACCGCCGAACAAACCCGCGAAATCCTCCCCATCATCAACAGGGAAATTTCCTCCTCCCGCTTCCGCTCCTCCTGGCTCATCCGCCGCGCCCGCGCCGCCCTGATTCACGACGATAAAAAGCAAGCCCACTCCGACCTACAAGCTGCTCTCGCCGAACTCACCATGCGCATTCGCCCAACCCGGCCCGACCTCAGCCTCATCGCCGACCGCGGCCTCATCCACGCCCTCATCGGCAATACCAAAAAAGCCAAGGCCGACCTTGCTCTCCTCAAAAAATCCATCCTCCCCCCCTCTTCCTACCGCCTCCTGACCGACACCCTCTGACCGATTTTCATCGTTTCTTCTCTTTCGCTTCATCAAGTCTCCACACATCACGAGCAGATTACGGTCTCAAATGAAGACCATAAAAACTCCCCGATACGATATCCTCATCGCAAAACACACCGGCATGTGTTTCGGCGTACGACAAGCGATCGAGACCACCGAAGCCTCACTCGCGCAGGGACCCGCTAGCATCCTCGGCCAGCTCGCCCACAATCCCGCCGTAAAATCCCGTCTCGCATCCCAAGGGGCAAGAACCGCGAAACTTGAGGGGAAAACCGCTCCCACCCAGCACGTCATCATCACCGCTCACGGAGCATCGGACCGCGATCGAAAACGCTGGCACAAGGCCGGCTACCAGATCACCGACACCACCTGCCCTCTTGTCAGGGTCGCACACGCCAAGCTCTCCAAAGTGGTAGCCGAAGGCTACCAACCGATCATCGTGGGCAAAGCCGGACATGTCGAAGTCCGCGGCCTTCAAGGAGACTTCCCCAACGCTCGCGTCATTCTTCATCCGGATGACATCGCCGATCTCCCGCATGTCAAACGCCTCGGCATCATCGCCCAAACCACCCAACCCATTGACCGTGTCCGCGCTCTCGTCAGCGAAGTTCGCAAACAGCGCCCCGAAGCCGAAGTCGTCTACTATGATACCGTCTGCCACCCCACCAAAGACCGGCAAACCTCTCTCCACGAACTCTGCCAGGCTGTCGAGCTCGTGCTGGCCATCGGAGGAAAAAACTCCAACAACACCACTCAACTCGCCCGCACTGCCCGTAAGCTCGGATGCAAGGCCGCTCACATCGAAAGCCCGGACGACATCCACGAAGAGTGGCTCGAGGGCATTTCCAGGATCGGCATCACTGCCGGCACCTCCACGCTCGACGAGAGCATTCACGCCATCACCTTCCGTCTCCAAGAAATCGGAGAATCAGCGCACCTCCTTTCGCAAACAACCTCGTGAAAGAGCCGCAACAAAAACAACCCGAGGCTCATTCTATGAACTTAAAAAAGGAGACGACTCTCTGACAACTATCACTCAAGAAGCACGATCTTTCTGATCGTCCAGCTCTGCTCCTCGTCCGCAATCAGAACACTGATGTCGATGAATCCCGATGCCGGGAAACCCAACTCCGGATCCCAATCAACAACGATCCTCTCAGCACCCCGATCCCGGGCGTTTTCAATCTTCTGAAACCATCCCTCGATGGTTAACTCGTCGAGCGGCCCGATTCCTTCCGGGAAGGATGAAATCGTTTCGGTCTGCGTGACCACGCCGTCCACCACAGTCACTCGCCCATTCCAGGTGAAAAACGACCAATTCCAGTTCACCTCGTAGGTGTAATTTAAAGGCCCTAAAATCGTCCATCGCACTCGCGCCGCCAAAAACTCTCGGTAAAAAGCATCATCTTCCGATAGCTTGACCGCTCGAAAGAAGGCTGAATCCATCTGAACTCCGGTCATTCCCGTCACCTCAATCTCACCCGTTAACTTCGTCTGGTCGTCCGTTCGGTCCAAAAAAATGACATCCTGCCAAACCTGTCCATCGGCAGAATATTGCAGGACCCAGGGATTCTTACCTCCCTCGTCGACCACTTCGAAAGACAGCTTGTCTCCGGCATGAACCGAACTAAGGCTGTTCTGGTTCTGGGCACTCGCCCCTGCTCCCAACCCCAGACACAGGCCAAGAATCATTACAAAAATGGATCCAAAAGTTCGCTCCAACATCAGAAGTCATCTATGTTGCCCTGAATGAGGAAGCCAGCTTCAATTCCAGACCAAATTTTCTGGCGAGGGCTGACACTCAATTCATTTTGTAGCCCTCCATGACCGATTACTCACCGGCACCAAATCCCTTTCCCTCGGAACCCTCCCCCTACTGGAGCCGTCTCCGCGACTACGCCTGGGTGATCAGCTTCCTCTGGCTCATTGAATTGAGCGACAAAATCATCTTCGGGAACAACCTCGAACTGAACGGAATTCACCCGCGCAGCTTCTCCGGAATACCAGGCTTCTTTTTTGCGCCCTTCCTGCACAGTGATTGGGCGCACTTGCTCAACAACTCACTCTCTCTCCTGGTCCTCGGAGCCGCCATCCTTCTCACCGGCTGGCGCGATCTCGCCATTGTCTCCATCGTCTCGGCGCTGAGCGCGGCCGTCGTCGTTTGGATCATTGGAAAGGGCGGATCAAACCACATCGGAGCCAGTTCTGTCGTCTTTGGCTACTTCGGCTTTCTGATCGCCTCGGGCTTCTACCAAAAGACCCCCCTCACCATCCTTCTCGCGGTCCTCGTGATCTTTTTTTATGGAGGTGCCATCCTTGCCATTCTCCCCACCGCAAACGTCCGTGCCGCAAGCATCAGCTGGGAAGGCCACCTCGGCGGAGCCATCGGTGGTTTTCTCGTCGCACGGAGTCGACGGTTGAAATTGGCTTCCTTTTCCAACTTTGCGCCCCAATGACTCCGGCGTGCTCCTTTTCCGACGCCCGCTCCTCCCCGCACTCATCTGTGCCTTGCTTTGGGGAAGCGCTTTTCCCGCGATCAAATCGGTCTATCAACACTGGGACTCCCATGGTCTCGAACGCACCCTGCCAGTAATCCTCCTATTTGCAGGGATCCGGTTCAGCATCGCTGGAACCGGCCTCCTCCTGCTGGGCCGGAATCTCCAGATGGAGTTTCAAGCGACTCCATGGAAACTACTCATTGGTCTCTCCCTGACCCAGACTTTCATCCAATACATCTTCTTCTATCAATCGGTAGCCGTTTCCAGTGCCAGCCTCGCCGCTCTCCTTGTCGCCACCGGAAGTTTTTGGTGGATGCTTCTCGCCCCTCTCATCCAAAAAACTTCCTGGCCAACTCCAATCCAGTGGCTCGGCCTCCTCATTGGCGGCATTGGTGTCTCACTCGCTATCTACAAGCCCGGCGCCGGAGCAGGACAGCCACTTCTGGGAGGCATCTTCATGCTCACCGCCACCGCAAGCGGAGCACTGGCCCTCATTATCTTTTCAAAGATCAAACCCACGATGTCCGCCATCAATGCCACCGGCATCTCACTTTTCCTCGGTGGTCTCGGACTCGCAGCCGTCGGAGTCCAAGCCCTACAAACGATTCCCGAGATGTTTGACCGTCCGGTCATCTTCGCCACTCTCTGGCTCGCCTTCGTCTCGGCAGCCGCCTTTAGCATCTGGAATCACCTCTCCACTATTTTTCCTGTGACCCTTCTCGCCAGCTACCGGTTTCTCATCCCCGTATGTGGCGTTTTGGAAGCACTCATTCTCCTAAAAACCGAGTCCCCCGGATGGGGCCTTCTCGCAGGAGGGGGACTTGTCATTTTCAGCATGCTCCTGGCTCGAAGAACCAACACCAAAAAGAGTGGTTCATGATTCCACCATTTCCGGCAGCCGTGTCATCGCCGCCACGGCTTCTGGAGGCGGAATTCGCTCTACCTATTGAAAGGGGCTCCTTTCTTATTCCTCAAAATAGCTTGCCTAGGATGTCTACGATTCCGCCTTCTTCAAAGAGTCGCAAATCACCACTTTGAGGCTCGCCTTGCCAACCATTTTTGCCCAAAAACATGGAGATGAAATTACCCATTTACGCCCTCGTCGTCTTCTCTCTCCTTACAAGCTTTGTCTCTGCCGACGAGTCAGAGTTCCGCACTGCCACCATTGATCTAGGTATCGTTGTCAGCAACCTCGACACGTCCCTGAAGTTCTACACCGAAGCCCTCGGCTTCACCGCCACCGGAGAATTCACTGCCAGCAAAGAAATCACCCGGGACTCCGGCCTCAGCGCTGGCGAGGAACTGGTCATCAAGAAACTCTCCCTCGGTAAAGGCAAGGGAGCCACCACCATCAAGCTGATGCAATCCGCCGAGGCTTCCAAAAAGAGCGCCCAAGCCCACATCACCAGCTCGCTCGGATTCAGCTACCTCACCATCCACGTTAACAGCACGAAGACTGCTCTCGAACGTCTCAAAAAGGCAGGGGTGAAAGTCCTCGCTAAAGGCCCTGTCGTCCTCCCCGGCGGAAAAGTTGCCCTCACCGTCGTCAAGGATCCTGACGGAAATTTCATCGAGTTCGTCGGCCCCGCCGATCACCAATAATCCCCGTGGAAGTGCGGAGTCAGGCGAACGGATCCCCTCACTCCCGGGGAATGCCGGGCGAAGCTCAAACCTGAATCAGTAAGAGAATGGCGATTGATTGCTTCGACCTTCTGACTCACCATAATAGGAGTTGTCAAAAAAAAGACCTCGGGAAGCCCGGCCCGGAGCCGCGATTCTAGGAAAGGTTCTTACTGAAGAACGCGAGGGTTCTCTTCCAGGCGAGTTCAGCGTTCTCCTCATCATAGCGCCCGGTCGAATCATTATGGAAACCGTGGTTGGCCTTGGGGTAGTTGTGCATCGTATAGGTCGCCCCATTGACCTTCAAGTCAGCCTCATATTCAGGCCAGCTTCCGTTCACGCGCTTGTCAAGTTCGGCGAGTTGAATGAGCAGAGGTCCCTTCACCTTCTTCCGAAGGTCCTTGGCCGCCGGGGTGCCGTAAAAAGGAACTCCGGCATTCAGGCTTTCAGGGAGGGTCG
This sequence comes from Akkermansiaceae bacterium, assembly GCA_026421245.1. Lineage (GTDB taxonomy): Bacteria > Verrucomicrobiota > Verrucomicrobiia > Verrucomicrobiales > Akkermansiaceae > SW10. Next base: position 3,054 of record JAPKDJ010000065.1, on the reverse strand, counting down.
CTGCCAGCATGTTGACGATGTACCCCCCGAAACAGAAGCCCACCGCTCCGAGCTTGCCGCTGCTCAGCTCATGAGCTTTCAGAAACTTGGCCGCCGCAATGAAGTCTTGTTCGATTTTTCCTCGATCCAATTTTCGCTGCATCGCCCGGCCCTCGTCATCGTTGCCGGGATAGCCTCCGCCCGGGTGAAGGGCATCAGGGGCGAAGGCCACAAACCCGGCCTTGGCGAGGCGCCGGGCCACATCCTTGACGTAAGGGTTGAGCCCGCGATTCTCGTGGATAACCAGCACAACCGGCGCCTTCCCCTTCAAGGCTACCGGGGTGACAAAATAACCCCGCCCTTCCCCGTGACCATTCGGTGAGGGAAAGGTGAGATAACTGGCCTTGATCGCCTCATCATTGAAGGAAACCTGTTCGGCAGCGGCGTAGTCCGGCATCAGCACCGGCAGGAGCATGCCCATTGTCAGAGTCACGGTGGTAATCGTGCCCAGCCGCGCCATGAAGGTCCGCCGGTCGATCACGCCATGGGCGTATTCGTCATACCAGTCGAACGCTTCCTGGGGAATGGGGTGGGTAGCCGCAGAAGGTGATGGTTCTTGGAGGGACATAGTGGTCTAGTATTTGGCAAGAAGAACGATAGAGGAAGGTTCAATTCTAAAATTAGGCGTCCCCCGGGCCTCTACGAAGCGTCCTCCTTGTGTGCGGAAGAGATCATTCCAACTTGCGAACCCTGTAAAACGCTTTAGGCAGGGCCGGATCGGTAATTACATAAGTGCCAGAGGTTCTCGAAGCCCCTGCTTCACCAACTAAATCCACAACCTCGATCCATTCTATCAGATCCCAGGATTCCTCGATGAGGTAGTCGACGAAAGGAACGGTTCCTTCGATCACAAAGTTGAGGCGGTTCCCATCGGTCAGTTCAAATTCAGCAATGCCGAAGGAGCCGGAGGGCAGAGGAATTGGATTAATCTTCCCCGCTGCCAGTTCTTCGATCGTCCGCTGACCCAAGGCAACATCCCACACCGCGACATCATCGATTTGACCAGTGAAGAAATTGCCGGAGCCATCATAGATTCCGCCGCCTCCGATGTTGAAAGTGAATCCGGAGGAATCGACCGGCGAAGCGGCTCCTCCAGAGGAGACCTCGACTCCGCCGACATAGATGCGCCTTCCGGTGGCATCGCTGACCACGGCAAGGTGGGTCCACTCCAAAGGTTCGAGGGTCGTCTCAATCGCGCCGCCGGGTGCGGTCCAGAGTTGCACCGTGGCGTCGGCGATAAAGCCAAATTCAGCCACGTCGTTCTGTCCAAAAAGGCCGGCCCTTCCAGCCGAGGTGGTCGCCGCTTTCACCCAGCCGGACATGGTGAATCCATCGACCAAGTTCCGCGACCCGCATTGTAGAGCGATGGAATTGGCGAGCCTCCCAGCGCTTCTTCGGTAAAGTCCCCATCGTCGGTATCGAAATCCGTGGAAAAGAGCTCAGTGGCGGAAAGCGAACCAATTGGAACAAATAAAATGAGGCGCATCGCCGATATAAAAGTGGAGGAGAGGAGCTTTTTAGTCATGATGAAATATCCATCGAAATAGTTGAATTTTCTTATAACAGCAAAATATGACTGGGTCGATCCCAAAGGTTTGAGCAAGCGGATGAGTTTCATCGGCGGAGCACATCGAGATCACTGACCTTGATCCGGTTGATCCCAAACACTGAATCGAGCTGGAATCAGATGATCAGATCTCCGTCTACATTTTGAAATTCAACCAGCTCCAAAACCATAAGTATTACCCCCAACTGCGGGAAGAAGTATGGGCTAAGATCGATCAAGTCGGCTGACATCCTGGGCCATAAAAAAATCTCGGGTTTTTAAAACGATTCAGCAAGGCTGACGTTTCCCGACAGCCTGTCCTGCTTTTGGGGCTCCTCCCAAAGCAGCGCAACCCGCCTCCCTCTCCTCGGTCTAATAACCGGGCGGATGTCTCATGACATGCCCTTTTCCTGGACGTGGCATCGGCTTCCAACGTGGCCCTGTCCGTTCGCCACCCCAGCCAGTATCGAGTCGCAGTCCGGCTACCGTCATGAAGACATGGCTCTTCCGCACATAAATTGTAATCCAGTCTCCCTCACCGCGCTTGCCATAATTAAAGAACCCCCTTGCAGGCATTTGCCCCTTGAGCACACCCGCCTCTCTTAAGACATAAGAGACTGCCCCCGAACAATCATATCCCGTGTCATGAAGGACGGCATGGCCACCGCCGTATTTGTAGGGCTTATTCTGTAAGCGATTCCCCGCCTCAATCGCACGCTTCACCGCCGGTGGCGCACTTCGTGGGGCATAGGCCACGCCGCCCCTTAGGAAAGCCGTTGTCCCGAAGTTAAATTGAAAGGCCACCGGTTTCAGGGCCTTTACCTGTCCCCCATACGATGTCAACACCGGCGCCGGAGCACTTCGTGGAGCATAGGCCACGCCGTTCCTTAACAAGGCCCTTGTCCCAGAGTTAAATTGAAAGGCCATCGGTTTCCAGGGCTTTAGCTGTCCCACACACGACGTCAGCACCGGCCCTGCTATTGCGAAAAGCAGAAAAAGCGACGAGACCTTCATATACCAGACGCATAACGGGATTAATTAACAGTTTCAAATCATTTAATCCTGAAAGGACACCAGCCCAATCAATTGTAACTATCCAGGATTTTTTATCCGAATCACCGAAAACAAGAGCGTGGCGGATTTGAGAAAAAGAGTTTGCCTTCAAACGAATTTGTTAATCAAAGCCCCGCCCACTTCTTTCTCAGTTCACCGCTCGCTCTTCAAAATTCACTCCTCTCCCCCACATCCAAACCAACCGCTGGCAACTCTCCCGCCGCCAACTCCTTCGCGGCGCTGGCGCCACCCTCGCCCTCCCTTTCCTCGAAGCAATGCGTCCCCTCTACGGACAGACCGCCTCCTCTGGTGACCCCGTCCGCATGGCCTGCCTCTTCATGCCCAATGGCGTCCGCACCGATAAATGGACTCCCAGCGGCAGCGGGAAATCCTTCAAACTCTCCCCCATCCTGAGT
>JAPKDJ010000132.1 GCA_026421245.1 Akkermansiaceae bacterium | reverse complement strand
GCCGCATCATCCGGCTGAACGATTTCCTGAAAAAATCCCTCACTCTTCCCCTCATCCCCCCTTGCTTCTCGTGCAGGTCCGGTATATTTGACGGTCCCCGTTGCGAAAACCCACGGGTAAAATTTCATGATCAAGTGGACTCTCCAGAAAATCGTTGGCTCTAAAAACCATCGTGAGCTCAAGCGAATGCAGCCCATCGCGGACCGAATCAATGAGCTGGAGGAAGCCTTCCAAAAGGAATCTGAAGAGAAATTGCACGAGCGGGCCGAAAGTTGGCAAAAGCATCTCCACCGCTACCTCCCACTCCAACTCCCCACCAAGCGCCAGCTTGAGTTGATGGACGACGACAACTTGGCCGAGGTCGCAAAAGAACTCCAAAATCGTTTTGATTCCCTTCGCCGCGAATTCCCCTCCCTCCCCACTTCCACCACAACCCACGAGGACATTGACGCCGGCAAAAAGGCCTTCGAGGAAATCGAGGATGATTTCCCCGCTTTGCGTGACAAGTACCTCGACGAAATCCTTCCCGAAGCCTACGCCGCCGTCAAAAATGCCGCCCGCCGTCTCTGCGGCACCGAAGTCGATGTCGTCGATAACATGCTTGCGTGGGACATGGTCCACTTTGACGTCCAGCTTGTGGGCGGCATCGCCCTCCACCGCGGCATGATTGCCGAAATGCAGACCGGTGAGGGAAAGACCCTCGTCGGAACTCTCCCCGTTTTTCTCAACGCCCTCACCGGCCTTGGCGTCCACGTCGTCACCGTGAACGACTACCTCGCCCGACGTGACTCCGAATGGATGGGAGCCGTCTTTAAATACCTCGGCCTCTCTGTCGGCGTGATTCAAAACCAGCAAGCTCCCTTCCTGCGGCGTGAGCAATATGCGGCCGACATCACTTACGGCACCAATGCTGAATTCGGCTTCGACTACCTCCGCGACAATGGCATGGCCGGATCCACCGAAGACCAGGTTCAACGCGGTCACTACTTCGCCATCGTGGACGAGGTCGACTCTATCCTCATCGACGAGGCCCGGACTCCTCTCATCATTTCCGGCCCAGCCGTTGTTTCCAACACCGAAGAATACAAGAAATACCGCGTCGTCATCGAGCAACTCGTTAAAAAGCAGAATCATCTCTGCAACGAACTCGCCAACGAAGCCAAGAAGGCCATCGAGGAAGGCGACGAGAACACTGCCGGCCGCGCGCTTTTCAAAGTCAAACTCGGCCAACCGCGCAACCGCCAGTTCATGCGCTTCATGGAGGATCCCGACAGCCGGCGCCTTATGGAGAAGACCGAACTTTCCTTCTACCAGGACGCCCAGAAAAAGGACCTCTTCGCCATCAAAGAAGAACTTTACTTCACCATCGATGAAAAAGGCCACGATGCCGATCTCATGGACCTTGGTCGTGAATTTCTCTCGCCCGAAGACCCCGAGGCCTTTGTCATTCCCGACCTCGCCGAGGCCTTTGCCAATGTTGATGCCAGCGATGACCTTTCCGACGACGATCGCCTTGCCGAGAAAGAGAAAATCCAATCCCGCATGGATGGCCAGGGCACCCGTGTCCACGCCATCTCCCAGCTTCTTAAAGCCTACTGTCTCTACGAAAAGGACAACGAATACGTCGTCAAGGATGGCAAGGTCATCATCGTTGACGAGAACACCGGCCGGGAAATGGCCGGGCGTCGTTGGTCAGACGGCCTCCACCAGGCTGTTGAGGCAAAGGAGAATGTTGAGGTCGAGCGTGAGACCCAGACCTACGCCACCATCACCATTCAAAACTACTTCCGTCTTTATGAAAAACTTGGCGGCATGACTGGAACCGCTGAAACCGAGGCTGCCGAATTCCACGACATCTACAATCTCGACGTCCTCCCCATTCCGGCCCACAGGGTCAACCAGCGAAAGGACGCCAACGACCAGGTCTTTAAAACCCGCCGCGAAAAGTTCAATGCCGTGGTCGCCAAGATTCAAGAGTGCCACGACAAAGGACAACCCGTCCTCGTCGGAACTGCTTCTGTCGAAGCCTCTGAAACCCTCGGTCGCATGCTTCAACGGGCCAAAATCCAACATAGCGTTCTCAACGCAAAATATCACCTTCAGGAAGCCGAGATCATCAAGGCTGCCGGCCAACTCAACTCAGTCACCGTCTCTACAAACATGGCGGGTCGAGGAACCGACATTAAACTTGGCGAAGGTGTCACGGAAGCCGGAGGCCTCTTCGTCATCGGCACCGAGCGGCACCAATCCCGCCGGATTGACCGCCAGCTTCGCGGACGTTGTTCACGTCAGGGCGATCCCGGCGCGTCCCAGTTCTTCATCTCCTTCGAGGATGACTTGATGCGTAACTTCGCCGCCGCCGACCGCATGACCAACATGATGGAACGCTTCGGCATGGAAGACGGTGAGGCCCTCGAGCACAAATGGCTCAACCGCTCCGTGGAAACCGCCCAGAAGCGAGTCGAGCAAATGTATTACCGGCGGCGGAAGTACGTCCTCGACTTCGACGACGTCATGAACCGCCAGCGCGAGGTCGTTTATGGCTACCGCAATCAGGTTCTTAAGTCCGAAGACCCCCGTGAACTTATCATGGAACTCCTCGATCGCATCGTCCCTGCTCAGGTCACCCACTACATGGAAGAGCGCGACGATGGTCAACCGGACTTCATCGAACTTCTTCACTGGGTGAATAAGGCCTTCCCCCTCCATCTCACCATCGAGGAGACCGAGTTCGAAACCCGCGACGTTGAGGGCAACTCCGCGTTCCTCCTCGAACGCATCCACGCTGCCTACCAGCGCAAGGTCAAAATGGAGGCCCCCGAGCATCTCGATTCTCTCGAACGACACATCATGCTCAATGCCATCGACCAAAAATGGCAGGAGCACCTCTATGCCATGGACTCCCTCCGCGAAGGTGTCCAACTCCGCGCCCAGGGCCAGAAGGATCCTCTCGTGGAATACAAGATGGAGGCTTACAAGCTCTTCACCGCCCTCATGGACACCATCGATGAAGGATCGATCCACAACCTCTTCCGCTTCACCACCGTGCAACCCATGGAGTCCATCCTTGCCGATGCCCCCCAGCGCACCTCCGGAGGCAACGAAAGCTCCATGACCGAGAGCAACATGGCGGTCTCCGGATCTTCCAGCGTTGTCCCCGACCAGGCAACTGGCGGAGCCGACGAAAGTGGCCTCAAACTCAACCTGCCCAAACGACGCCCCATCGCCAAGGTCGGCCGAAACGAACCTTGCAGCTGTGGTTCCGGCAAAAAGTTCAAGCAATGCTGCGGTCGCATGAGCGAATAAGTTCACTCAAGAGTCCCCTCTTTCAAACAAGCGCTCCCGCAGAAATTCCGGAGCGCTTCTTTTTTGGACAACCAAAGCACCACGCCAGAAAATCCCGACCGAACCTTCATGCCCCCCTTAGAAAGGGAGCCGGAGACCCAGAACCCTTTGGCCCTCTGAACTGGATCTTTGAACCCATCCCCTGCCCACCCATACCCCGTTCACATCCCCGTGATCTTCAAGTCACTGCGAACGGAAACGCTACTCAAAGTGAATGAACAGCCACTGTCTTATGACAGCAGTTCGGAACTGCCCTCGCTGCACCTCATTCTTGAGCCGCGCAGTTTCTCCCGCCCGAAAAAAATGCCACAATCCCCTTTCGGAGATTGTGACATAAGTTGAAATCCGACTCTGTCCTTTTATTCGTTCTCCACCACTCGGAAGAAGCGGCGAGCAGAAATGGGATCAAAGAGCGCGAAGGTGAGACTGGTAGAATCTCCTTCCGAGGGGACGCTGTCGTTGATGTCCTCGGAGAAGTCAACTAAGTCGGTCGAGGTGAAAATCGAGTAGATCCTATTATCACGGGAATTCCAAGTCAAGGTGACTTGGTTGGTCTCCAGATCAAAGTCAATCGAAGTGATTTCCGGAGGAGTAACGGGACCCGCTTCTCCAAAGTATTCGATCTCGGACAAGGCGTGGTTCCCACCACCGGTCCGGGTCACATCGTAGCGGATGAACTTGTAGGAGTCCGAGGCGAATGGGAGATCGATCCGGACAGTCGAATTCCGGGTCACGCCCCAGAAGGAAGTGTCGTCTTTACGCTCAAAGATGGTCTCAAAATTGATCCCATCGTTTGATCCCTGGATTTGAAAATCAAGGGGATCGCGAGCCGGAGTATCGTTACTCGAGGTCAGGGTGAAGTGAGTCAACGAGACCGGCTCTTCGAACTCAACTGTAACATCCTGAGGGGCACCGTTGCAGCACACCTTGGCGGCACCTCCTCCAATCTCATTGTCGAACAGATCAAAAGAACCTTCGCTTCCACCGAATCCGTGGAAGTATTCTTCGGATGAAGCAGCGATCGAAACCCAATTAAAATTGGTTCCTGCTGTTTGCGGAGTCTCTCCATCTGCGGGAATCGTCTCGCCTTCGACGCCATCCTCTTCCGGATCGGTCAGATCACCACCGAGCAAGTTGTCAATCATGGTAATCGTCGCAACCGCAGACTTGCTATTGGAGTCGTTGGGGTCGGTCGAATTAGTGACTTCAAACCCGTCGATCTGATTATCCCCGTCGGAGTCGGCCTTGTTCGGGTCGGAACCTGTTTGAGTAGCACTCACAAAGGTGCCACTACCATCTTCGACTCCATCGGCGAGTCCGTCTCCGTCACTGTCGGAATTAGACGGATCTGTGCCTGTCTGGGTGGCGCTGACAAAAGTGCCTGTGCCATCCTCGACGCCGTCCTTAAGACCATCGTCATCAGAGTCATCATCGCTAGGATCGAGCCCACTTTCAGCTTCGGCGAGGTTGGTAAGACCATCTATGTCGGAGTCATCATCCGGTCCCTGCGAAAGGTCGCCGAAGAACTTGATTTCGAAACCATCATCGAGACCGTCATTGTCGGAATCGAGCAGTTCAGCGAAAGATGTTTCGAGGAGTTTGTATTTTGCAACGTCAAAGGGTTCCCCGGTCTTGTCGCCTTTCTCTTTGGCGGCAAAGAGTTGGACTTGGGCGCCGCCACCTCTTTCCCAATAGACGAATTCCATCACATGGTTTCCATAAGAAAGTGAGATTGCTCCGAGAGAGGTTGTTGAACCGCGGTTGATATCAGCAATCACGGCAACTTCGCCATCAATAAACAAACCGCCACCGTCATCCGAGTTAAAGCCGAAGGTATAGATGCCGGGATCACCGATGAAGATGGTGCCGGTAGCCAGGAGCCCATAATCGTTGGTGTCCGTGTCCTGTCCGGGGAGAACCGGGAAATTACGCGAATCCGGGAACGGTCCCTGGGCGTTCTCCCGGAAATTAATATTCGTCTCGGCGGTGTTGGTTTCGTCGAGGATATTCGCGGGAGTAGCGAAAAGATTGCGGGTATCAGCGATCGAATTCAGCCCAACAGACGAGGTGGCGTTACGAACAGCCCAACCAGCGGGCACGCTTGTATCGTCATTCGGATCGGACGATGATGCGATTTCCGAACCATCGCCGAAGCCGTCATTGTCGGTGTCAGCGAGATTAGGGTTCGTCCCGGGATCGTCCGCA
>JAPKDJ010000064.1 GCA_026421245.1 Akkermansiaceae bacterium | reverse complement strand
CATGACGACCGAAAGGCTTAAGGAAGTGCGCGTTTTCGCCCCCGCAACGGTGGCGAACGTCGCTTGCGGGTACGACGTGCTGGGATTTGCGATCGACGCTCCGGGAGACGAGGTCGTGGCACGCCACTCGGACGAACCCGGACTTCGAATCACCAAAATCACCGGAGATGATGGCAAGCTTCCCCTTGAGCCCGAGAAGAACACCGCCGGGGTGGCTGCCCTCGATCTGCTGAAGCATCTTGGGATGCTGGATCTGGGAATTGAATTAGAGATTCACAAAAAAATGCCTTTTGGAAGCGGTCTCGGGTCCAGTGCCGCAAGCGCAGTGGCCGGAGCCTATGCCGTCAACAAACTGATCGGAGAACCGCTCACCAAGAAACAGCTTTTACCTTTTTCGATGACCGGGGAAGCCAGTGCCGATGGCGCCTGGCACGCTGATAACGTTGGCCCATGCCTTCTCGGTGGGATCGTATTCATTCGTGATAATCAAGAGCTGGACATTGCCCAACTTCCGGTCCCCAAGAATCTCTGGGCTGCGGTGGTGCACCCAGACATCGAAATTCTCACCAAGGTGGCTCGCGGCATTCTTCCGGCCGAGGTCCCCCTTGCCAATGTCACCCAGCAGATCGGTAATCTTGGAGGGCTGATCTGTGGCCTCATCCAGGAAGACTACGGTATGATCAGCCGTTCCGTTCACGATGTCATCGCCGAGCCCAGACGCCAAAAACTGATCCCTGAATTCTATCAAGCCAAACGCGCCGCCATGGCTGCGGGAGCGCTGGGCTTTAGCATTTCGGGAGCAGGACCAAGTGTTTTCGGGCTTTGCGAAGGGGAAGAGTCGGCAAAGAAGGTCGGCAAGGCAATCTCGGACGTCTTTTCGAAAGTTGATCTCGGGAACCAGCTTTATATCTCCAAAGTGAACCAAACTGGTGTGAAGGTCATCAGCTAGTTCCCCGTATGTCTCAACGATTCTACAGCACTAATAGCCCCGGTCGGTTTGTTGATACCAAAGAGGCTGTGCTTCGGTCACTTCCGGCAGACAATGGTCTCTACATGCCCGAGAACATCGAGAGGCTGGGGCAAGAATTTTGGGCTGACTGGCGTAATCTGTCTCTCGCCGATATCGGGGTTCACGTCTCCAAAGCGATTTTCCGTGAGAGTGTCCCTGCTGACGAGCTTGAGAAGATCGCGCGGGAATCAGCCAACTTCCCAGCACCTTTGATTACGGTCAAAGAACGGGAGCATGTCCTGGAACTTTTCCATGGACCGACCCTGGCTTTTAAGGATTTTGGAGCACGCTTTATGGCGCGGTTGATGGGGTGGCTGACACGGGACGACGATGGGTTGCTCACCGTTTTAGTAGCAACCAGTGGAGATACCGGGGGAGCTGTTGCGAGTGCTTTTCACGGAGTCCCCGGAACGCGCGTAGTGATCCTCTACCCCAAAGGAAAAGTCAGCGGCTTGCAAGAAAAGCAACTGACAACTCTTGGAGAGAACATCACCGCTCTTGAGATCGAGGGAACTTTTGACGATTGCCAACGCCTTGTGAAATCGGCCTTCTTGAAACGAGAGATGTCAGAAAAACTGAATCTCACGTCAGCCAATTCGATCAATATTTCGCGTCTCGTTCCGCAAAGCTTCTATTATTTTGAAGCGGCTAAAAACTTACCTGAGGGAGTGAAGCCCACCTTCGTGATACCGAGTGGAAATTTCGGAAATCTTACCGCGGGATTGCTTGCTGAAAAACTGGGGCTTAAAGTGGAACATTTTGTGGCAGCGACCAACCGGAACGACGTTGTGCCTGAGTATTTGCGCGAGGGCGAGTATCGGCCCCGACCCAGCGTGGCGACCATTTCCAACGCGATGGATGTTGGGGCACCCAGCAACTTTTCCCGGATGAAACACATCTTTGGGGCTGAGTGGGAATCGATGAAAGCCCGGGTTGCTGGATTTTCCTATGGAGATAAGGTGACTCGCGAAACAATCCGGAGAATTAAAAGTGAAACGGGTTACACCCTTGAACCCCATGGAGCCGTGGGTTGGCTTGCTGCCGAGGCATGGCGGGAATCAAATCCCGATGCTCATACCGTGGTATTGGAAACAGCCCACCCGTCCAAGTTTCTCGATGTCATGGAGGAAGAACTTGGGAAAGGGGAGACCGTGATTCCAGAACGACTTGCCTGTCTTGCCGATCGCAAGAAGGTGGCAATTCAAATGGAAGCGGCGGAGGAGACATTCCACAATTGGTTGGAGAAATTCACCTCGTAGCCGAGTCAAAAAAACGCCGCGCGGATTTCTCCGGGCGGCGTTCTGAAATAAAAGCGCTACTTACTCACCCCTCATAGGAGCCCTCAACACGGGCCGCAATATCACGATAGCCATAGTCGATTTCGTAGATCTGCTTGAAACATTTAAGAGCTTCCTCTTTCTTCTCTGCTTTCGTGTAGATCACTCCCAGTTCGTAAAGGATCTCCTTCTTGGTGTTATCCATTTGGGTCAACTCGGCGTTGGCATCCTTCAGTTGCTTGATTGAAAGGTCGGTCATCCCCTTCGCATCAAAAGTCCGGCCAAGAAGCAATAGCACCTTGGTCCGGATGTGCGGATTACGCGTCGCTTGCTGGAGATGAGGAATGGCCTCACTGTAGTCACCGGCATCGTAGAAAGCTTGGCCGAGATCGTATCGCATCTTGGGATCAGTGGGGTTTTGTTCCACACGTTGCTTGCATTCAACAAGCCGTTCGGCAACGCGTGCACTTTGAATTTCCTTGAGCTGTTCCTGAAGCTCAGCGTTGTCGGGGTCGGCAGCCGCAGCAGTTCCGACATCCTTGATGTATTGCTCGGCAGCGCGGTCCTTGATTTCGTTGGCCTTGTTACGCAGAGCAACGTCTCCAGCGGAGAGTTCGTGAGCCCAACTGTAAAACTGATGGGAGGTCGTCCAATCTTCGAGTTGCTCGTAAGTCAGAGCGAGCTGTTTCACGACAGCGAGATTGTTTGGATCGGCCTCGTATTGAGCGCCAAGTTCTCCGGCTCGTTCCTGAAGCTGCTCGTTGGTAAGAGCGGTCCGGGATGCTTTTTCAAGCTCAGCCGCTTCGTCACTCTTGACCATGTCCTTGAAGCTGGAGTCTTCAGACATGCGGTTTTGCTGCATCGAAGCTTTGGCCGAACAATCCTTTTCTCCCTTAACGGCGTCCCCGTCCCCGGCATCATTCTTTACGATGTCGCGATAGACTACTGAAGCCTCGGAATACATGTCCCGGGCCACGTAAAACTGGGCAAGTTTGTGAGCAACTTTGGTATTCTCCGGATTTCCCTTTCGAGCGGTTTCGAGGGCGAAAGCCGCCGTGTCGAGAAGGTTCATACGCAGGGCAATCTCATGAAGGGTCTCGTTGATTCCGGAATTGAAGGGGTCCTTTTCAAGCTCCTTCTCAAGGACAACGAGGGCGCCGGCGGGATCTTTCTTGGCCTGTCGGCCGGCGGCGCCGCCTCCGCCTCCGAAGAGACCTTTCTTGGAAGAACCAGGACTGGCCCCGGTTTCCATGATTTCCGATTGGCGGAGAAGCTTTCGGGCATTTAAAAATCCGGGTTCTTCCTTGAGAATGGCTTGAAGAAACTTGATGGCGTAGCCTTGGTTATTTCTTTTGACACTGGCTTTGGCTTTTTGCCAGTGATCTTTGAGTGCTACAGGCAGCTCAGCCTCGGTGATTTCTCGAACTTCTTTGATGTCTGACATGGTGTGTTTGTAGATGTGTGTCTCGGACTTGATTAGTAATCAAGCGGCAAACTCGGAGCTTGGCAAGCGCCCAAACCCCCCCCTTTAAATTCCCGAGCAGGAAAGGCTCTGATCCATCGCCTCGGCGGGATTTTCGGACGGGCTGGTCCCCACCACAATGGCAGGGACACCAGCCACTGTTTTGTGCGGAGCAACGTCATCCAAAACCACGCTGCCCGCCCCGATTTTGGCTCCTTTGCCGATTTCGACGCGACCCAGAATCTTCGAACCAGCTCCAATCATGACGCCGGAACGAACGATGGGGTGACGGTTTCCCGAGGTCTTCCCGGTTCCACCCAGCGTGACCTCATGAAGAATAGAAACATTGTCCTCAACGATGGAAGTTTCACCAATCACGACACTCGTGGCGTGATCCAGAAAAATGCCGCAACCCAGCCGTGCCGCAGGGTGGATATCAACCCCAAAGACTTCCGAGGCGAGACTCTGGAAATAATAGGCGAGATCATGTCGATCATTCTTCCACATTTGATGGCCGATTCGGTAGGTCGCAATCGCCATAAATCCTTTGTAATAGAGAAGAGGCTGCATCAGGGAGAGGCAGGCAGGGTCCCGCTCCTCGATCGCGATCAAATCGGAGGCCATGCTTTCCACGAGTTCGGGATGCTCGATTAAAATCTCCTGAAGGAGAGGGAAAAGCTCGTTCCTCGTCATATCATCCCGGGCTAATTTTCGGGAAAGCCGGGCTGCGACCGAACACGCTAGAGACTTTCGGGAAATAAAAATATCTTCCATGAGGGGAGCGAGGCGGCGCTCATCCTGAATCACACGGGCGGCCTCCTTACGAATGGTCAGCCAAACGAGATCAAGCCGGGGTTTTCCCTGGGCACACAAGAGGGCAGTCTCAGTGCTGGCGTTTTCGGTAGCGGTGTGGTGTTCTTTCATCAGTGAGAATCTCTCAGAAGTTGGATTACGCAAGCCGGGCGATGGTGCATTTGGCACGGAAGCATGACGGGCAATCGGTAGTGCGTGCAGACGATATTGCAGAGAGCGAGGCGATACCACCTAGTTTTTTGGCACAGATTCTTCATGAATTAAAAAGGACGGGATTAGTGACCAGCCGGAGGGGGAAAACCGGAGGGTGGAGGCTAACCCAGGCTCCTGCCGAAATCACACTCCTCACGGTTGTGGAAGCTCTGGAACCCGAGACGCTTGCGCAACTTCCGGATACGACGGGAGAATCGGGCGCGGCGGTCAGCAAACTTTGGGAAGAAATTCGCGAGAGCACCCGGAAAATCCTGGCCGAAAGCAGCCTGGAATCTCTCGCCACGAGCGCCGAGCCCATGTTCTACATCTAGAACCATCATTCCCAGTCTTCAATCAAGTCGGAGTAGGCTGACTTGGCGGAGGAGCGACTCAAATCATAGATCTCGGCGCTGGTTGCAAGGGTGAGCGCCTTTTCAGCGAGCTTTTGACACTCAGAAAAGTCGAGGGAGAGCAAGGCTTTCCGAACCGGGGCAAGTTCGCGGGGTCCCACCGAAAGTTCATCCACACCAAGCCCGACCAAGAGGGGAGTCATGCTGAGATCGGCCGCAAGTTCTCCGCACACTCCAGTCCAAATGCCAGCCCGTTTGGCGGCGTCGGTGGTCATCTTGATCATGCGGACCACCGAGGGATGGGACGAGCGATAAAGTTTAGCGACCCGATTATTAATTCGGTCTACGGCAACCGTGTATTGAATGAGGTCATTGGTTCCAATTGAAAAGAAATCGACCTCCTTGGCAATCTCATCGGCGACGAGAACAGCGGAAGGGATTTCAATCATCGCTCCAACCTGTATGTCGGGATCGAAGGGAGTTCCAGCTTCCTTAAGTGCAGCCATGCACTCCCGCACCAAGCTCTGACATGCCCGGATCTCACTCACTCCGGAGATAAAAGGAAACATCATTCCAACTTTCCCGTGGGCGCTGGCGCGAAGAATAGATCGAAGTTGTTCCTTGAAGAAATCAGGTCGGTCGAGAGAAACCCGAATACCCCGCCAGCCAAGAAAGGGATTGGGTTCCGGCTCCGTGAGAGGTTCGGCTGAAAGCTTGTCGCCTCCGGAATCCAAAGTCCGAATGATCGAAATATGCGGACTAGTCCGTTTGGCCAGCTCACTGTAGACCTCGGTTTGTTCCTTTTCGGATGGTGCCTTACCGGCTTCAAGGAGGAAAAACTCAGTTCTAAAAAGACCCACTCCCTCTGCGCGGTTCTCGTGAACGAGGCCGAGTTCATGAATGAATTCAATATTGGCGGAAAGCGTGATGTGGTGACCGTCCACGGTTGTGCTTTCCTGGTCCCGCAACTGTTCAAGCGCTTGGCGGGCCTCTTTCTTTTTGGCATCCAGAGATTGATAGTAGGCCGTCGTTTCTCCGGAAGGGTAGACGATGAACTTTCCAGTGTATCCATCGAGAATGGCAGGGGCGAGAGTGGTGGTTTCAAGAACGGCATTCCCCAAGCCCACGATTGCCGGAATTCCCAGAGCTCGAGCTAGAATGGCGGTATGTGAGTTAACGCTGCCGCCCTCGGTGACAAATCCCAGGAGTTTACTTCGGTCTATCGAGACCGTATCCGAGGGAGTGATGTCGTAGGCGACAAGCAGATGCTGGTGATCCGGAACAACCGCATCCATGTCGGCTTGGAAATTTTTTAAGACCCGTTGGGAAACATCTTCAATATCAATAGTTCGCTCGCGCAAATAAGGATCCACGATTCGGCGCATCGCTTCTAGGAAAGTCTGCATCACCGCATAAAAACAGAACTCAGCGTTCTGCTTTCTTTCGTCGATGGCTTTCTCGACTTTTCTTTGCAACCCGGGATCATCGAGGACCATGCCATGGGCCTCAAAGACGAGTCCTTCGTCACCATCCGCAACCGCATCGATGCGGTCCTTGAGTTCGGTGAGTTGTCGCCGTGTTTCGTCAAATGCTGCTGTCAACCGGGCTTTCTCCAGCGGAATTTGATCGAGCGTGATCTCGTAGACATCCGGAGCGGAAAATCCTCGTGCCGCCACGTGAACCGGCCCAAAGGCGATTCCCCGGGACACAGGAGTGCCGTGAAATACTCTTTCTTCTGGAGGAGTCTTCGCCATTGAATAGGAGGGAGCATGACGGGAAAAGTCCCGGCGGTCAACCTTGCTCCGAGTTGCCGTTAGGTCAGGGATCAGGCAGAAGCCATTTCTTCAAAGTCCCTCGCAATCAGTTCTCCAAGAGCCCCCAAAGCGGTATCGGCCTGTTCGCCCTCGGTGGTCACGGAAATCACTGATCCATGTCCAGCAGCCAACATCATCAAGCCAAGAATACTCTTTCCATCAACTTCGTCGTCATCTTTTTCCACGCGAATTTCACATGGGAATGTGTTCGCGATCTTAACGAATTGCGCCGCTGGGCGGGCGTGAATTCCGAGCTGGTTGGTGATGGTAAAGTCTTTTTGAGGCATGAAGAAAAGGTTTTGTGACGAATTTATTATGAGTGCTGAAGAAAGAGGCGAAAAGACAAATATTCGGATAGAAAATGTGAAAATGCCGTCAGATGGGGAAAATGCCACAATGTGGCACGTGAAAATTCCCGTAGGATAGCCGAGGGACATTGGTTATTATTTCCAGTGAACTGACGAAGTTTCGCCCCGCTATCCTAACGATTCCGCTTCTTGGGATCATTGGCTTTTGTTTCCTTGCCGCCTTAATTTTTGAAATCAAGACGGATCATTCTAGATGCTGAAGATCAAAGCCGGAAAACCGTGATCATTGAAATAGATCCTTCTTTAATTCAGAAGATTCTCCCGAAGTTCAATCTTGCCTCCGAGTACAAGGAGGTGATTCTTCGAGAGGATCAAGGCACGGAACGACGTAGAAAAGGGACCAATTAGCATAGTTATTCACAATCTCCGCTCCACATTACTCTTGCCCGGCGGGGCGGGTTGCCTTAGCCATCGGTCGGGCTGAGTCAGTCCGCAAACACACATAACTCTATGGCGATTTTACGCGCGCTCCTCTCTGTTTCCGATAAATCCGGATTGGTTGATTTTGCAAAGTCCCTTCACGAGGACTATGGTATCGAGCTTCTCTCGACTGGCGGAACAGCCAAGGCTCTTCGCGATGCCGGGCTTCCGGTCATCGACGTGGCCGAATACACGGGGGCCCCCGAGCTGTTCGAAGGACGTTTAAAAACCCTCCATCCAAAGGTTCATGGAGGACTTCTTCAGCGCCGCGACTCCGATGCGCACATCGCGCAGGGAAAGAAGCACGATATTCCTACGATCGATCTTGTTGTGGTGAACTTGTATCCCTTTGAACAAACCGTCGAAAAAGAAGGCGTCACGCTTCAGGAAGCAATCGATAATATTGATATTGGAGGTCCGTCGATGCTCCGGAGTGCCTCTAAAAACTACTCGGCCGTTACCGTCCTCACCGACCCCGCTGATTACGCCCGGGTTCTTGGCGAAATGGCGGAGCACGAAGGGGATACTTCATTGCGCCTGCGCGAGGAGCTCGCGATCAAAGTCTTCCGCCGCACCTCCGAATACGACGGAGCAATTTCCAACTTCCTGGGCCAATGCGACCAGGGAACCACCTGCAGTTTCTCAGTTCATGTCCCGCTCGCAAGCGACCTTCGCTATGGTGACAACCCACACCAAAAAGCCCGTCTTTACGGTAATTTCGCCGAGTGCTTCTCCCAGCTTCAAGGAAAGGAACTCAGCTACACCAACATCCTGGATATCGAATCTGCAGCTGACCTTATTCTCGATTTTAAACGCTCCACCGTGGGAATCCTCAAACACACCAACCCATGCGGAGTTGGGCAGGCTGAAGACCTTCGCGTGGCTTGGCAGAAAGCCTTCGAAACCGATCGCTCAGCCCCTTTTGGCGGCGTAATTGTTTGCAACCGCCCCATCAACGAGGAACTGGCCCGGGTCATTTCAGGTATCTTTACCGACGTCATCATCGCCCCTGATTACGAACCCGAAGCCCGCGCCATCCTTCAGAAAAAGAAGAATCTTCGCCTCATGAAAATGAAGCCAGGTTACGAGAAATACCGCAAGGATCCCGTCGTGCGACCTGCTCCCGGCGGCCTGATGGTCATGGACAAGGACCACCAGGTGATGGGGCTCGAGGATCTTGAATCCAAAGTCGTCACCAAGCGACCTCCCACTGAAGCTGAAATGACGGCAATGCGCTTTGGTTGGCGCGTGGTGAAGCACGTGAAATCAAATGCCATTGTCTTTAGTTCTTCGGACCGAACTCTTGGAATTGGAGCCGGCCAAATGAGCCGGGTTGATTCCTCGCGCATTGCAGTGTGGAAGTCCCAAGAGGCCGGACTTTCACTGAAAGGTAGCATTATCGCGTCTGATGCTCTTTTTCCATTCGCCGACGGGCTTGATGCCGCCATCCAGGCCGGTGCCACCGCATGTATCCAACCGGGAGGATCAATGCGTGACGAAGAGGTGATCGCCGCCGCTGACGCCGCGGGCATCACAATGGTCTTCACCGGACATCGCCACTTTAAGCATTAAGAACCATGCCCCTTCTCCTTGGAGTCAATATTGATCACATCGCTACGCTTCGGCAGGCCCGCTACGCGCTCAATCCCGATGCTCCCATTATGGAGCCATCTGTTTTAGATGCCGCACACGAAGCCCAAGCCGGGGGAGCTGACTCAATCACGGTGCATGTTCGCGAAGATCGCAGACACATGCAGGACGAGGATGCTCGTCTCGTTCGTCGGGAAATCGATTTGCCCCTCAATCTGGAACTTGCAAATACTCCTGAAATGGTAGCTTTGGCATGTGATCTTAAACCGGACTTCGCCTGTCTGGTTCCTGAAAAACGTGAGGAGTTAACGACCGAAGGCGGGCTCGACGCAGTAGGACACTTTGACTCACTCAGAGAGACCATCCTCAAACTTCAAAGGGCTGGAATCAAGGTCAGTCTGTTCATCGACCCTGAGACCAATCAGATTCAAGCAGCCTCGGATTTAGGAGCCGAAATAATCGAATTACACACTGGAACGTATGCGCTGACGACGGGTCACGAGCATCTTGCTGAGTTGGAGCGACTTAGAGTGGGGGCAGACTTCGGAAACCAACTGGGAATTCAAGTAAATGCTGGGCATGGCATTCATTTAGAGAATCTTAAAGGCATTTTTTCCGTAAAATACTTAAATGAGCTAAATGTCGGACACACCCTTATTTCTCGTGGTATTTTCATCGGCCTTAAAGCCGCAGTTTCAGAGATGAGAAGCGCAATGAATCAATACCCATCGAATTGACCTCATGAATCTCATCGGCATTGGAATCGACGTGGTGGAGGTCTCACGAATCAAATCGTCGCTTGATGAGTTCGGAGAAAAATTCCTCACGCGCATCTTTACCGAAGCTGAACGAGACTATTGCCAAGACCAGAAGAGGCCCGAATTACACCTCGCAGCGCGATTCGCAGCCAAGGAAGCAATCGCCAAGGCGTTCGGAACCGGGATCGGAAAGGAGGTGGGTTGGCTGGACATGGAAATCAAGCGCCGAACATCGGGTGAACCTGAGGTGAGACTAAGCGGGGCCGCGGCAGCATTCGCCGCGTCACGAGGAGTGAAACAAGTCATGGTCAGCCTGACTCACGCAAAACGCTACGCCGCCGCAAACGCAGTTATCATGGGGGAATAAGAAGGGGCGGGTCTTCTGGAGCGCCTCCTTTCATCAATTCCGCATTACATATATTGTGTGAAGTTACTCTCGGGTTGGCTGCTTGGTGGGACATCCAACGGAATCGTCAGTAATGAGTCCTTGCGCAAGTTTCACCAGCGAGCCAGTTTTCGCACGTGTCTGAAGAACTGGCTGAAATTCTCGAAAGAGCCGAAGAAGCGATCGAACGACGTGACGAACGACTCGTTCGCGAATTGTGCAAGGATTTGCACCACGCCGATCTCGCTGAACTTTACGAGGATGCCGCGCCCGAAGGACGAACCTTTCTCACCGAGCTCCTTGGTGCCGAAAAGTTCTCCGACATTCTGGCCGAGCTTCCCGACACTCTTGTTGAGGAAACCCTCGATTCGTTCGAGCCCAAAGAACAACGCGAGATTCTCGACTCTCTTCCGGACGACGACCGTGTTGATATCCTCCAAGACGTCAGTGATTCTAAGCGCCGAGATTATCTTGAGCTTCTGGATGAAGAAACTCAGAAAGACACCCGTAATCTCCTGAAATACGGCGAAGAGACCGCTGGTGGCCGCATGACCACCCAGATTGGTAAAATTCTCGCAGGAATGTCAGTCAAGGAGGCAATCGACCATCTCCGGGGAGACTTGGAATCCACCGGCACGCTTGCTCGCATTTTTGTGGTAGATGAAGAGAACAAGCTCATCGGCAAGATCCGTCTTCGGGATTTGGCGTTTAACGCATGGGATGTCGCCGTTCACGACCTTGTTCAAGATATCGATCATTCGATTCTCGCCACAGCGGACCAGGAAGACGCCGCTCAGATGATCTCGCGTTACGATATGCTCATCTTACCCGTTGTTGATGAATCAAACCGGCTCCTGGGTGTCATTACTGCTGACGATGCTTTCGAGATTCTCGAGGAGGAATCCACCGAGGATATTGAAAAAGGGGCCGGTATCTCCGGCGATCAATCGGAAGAAACCTACCTCAATACCTCCGTAGCATCCCATTTCAAGCGCCGCTGCGGTTGGCTCGTCATTTTGGCGTTCCTCGCGATTCTCTCGGGCTTTGTCATGATGCGATTTGAGGCCACTCTCATGCAGGTCTATCTCTTGTCGCTCTTCTTGCCCATGGTCGTTGCCGCTGGTGGGAACACGGGTGGACAGGCCTCAACCATGGTGATCCGGGCGATGGCACTGGGCGAACTCGATCCGGAGGATACCAGACGCGTTGCGTGGAAGGAATTTCGGCTGGGGCTTCTTTTGGGGGCTCTTTTAGCAGTTATCATTGGCCTTTTTGCTGTTTTCGCTCCGCCTGCTCTCCAGTTCACTCTACCCGCAGGAGTGAATTTCACACAATTCGGCATTACAGTTGCGATTGCTCTCGGTGCCCAGGTTGCCACTTCGACTCTGATTGGCGCTCTTCTGCCCATCGGAGCGCGGGCCATCAAGATGGATCCGGCGGTCATTGCAGCTCCCGCGATCACAACAATTGTCGATGTTTCAGGAATGGTGATTTATTTCACCGTTGCGCGCAGTATTCTTGGGGTATGAGATTCCCAATTCTTCTCGCAACCATGACATCCGCCGTTTTCGCCCATGAGGGACACAATCATAATCCTGCTGCCAGCGAAATGATCAAGGCCTCCACGGTCTTTCTTGCCAGTCTTGATCAAACTCAAAGCAAGGCCGCCCAATTCGAGTTCAAAAATAAAGAGCGCGAAAACTGGCACTTCATTCCCATGGATCGCGAAGGCGTCCGCTTTGATGCGCTCAAACCCCACCAACAGCACCTTGCTTTCGGCCTTTTGGGAACCGGGCTCACTCAAAAAGGCCTGCTCACCGCCACTCAGATCATGACTCTGGAGGAAGTTCTCCGAAGCCGCGGTGGCGACCCCAAAGTTCGTAACACCGAGAAATACAACATCGCCATCTTCGGCGACCCCTCTCTCACCAAACCCTGGGGATGGCGCTTTGAAGGTCACCACCTCTCTCTCAACTTCTCTATCCTCGGTGATAAGGTGATCGGGCTTCCTGCCTTCTATGGAACCAATCCCGCCGAATTAAAGAAAGGACCTCTTAAAGGACTGCGCCCACTTGGCGAGATTGAGGACGCCGGCCGGGAACTCGCAAACCGACTCATCAAAGCCGGAAAATCGCCCGTGTTTTCTGAGCAGGCACCGAAGGAAATTCTCACTGCACAGGACAGCACAGCCAAGGCGCAAAAAGTGCAGGGTGTGACTTCAGATAAGCTGACGGGCGAGGAAATTAAGCAGCTCCTTGCCATCATCGACGATGTCGCCTCGATGCAGCGTCAGGAAATTACCAACGAGAACTTGCGTAAAATTCACACCACCCAACGCAAAAAAATGCACTTCGCCTGGGGTGGTTCCCTCGAGCGTAACGGAGCCCACTATTTCCGTATTCAAGGTGTCGACTTCATCATCGAATACGCCAATACGCAAAACGATGCCAATCATGCCCACCTCGTTTGGCGTGATCTTAAAAACGACTTTGCCCGCGGCTCCTTAAAAAAGCACTACGCGGAGGATCACAAGTAAAATAGCCCTTTGGGCCTTGTAAGAGGTGAACCAATTCAACCCAGGGAACGGACCCTGGGTTTTTTGTCGGCAGTATTCAGGCGCGCCCTACGCCCCCATTTTGATTTCGGACAGAGCATACGCCAGCGTGAAAGCCCGACGTGATTGACCACACAAACCGACCTCACCTTTTTCCGAATTTACGATCCAATTCCTGAAATGAAATCTGCACCAAAGTCGGTCTTCCGGCCGGATCACAATAGGGCAAATCGCATCGAAAAAGTTCCTCCAGCAATGAAGGCAACGATGAAACGCTCCATCCGTCCTGCCTCCCGCCGATCAATGCCACCTTCGCCGCGAAGCCTTCAAAAGCCAACCGCTTCACCCGTGATCCAGCATCGCGATCAACGACGAGATCCACTAAATCAATGAGGGCCCGCTTCACATCACCCGAATTCAAAAAGGCCGGCGCAGCCGAAATTGTCACAGTCTGTCCTCCGAACGATTCCAAAGTGAATCCTGCTTGATCAAAATGCTCCCGATGCCTCATGAGCAAATCAACATCCCGCGCATCCAGCTCCAGCAGCACCGGAACGAGCAACCCTTGAGAATCAATCTCCTCTCCCCCTTCGATCAAACGCTCATAAAAAATCCGCTCCCGTGCTGCTTTTGGCTCGAGTAAAACCAATCCCTCTTCCCCCTCCAGAAGTGCGTAACGATCCGACAGCACACCGACGATTCGGAAATCTGGCGCGCCCATCCCCTCCTCTGTTTCCACCTCAAGTTCCCGCTGTTCCTGATGTCTCCAAATCGCTTTAGAAGGCACACTCTTCTCCGGGGTAGAGTCGGCATCCCTCTCGCGAACCACCCGTTGTGAACCACCCGCCATTTCGAGAGGGACAGCAGAACTAGTTTGAGGTTTAGATGTTAAAACTGGTGGTGCAATCGGTTTGGCTCTTAGCGCCTCTCCCACCGCATCCATGACGGCAATGCGAACCTGCGCAGGCTCCGCGAACCGGACCTCTCGTTTTGCAGGATGAACATTCACATCCACCAGCGCTGGATTCATCGTGATCCAAAGCCATGCGGCAGGCTGAAGGCCTTCCTGTAAGCCACCTTTAAAAGCTTCTTTCAGGGCGCGCGAAATTGTTTGATTCTCGACCGGCCGACCGTTCAAAAAGACATACTGATGTTTTCGCCCCCGCCTCGCAAAAGACGCCGGAAGAAGGGCCCCTTCGATCGTGATTCCCCGTCGCTCATGCCTGGGCACCTCGATCAAGGATTTTCCCGATTCCCCTCCGCTCATCGACTCAATTCTCACCCTCCGATCTGAAGTCGCCGGAAGATCCAAAGCCACCCGCCCGTCTTTACGCAGCACCCAACCGATTCCCGGTGTGCAAAGTGCGTGCAGCCGGATCTGATGATCAATGTGCGCCGACTCGGTCGACTCGGCCTTTAAAAATTTCTTCCGCGCCGGAACGTTGTAAAACAAATCCCGTACTTCAATGCTCGTTCCCACCGGACACCCCACCGCCTTCGGTTCGTGAGCCTTCCCGCCATCTACTTTCACCTCGGTTCCCTCCACCGTATCAGCTTCGCGGGTCAGCATGACGAACCTCGACACACTCGCAATGCTCGGCAGAGCCTCTCCCCGAAATCCCAGCGTCGCGATCCCATTCAAATCCTCCGACGTCCGCAACTTGCTCGTGGCATGACGTTCCAACGATCTCACCGCGTCTTCGGGTCCCATCCCGCAGCCATCATCGCGCACCCGCAACATCGCCACCCCACCCCGCTGAATCTCCACTTCAATCTTCCGTGCCCCCGCATCGATGGCATTCTCTACCAATTCCTTGATCACACTCGACGGCCGCTCAATAACCTCACCAGCCGCCACTTGGCTGGCCAGAGTCTCGGACATCACTTCTACCGTCGGCATAGCCAGACTCTAGCTCCTCAATATTTAAGGTCAGCCTCAAAAAGAATCTTCATGAGGTGAATGTAATTATACGTCCTTATTGTATTGATCCGAAATTTCTTTCGGGCGCGACCCGCTCCCTTCTTTACCTCCTCATCTCCAGCCCTTAACCTCCGCCCGTGACCGAGCGGACAGGGATACTTTTACTGGTTTCAGGACCTTCGGGTTCGGGGAAAACCACGCTTTGTCGTCGTTTGGCCGACGAGAAAGAGGCTCATTATTCAATCTCGTGCACAACGCGACCGGCACGGGAGGGCGAAGTGAATGGGAGGGACTACCACTTTTTAACGAAGGAAAACTTTACCGCTAGAATCGAAGCGGGAGAACTTTTAGAGCACGCCGAGGTTCACGGGAATTTTTATGGCACCCTCAAATCTGAGGTTTTGGATCACCTGACTACAGGCACGGATGTGGTCATGGATATCGATGTGCAAGGAGCCACCCAAGTTCGGGGATGTGCCGACCAAGGAATCCAAACGGCCCTCATTGACCTCTTTGTCATGCCCCCAAGCGAAGACGAACTTCTGGCCCGCCTCACCGGACGTGGAACCGATGCCGAGGATGTCATTGCTCTCCGCATGAAGAATGCCCTCGAAGAAATGAGTCACTGGCCGAAATACTCCTATCGCTTGCTTTCCGCCACCCGTGAGGAAGATTACCTTAACTTTAAATCGCTCATCTTGGCTGAGCGGCTTCGCGTCTCCCGTCTCAAATGAATATCGTTCTCGGAATCACCGGCTCAATCGCGGCATACAAAGCGGCCGATCTCACCAGCCAACTGACAAAACTTGATCATGAGGTTCATGTCGTCATGACCAGGGCGGCCACCGAGTTCATCACTCCGCTCACCTTGCAAGTTCTCTCACGACAGCCTGTCCTCGTTTCATTTGAGGACGAAAAAAATTCCTGGAAACCCGGGCATATCGAACTTGCCGACAATGCCGACCTCTTCCTTGTCGCTCCCGCCTGTGCCGATACTCTTGGCCAATTTTCCAATGGCCTTGCTCCCGATCCTCTCTCCTCCATCTACCTGGCGCTTCCTCCGGAGACGCCTAAGTTCATGGCCCCCGCGATGAATGGCAAGATGTGGCATCATCCCGCCACTCAACGTAATTTGGCCCAACTCATAAAAGATGGCGTCACCTTTATCGATCCCGCCGAGGGTGACCTTGCTTGCGGATATCAAGGGACCGGAAGGCTTGCCGAGATCGAAATCATTTTGAAAGCCTGCTTGGGTGATTCTTTTTCGGAATAGAGTGAGTTCACGAGCCACCTAGACTCATGACGCCTGGACCCTCCGATTCATTCCTGCTGTCATTGGCGACCAAATGCTTCCTTTTAAATTTGGTGGAGCACAGGAATCAGCGGACCTCTTTACCAAACTGGCTGGAAACGCCTTCGGTAATCCCGGACTCTAAGGGGCGATACGCATTGGAACGGGAGTCGTTGAACTCATCGCGGTCATCCTCCTCTTAATTCCAAAGTAGAGTCTCAAAGGAGACTTGCTCATCGCGGGGACGACGCTTGGAACCCTCGCAAGTCACGCTCTCTTCATTGGATTTCCCGGCCATGGGCCACTTCCTCTAATCGCAGTGATCGCCTTGATTTGTGCGGAAACTTACCTCTGGAAAAGCAAACTTGAGTTTCTAAAGCTTTTCGGGCGATTGAAGTAGCGTCGCAATTCGCTGGAGAAGAAGTCCCGCTCCTCCTCCATCGACCACGCGGTGGTCAAAGGTTAGGCAAAGTTCGGTCTCAGTGACCGGAACAAAAGCCCCGACTTCATCACTCCAGCGGGGCTGCTTAATTCCGGCCGCTAGGCCCAGAATTAAAGTTTCATTTGGAAGCGGAATTGGCGTTCCCCATTTTAAGCCAAAGGTTCCAAAATTGGTCAGGGTGGCAATGCCTCCCTGCGTTTGCTCCGGGGTCAGCTTTCGAGTTCGGGCTTGAGCCACCAGTTGGCCGTAGGCTTCGGCGAGTTCGGAAACTCTTAATTGATCAACATTCCGAAGGACTGGAACCATCACCCCGTCTTCCACCTGCACGGCCACCCCAATGTCATAGGCGCGCGGATGAACGATCTTTTCACCAATCAAAAATCCCGCTGTGGCAGGTTCCTCGGCGAGTGCGATTGCAAAGGCTCGGAGAACATACAGGGTAAGTCCGGGTTTTGGATCTTGGCGGGAACGATGTTCTAAAACCGGATCAAGAACCACGGGTAAACCAACGGAAGCCAGAGGACGTGACCAACTCCGGCGCATGGCATCGGCCACCGACAACCGCATCGGAGACGCATTACTATGAGGCCATCCGGAAATGTACTCGAGGAATTGTTCGAGATCCTCAACCGTCACTCTTCCTCCAGCGCCACTTCCCGCAATTGCAGAAATATCGGCCTCACGGAGTCCCAAATCATCCATGCGTGCTCGCATTCTGGGGGAAATGTAGTGGGCCCCTTTCATCCCCGCCGGGACGGGCAAGCCCTTCACGCTTGGCTCAACCAGTTTGGGCTCTTCGTAACTCTGTTCAGTTTGACGAAAATGAAGATTTGAGTCCTCTTGCTCTTCGCCTGTCGAACCCTCGTCCGCTTGCTCTCCCATCGTTGGAGCACCGGTTCGTAAAATTTCCTCCTCACTTGCCTCGAGAATCCCAAGAAGACTTCCCACCGCATAGTCCACCCCCTCATCTCCCCGAATTTCGGTCACGGTTCCACCGCAAAGAGTGGTCACCGCCATGGTGGCTTTATTGGTCTCGACCTCGATGATCTCTTGGTCGGCGACCACGGTATCTCCGATTGCAATATGCAATCGCAAAATGCGGGCCTCGGCGATTGATTCGCCGAGTTGGGGCATGATGATGGGAACCTGGGGCATAGCAGTTAGAGATTAAGGAGTTCGCGAAGTTTTTCCACGATGGATTCGGGGGTCGGACGGTGAGCTGCCCAGAGATCGGGATGATACGGAATCGGGGTGTCCTTAGCGTTTAAGCGCATGGGCGCGGCATCGAGAAGATGAAAGCCTTCTGCGACCACTTGGGAAACCACCTCGGCTGTCACTCCCCCCCATGGAAAGGCTTCACCCAACGCAAGCAAACGACCAGTCCGGGCCACTGAAGCAATCACGGTGTCCATGTCCAAAGGTTTGACCGAACGAAGATCCACTACCTCGATCTCCCAACCTTCCAAGGCGAGGCGATCGGCAGCTCGCACCGCTTCGTGAACCATCGCGCTGTAGGTCACCACAGTGGCATGCTTTCCGGGCCGGGTGATTCGGGCGACTCCCAAAGGAAGAGGTTCGGGATCGATTTCGGCGGTCTTGAGCCAGCGATAAAGGAACTTGTGCTCACAAAAAACGACAGGATCATCAAGAAGGACTGATTGCTTCAACAAATGATAGGCATCGGACACCGTCGCAGGCGTGACGACAATCACTCCGGGATAATGACCGTAAAGGGTCTCGACCATTTGGCTGTGAAACGGACCGGATCCGGGAGTTCCACCACACGGAAGTCTCACCGTAATTGGAATCGGTATTCCGGTGCGGTAATAATGCGTCCCTGCATTGTTGACGATCTGGTTGAACGCGATTGATGAAAAATCCGCGAATTGCATTTCTACAATAGGCCGCATTCCGCTGATAGCAGCTCCAATCGACATCCCCACCATGGCATCTTCACTGATGGGAGAATCGAGAACCCGGTCCGGAAATTCCTCCTGCAGTCCCTTGGTCGCTTTGAACGCTCCTCCGAAAGCTCCAATATCCTGTCCATAGAGAAAGACATCCTCCCGCTCACGCAGCAATTCCAATTGCGCCTGATGAATTGCATCGATATAGGTCACACTCATTACTGCATTCCTTCCTCTGAAACTGCCCGCCAATCTTCAAGATAAGGATCCGGGGTCGGGTCGGTTTGAGCCCTCGCAACCGACTCCTGAACTTCTTCGGCAGCTTCGGTTTTCCATTGGGCGACTTCTTCGGGCGTGGTGAGTCCAAGCTCGATGACCTGTCGTATCCCCACCTCAAGACAATCCCGACCCAAGGGGGATTGTTTGAGTTTTGCAGCCACGTAAGACCCATCGTCATGCTCACCATGACCGCAGAGGCGGAGAAGTTTTCCCACAACCATCTGGGGACCTTCCCCCGAACGAGCCGCCTCAACCGCCTTTTGAACCCCCCCCAAACACTCCACTAGATCAGTCGCGTCGACCTCCCGGCCAGCGACCCCGTAACCACGTGCCCGATCCAAAAGATTTTCACAAGCAAACTGCCGTTCACGGGGGGTAGAGTAAGCAAACTGGTTGTCGGCCACCAACACGACCATCGGGAGTTTTTCAACCGCTACCAGATTCAGTCCTTCATGAAAGGCTCCTGTTGAGGTAGCACCATCCCCGACACACGTTGCCCCGAC
Organism: Akkermansiaceae bacterium; assembly: GCA_026421245.1. Classification (GTDB taxonomy): domain Bacteria; phylum Verrucomicrobiota; class Verrucomicrobiia; order Verrucomicrobiales; family Akkermansiaceae; genus SW10. The sequence goes on along the minus strand of JAPKDJ010000064.1, from coordinate 4,592 downwards.
CACACCCCCAAGCTCACCCTTCATTCGTCGTGCCATGAGCATACCCGCGACAACCGATACGGACGCCCCCAAATGACTAATCATAGCGGGACGTCGTTGGTCGGGGCGACCGCGGTGAATGTTCCCGTCGCGGCCGCGCATTGGTCCAAGAACCGACCCCAGATAGGTCCGGGTCGCTTCAATGACCGGTTCGCCAAAGGCAGTCCTTCCTGCTTGGTCGCGGATCAATGGGGCGAAAATATCCTTACTCTGATCAAGGCAAGATCCAAGAGAGGCTGAAAACGCTTCCTGACCCGTCCCCAGATAAACCCCCCCCACGATCTTGCCCGCTTTGTAGAGACTAGAGAGCTTCGATTCCAGTATCCGCGAAAGAATCATCGCCTTGAGAGTGCGGCGCATCAATCCCGTTTCGATCCCAGAGATGAGACTCTCTGAACCAAGGGCTGATGAAGTGGGAGATGACATGGAGTCGTGTGATGTCGGTCTAAATTTCCTGTTCAATGGCCTTGAGCTCCAAGAAGAGATCATTCCAACGCTTCAACTGCGGCTTTAAAAGGAGTTTCTGATCGGCAATGCGACGCCGAACAATCTCAAAGAGCCCGCCGTATTCAAAATAGAATTCGCGAACTCCCTCCTTGTAGTCATCAGTCAACGAATCAGCAAACGAGTTCTGAAGGTTCTCGATTCGCTCGATAAAATCCTTACAAAGAGTATTACGGGATTTATTTGCATAGATTCCTACCGCCGCCAACAATAGCAGCGCTGCCGAAATTCCCACCCACGGCCATGGGTGGAGATTCATTCCACCTAAGACCCCAGCCGTAATCAGAGAGCAAAAAACTGCGACCATGTACCGCCGCAGCACCGCCCGGCGATTCTCCATCTGCATGTCGAGAGCCCCTAGAAGCTTGAGCTGGGCCACTCCTTTTTTTGCAGACCTTCCGAGGCGCCTCACGAACCTTTCGCGTGTGCCGGAAAGAGATTCAGTTTCCTTTTCAAAGTCGGGAGCACTGACCGCGAGATTCTCCCGAATCCGAGGTTCTACGGTTTCCCAGTGGTTACGGCAATTTTGCACCAACTCGATCCCATCCTCACCAGCGCGTCCCTCGACCGCTTCCTTGACGGCCTCCGTAAGTCCCTTTTCGATCTGGGTTGGTAAAGTTTCCTGTTGAAATAATGAGATCAAACTTTGCAGAATTGACATTCGAGAGGCCAGAGTCGCGGTTACTTGCTGCCCCTGCCCCACGAATACTTCTCCGAGCCCGGTCAGTCTTTCTGACAGAACCTTGGCCTGTTCCTCCCTTCGAATATCGACCTCGTTCTCGAGCTCCCTCAAAAACCTTTGATCGCTGTCGCGGGTGGCAGTCCGATCTTCGATTTTCTCTTCAATTTTCCGAAGAGACACTTGCGTAGAGTCTCTGACCTCTTGCAAGACATGTCGCCGTTCCGGATTTTCCGAGACTCGTTTCGAAATGTATGCTTCCAAGGCTGGGTATCCACTTTTTTTCCAAATGTTTTCTGAAAAAGGTTGGGCCTTCTTTGCCTCGATAGCCATCTTTCCGGACACTGGAAAGATCTCCGGGCGAGCTCCCGTCTTTTGCTCCGCCAATGTCTTCATATGTTCAAGGATGACCGCAATATCGGCCTCCTCGCGCAGGTCAGCCTGCTGCAAAACAAAAGCAACATTCCTCAGTTGTTTCTCGGGCAGGCGGGAAATAAACTGCCAGGTGGCAGCTCCCCAAGGATTGCTGACCGGGAAAACGAATAGAAGCAGATCAGCAACCGGCAGGAAGCGTTCAGTGATAGGCTGGTGCCCCGGGACAATCGAATTGGTTCCAGGAGTATCGACGATGTTGAAGTCCTGGAGAAAATCGATGGGCCGAAACCGTTCCTCGAGGGTCGGAGTGGGATGTACTGTCTTGGCCTCTTTTCCCCACCGATACCAATGAACTGTCTCCGTCTCCGGTAAAACGTTCACCTTACAGAGGTCCTGTCCAAAAAGACCATTCAACAAGGTTGATTTTCCCGCATTGACTTCTCCGCAGACTACAAAAAGAAACGGACTCCGTAGCCCTTTCAAAAAGGACCCTTCGTCTGCGAGGGATGAGACATCCGCACCCGTCGTTTCGCCCAGCTTGCGAACGGCCACAACCGCATCGGTCAGTCGCCGTCTCGTCGCAAAGTAGCTTTCGCCAAACATTTTTGGGGAGATGAGAAAAATCGGTCGCGCGGTCTGCTACGCCAGCCTTTTTTGTGCGAGTAACTGGGAAACAGTGATGAATTTGTAACCGCGTGAGAGCAGTCCATCGAAGGTCCCAGGCATCGCATCGACCGTAGGCGCATGAAGATCGTGGGCTAAAATAATTGCTCCGTTGTGGGCCTTTGAAATGATCCGTGATTTGACAACCGAAGGTCCGGGGCGTTTCCAATCGAGAGGGTCGACCGACCACATAATGGTTGGGTAACCAAAGTCTGAGAAGATAGAGCTACGCTGTCGCTGGTAAAGCGCTCCATAGGGGGGGCGCATGGTCCGAGGCTTTACACCTGCAGCGCGGACAATGGCATCCTGCGTTCGCCGCATTTCCTTTTTGACCTCGGAATCGCTCAGTGAAGTAAGTTTGCGGTGAGTGTAGGTATGATTCCCGATTTCATGTCCCTCGGCAACGATCCGACGAACAATGTGAGGGTATCGATCAACATTTCCTCCAATCACATAAAAGGTCGCCCTAATGTTACGTGCTCGAAGAATATCCAAAAGCCGCGGCGTATTTCGAGGATGAGGCCCGTCATCAAAGGTCATCGCCACGAATGGGCTGGACGAAAGTCCACGCGAATGAGTCACTGTTTTTCCGTTGAATGACGATGGGAGATCTATGTTGGGATTGCGTAACCCATTGTTCACATAGGCTGGAGGGCGATACTGGGTATTGGCTCCCATTTTGGCCGATTGGGGATTGGGATACGTCGCAAGGGCTGAATTGTTATTGCCCACACCGAGGCCCAGGGCATCCTTTTTTGTTGAACAGGCCGGAAGCGCAATCAAGGTGCTGGAACACAGCTGTAAAATCTTTCGTCTCCTCATTGGTTGCTTTCCCTATCTATGAAAGAAAAACCATCGGATGTCACGCATTTCCGAAGAATCAAGTGAATATGATTTTCGATCAATCTGGCGGTTTCCCCTCCTCCTCTCGGTTGGAATTGAAAACGACTCGACAGAACCATCATTGCGAGGCAGCTTCCCGCGCAATGTCTAAGCCAAAGCTGTTCATTCCGGGTCCTGTGGACGTCGCCCCTGAAACCTACGCTGCCATGGCCGGACCAGCCATCGGGCACCGAGGCAAAGACTTCGAAGAACTCTATTCTTCCATCCAACCGGGAATTCGCCAGGTGGTCGGAACAATCCGCCCGGTCTTCTTCTCAACTTCGTCTGCTTGGGGCGTCATGGAAGGGTGCATTCGAAATCTCGTGAAAAAGAAGGTCCTCAACCTCTGCTGCGGTGCCTTTTCAGACAAATGGTATGGAGTCGCACAAAGCTGCGGAAAAGAAGCCGATAAAATTCAGGTCGAATGGGGACAACCCATCGCCCCAGAGGCTGTTCGCAAAAAACTCTCCGAGGGTGGCTTTGACACCGTCACACTCGTTCACAATGAGACCTCAACAGGCACTCTTAATCCTCTCAAGGAAATTGCGGACGTCGTAAAGTCCTTCGATGATATTCTCCTCGTCGTCGACACCGTTTCCTCACTCTCGGCCATGCCTATCAACTTCGACGAGCTAGGAATCGACGTCCTCCTCGCAGGTGTTCAAAAAGCCATCGCCCTTCCTCCCGGCCTCGCCGTTTTCGTCACCTCGGATGCGGCCTTGGAGCGAGCCGCGTCCGTGGAAGACCGTGGATACTACTTCGATTTCTGTGAGTTTTCCAAGAACGACGCAAAAGACAACACCCCTTCCACTCCGGCGATTCCTCATCTCTATGCGCTGCGCGAACGAGTTGACACCATGCTCACCGAAGGACTCGGATCCCGATTTGATCGCCACAAAGCGAATAACGCCATGGTTCATCTTTGGGGAAAGCGTCACGGCTTTGAACTACTCCCGCCCAAAGGCTTCCGTTCCCTTTCCCTCTCCTGCTTTGTCACACCTGAAAACCTCGACCAGGCCGGTTGGATTCGATCAGTCATCTCCAACCACGGCTTCGCCATCAATGGCGGCTACGGGAAGATCAAGGGAAAGACTTTCCGCATTTCAAACATGGGGAATGAGACATCCGAAACGATGCAAGAACTCCTCGACGCGCTTGATGTCGAGCTTCCAAAATTTCTTTCCTGATCAACGGAACCGGAAGTACGATACCCCCTAGAGTTTCGTCTCCCGAAAAAATAACGAAAGGTTCCAGCCATTCATCTCTTCGAGAATGCTTATGCTGACGGCTCCTCAACGCCCTCCGGTGCTAGCCGTCCTTCGGCTCTTGCTATCAGCAACGCGATCGTCGCCCAAAGCGGGTCGACCATCAACGCCCGGGGAGCCACGGACTATTTCTGGCAGTGGGGACAGTTCATCGATCATGACATCATCGAAACACCCACCCTTGA